>JAZRGM010000017.1:0-52863 GCA_045644205.1 Clostridia bacterium | reverse complement strand
ACATACTAACATACTTTTGATTAAAAGTCAAGGCTTTTAAGAAATACATTTGGTTTTTTGGAATTTTAATTATATAACTTTGATAATAGATAAAAAAATTAAGCTGTCACTCCCATTGAGCAACAGCTTAATTTCATTATTGATTCTGTCCATATATTTCTTTCAAATCCTCAATAGCGAGTGTAGGATCCATTGTATGAAATATCATATAATTTCTTTTCATAGTTTCAACCGGGGCTTGCTTATAAATTTGCACGCTTCTCTCGCCGGTATAGAAATGCCAGTAGCGGTAGAGGTAGCCAATCCAGTATATTACATCGGCAGAAAAGACCTCTCCATTTGATGATGCTATATCAGGATTTGCTGATACAATTTCATCAAGCAGATATTCCTCGCCTGCCCATTGCATACGATTATATTTTGAATCCAAATCCTTGGCAATCTCAGAGGTCATAAAGGTTTTAATAAATGCTGCACTGCCATAGCCTTTTTCGGCAGACAGCTCAAAAAGCCTGCCCTGAATATCACAAAGTTTTAATTGCAATTCATCAATCATTCTTATACCCCTTTCGCTTCATCAAGGATTTCATCAAAGAATTTACCTTCTCGGCGATAGTTTTTGCAAATATCGTTTGCAAGAGAAATGCCCTTTGCTCTGTTTTCGTCTGCAACTTCCTTCATAACAAGTTTCTCAAGGTAAGAAAGGGGAATTTCCTTTTCAATGCGAACTGCGTCGCAGCCCTTTTGAGAAACAGTTACATACTGTCTGCCAAGCTGCAGAGCCGAAAGACTGTTTACAAGTGCAACATCGGTAACATTTCCTACGAAGAAGTTATCTATAACATAAAACATTCGGTCATTTGCAATACTGCCGATGATTAAATCCCTGTCTGTCATCATATCACGATATTTATTATATAAATCGGTATCCTTTATTTTTTCCATCTTGCCCCGGTTATATGCTACAAGCATCGCCCAGTCAATATCCGTATTAACCTCAAGGCTTTTAAGTGCATCGGTGCAAATGGAAACAATATAAAATTTAGACTCCTCATAATCACAAATAAGAGTAAGAGGCTGATTTGGATCAGTACCCATATAAAAGCCCATACCGAAATCACATTGCTTACGGCTCTTTGGAGCAATGCCTCCAACAATACCTGATTTTGAACCATGATAAAGTAAAATTCTGTTTTTCTCCAGACTGATATTATCCGTAGCCTGCTTTATCTTATCTAAAATCATTTCATAAACCGGAATCTTCTTTTCGCTGCAAATTTCGTAAAGCTTTGTTTGTGCAAGCTTGTTCGGAATAGCGTGACCATTCTCCCAACGATTAACCGTTGCAAAGGATACACCAAGCCAATCGGCAAACTCGGTCTGACTCATATTCAAATGATTTCTTATCTGTTTTATTATGATTTCCATAATGTCACCTCAATATAACATTGTCTACATTTATTATTATATCAAATGTTATAGTTTTTGTCAATAATTCGAGAAAATTTGAAGAAAGTATAATGATGTGTTATAATATATAAAAAATCATAAAAGTGGGAATAAAATGACATATAATAATATAAAAAGAGGGATATTTCTATCCCGCCCCAATAGGTTTATTGCACATATTAAAATAGATGGAAATGAAGAAATATGCCATGTTAAAAACACCGGCAGATGCAAAGAGCTTCTAATTCCGGGGGTAAGGGTTTTGGTGCAGGAAAGCTCAAACCCCGAAAGAAAAACAAAATATGACCTTATATCCGTTTATAAGGGTGAAAGGCTTATTAATATGGACAGTCAGGCACCGAATAAGGTTTTTGCCGAGTGGGCAGGAAAATATTTTAAAAATATAAGCTATATAAAGCCTGAAGCCAGATACAAAAACTCCCGCTTTGATTTTTATATAGAAGCAGAGGAGAAAAAGATTTTTGCTGAAATCAAGGGTGTTACCCTTGAAGATGATGGCGTTGTTTTGTTTCCCGATGCGCCAACAGAGCGGGGAGTAAAGCATATTAATGAGCTTTGCAGCGCTATAGATGAAGGATATGAAGCCTATATCTTTTTTGTGGTACAGATGGAGGGCGTTAGATACTTTACCCCCAACAAAAACACTCACCCCGAATTTGCTCTTGCTTTAAAGGAAGCAGAAAAAAAGGGGGTTAATATCTGCTGTGTTGACTGCTATGCAGATATGACGGAATTAAAAATAAAAAATGAGGTCAAGGTGATTTTATGAACATACTCCATATGAAATATGCCCTTGAGGTTGCAAGGCTTGGCTCTCTTAGCAAAGCTTCAGAGGTGCTTCTTATTGCAGTTCCCAATATAAGCCGCTCCATAAAGGAGCTGGAATCAGATATCGGCATAAATATTTTTGAAAGAACAGCAAAGGGAATGAGCTTAACTCCCGAAGGGGAAGAATTTATAGGCTATGCAAGAGGAATACTAAATCAGATAGACCAGGTTGAAAAATTCTATAAAGAGGGCTTACCAAATAAGCAAAAGTTTTCCATATCGGTTCCCCGCGCATGCTATATTTCCGATGCATTTTCAGAATTTTCAAAATCCCTCTCCGAAGAGCCTGCCGAAATATTTTACAAAGAGACAAACTCTCAGCGCACAATAAGCAATATGCAAAATCACGACTATAAGCTTGGCATTATAAGATACGCTGAAAACTACGACAAATATTTTAAAGCCATGCTTGAAGAAAAGGGGCTTGAGTGGGAACTTGTGACAGAATTTTCATATCTTCTTATGATGGGCAGGGATAATCCCCTTGCCAAAAAAGAAAACATCACCTTTGATGACCTTACAGGCTACATTGAAATTGCCCATGCCGACCCGTATGTTCCTTCGATGCCTGTGTCAAAGGTTGTGAAGGAGGAGCTTCCCGACAACATCAGCCGGAGAATTTTTATTTTTGAAAGGGCGAGTCAGTTTGAGCTTCTGGCAAAAAATCCCCAAACATTTATGTGGGTTTCGCCAACTCCCGAAAGCATGCTGGAAAGATATGGTCTTGTGCAGAAAAAATGCGTTGAGAATAAGAAAATATATAAAGACCTTCTTATATATAAATCGGGCTACAAGCTGACAGAGCTTGACAAACGATTTATAGCAGAGCTAAAACAGTCAAAAGAAAAAATATTTATATAAAACAGACTGCCGAAAAAGAACGCATCGCAAAGCGCAAATAATAAACAAAGCCTATCATCAGAAATAAAGTAAGTTTTGATGGTAGGCTTTTATATATGTTGTTTTTGGCAGGTATGCCAAAAACCAGAATTACAGGCGCTTTGCTTACTTCGTCATCACTCATTGCCGTACCATCGTACTGCCTGCTTCGTGATTCCTCGTCTGCGTCCATTTTCGTTTGTCTAAAAGGACTTATCAATTTTGATAAGCCCTTTTAACATTTTGAGAATTCACAAAAGCTTAAAACAATGTTAAAATTTTAACGAAATCTCGATTTGTGAATATAATAAAACAGATTTAATATCCGGGAGGAAAAGAAAATGGTTAAAAAAGCATGTGGCATCATAGACAGCGTTGAAAAGCTTGAAGAAGCCATAGTCCGCATAAAAAAGACTCAGAAGATTTTTGCAACCTTTACTCAGGAGCAGGTTGACAAAATCTTTTTGGCCGCGGCATCCGCTGCGACAAAAGCAAGAATTCCTCTTGCAAAAATGGCAGTTGAAGAAACAGGAATGGGCGTTGTGGAAGACAAGGTTATTAAAAATAACTATGCTTCCGAATATATCTATAATGCCTATAAAGACACAAAAACCTGCGGCGTTATTGAAGAAGATAAAGCCTCAGGCATTAAAAAAATAGCAGAACCGATAGGCGTTATTGCAGCGGTTATCCCCACAACCAATCCCACATCCACAGCTATCTTTAAATGTCTTCTTGCTCTCAAAACAAGAAACGCCATCATAATTTCTCCCCATCCAAGAGCCAAAAACAGCACCATTGCAGCTGCAAGCCTTGTTCTTGAAGCGGCAGTAAAAGCCGGCGCTCCCGAGGGCATTATCGACTGGATAGATGTTCCCGGTCTTGATATGACAAACACAGTTATGAAGGAAGCCGACATAATCCTTGCCACAGGCGGCCCCGGAATGGTTAAGGCGGCATATTCAAGCGGTAAGCCTGCTCTTGGAGTTGGCGCAGGAAACACTCCTGCAATAATAGACGAAAGTGCCGACATTATCCTTGCAGTAAATTCCATCATTCATTCCAAAACCTTTGATAATGGCATGATTTGTGCATCTGAGCAGTCGGTTATTGTTCCGGATAGCATATATGATGCAGTTAAATCGGAATTTATAAAAAGAGGCTGCTATTTCCTTACCGAAGATGAAACCGAAAAGGTTAGAAAAACAATCATCATAAATGGCGCTCTTAATGCAAAAATAGTTGGTCAGACAGCGGAGAAAATTGCATCTCTTTCAGGGGTAAGCGTTCCTGAAGGGACAAAAATCCTAATTGGTGAGGTTGAATCCTGCGAGCTTTCAGAAGAATTTGCCCATGAAAAGCTTTCTCCCGTTCTGGCAATGTATAGGGCAAAGGATTTTGACGACTGTCTTTCCAAAGCAGAAAAGCTTATAGAAGATGGCGGCCTTGGTCACACATCCTCTGTTTATCTGAATGAAATAACAGAGCAGGAAAAAATAGATAAATTTGCATCAAGAATGAAAACCTGCCGAATCCTTGTTAACACTCCGTCATCTCATGGCGGCATAGGCGACCTTTATAATTTCAAGCTTGCTCCTTCGTTAACCCTGGGCTGTGGTTCCTGGGGCGGCAACTCGGTATCAGAAAATGTTGGCGTTAAGCATCTTTTAAATATTAAAACTGTGGCTGAAAGAAGGGAAAATATGCTTTGGTTCCGCGCACCTCAAAAGGTATATATCAAAAAAGGCTGTCTTGGCACAGCTCTTGACGAACTTAAAAATGTTATGGGCAAAAAGAGAGCATTTATCGTTACAGATAGTTTTCTCTATGAAAATGGCTATACCAAACCCATCACCGATAAGCTCGATGAAATGGGAATATGCCATAGCACATTTTTTGATGTTCAGCCTGATCCTACCTTATTAAATGCCCGAAACGGAGCAGCTCAGATGGCAGCCTTCAAGCCCGATACCATTATCGCCATAGGCGGCGGCTCTGCAATGGATGCGGCAAAAATAATGTGGGTACTCTATGAACACCCCGAAGCCGACTTTATGGATATGGCTATGAGATTTATAGATATAAGAAAAAGAGTATATACCTTCCCGAAAATGGGCGAAAAGGCATATTTTATTGCTATCCCCACCTCTGCCGGCACAGGCTCCGAGGTTACTCCCTTTGCTGTTATCACCGATGAGACCACAGGAATAAAATATCCCCTTGCCGACTATGAGCTTATGCCAAACATGGCAATTATTGATACTGATTTTCATATGTCTGCTCCAAAATCTCTCACAGCGGCATCAGGAATAGATGCTGTAACCCATGCTCTTGAAGCCTATGCTGCAATGCTTGCAACCGACTATACCGATTCTCTGGCATTAAAATCGTTAAAGATAATTTTTGAATATCTCCCAAGAGCCTATGAAAACGGTCAGACCGATGTGGAAGCAAGAGAAAAAATGGCAAATGCTGCCTGCATGGCTGGTATGGCTTTTGCAAACGCCTTTCTTGGAGTGTGTCATTCTATGGCTCATAAGCTCGGAGCCTTCCACCATCTGCCCCATGGCGTGGCAAATGCACTTATGATAGAAGAGGTTCTTCGCTTCAACAGCAGCGAAGCTCCTGTTAAAATGGGAACTTTTTCGCAATATGACCACCCCCACACCCTCAGCCGCTATGCCGAAATCGCAGATTATCTCGGAATTGGCGGTAAGAATGACGAAGAAAAGCTTGAAGGTCTTATTAATGCAATAAATGAGCTAAAAGAAAAGCTTGGCATAAAGAAAACCATCAAAGATTATGGAATAGATGAAAAAGCCTTCCTTGACAATTTAGATGAAATGACAGAGCAGGCGTTTGACGACCAGTGTACGGGTGCTAATCCGAGATATCCTCTTATGGCAGAAATAAAGCAGATGTATCTTAATGCATATTATGGCAAAAAGAATTAAGGCAGAAAGAGAGGAAGAAAAAATGAATTTTGATATTGTTATTGCAAAAAGAAAAAATAAGATAATCTATCGCGACGGTGACAGATGCATAAAGGTTTTTGATGAGCATTATTCCAAGGCCGATGTGCTGAATGAATCCCTTAATCAGGCAAGAATAGAAGAAACAGGACTCAATATTCCAAAAATATTAGAAATAACAATGACAGATGGCAAATGGGCAATCGTCACAGAATTTATAGAAGGAAAAACCATGGCTCAGCTTATGGAAGAAAACCCCGAAAAAAAACAGGAGTATATAGAACTCCTTGTTGACCTTCAGCTTGAGGTTCATTCCAAAAAATCCCCTCTTTTAAATAAGCTCAAGGATAAAATGAACCGAAAAATAAGTGAAGCCTCCTTGGATGCCACAACCCGCTATGAGCTACACACCCGATTGGAGGGGATGCCAAAGCACACAAAGGTTTGCCATGGTGATTTTAATCCTTCAAATATAATCATAACTCCCGATGGAAAAGCATATATTATAGACTGGGCTCACGCAACTCAGGGCAATGCTTCTGCAGATGCGGCGAGAACCTACCTTTTGTTCTGTCTCGGCGGCGACCAGGTAGCCGCCGGGGCCTACCTCGACACCTTCTGCAAAAAAAGCGACACAGCAAGGCAGTATGTTCAGAAATGGATGCCGATAGTTGCGGCTTCTCAGTCGGTTAAGGGAAATGAAGACGAAAGAGAATTTCTTCTTTCCTGGGTTGATGTTGTGGACTACGAATAAATAGAATTAGTGAAATTGGAGAAAAAACTTGTTATTTCGGGTATTTTTCTCCATTTTTTATTGACAATGGTGTTTTTAGTGATAAAATAAGGATAATAATTTAAGGAGATGTTTTTATGAAAGCAGGATTTTCAAAAGTATGCATAAACCCACCATATGGCGCCCCCATTGTTGGTTATTATGAAGAAAGATTTGTAAAGGGTATCCACGACAGCCTCTATGCAAGAGCCACAGCCTTTGACGACGGCGAAAAAAAGGCAGTTATTATTGCTGTTGACCTTTGTGTCATTGCTCAGAAATATTATGATGCATTTAAAAAAGCAATTAAAGATGCAACAGGTATTTGCGAAGAAGCTATTTTTATTAATTGCTCCCATACCCACACAGGCCCTCTAGTTGGAAAAGACTTTGCATCAGATAAGCAAAGTAGCGAAAGCTACGATGAATTTCTGATTGCATCTGTGAGAGATGCGGCAGTGTATGCTGTGGCAGACCTTAAAGATGCTAAGGTTGAAACGGCTTCCTCTCAGGCAAAAAACATTTCATTTATCCGTCGCTACCGCATGAAGGACGGCGGAGTGCAGACAAATCCCGGCGTTAATAACCCCAACATCGACCATGCCCTCGGTACTCCCAACGAAACAGTTAAGCTTATTAAAATCAAAAGAGAAGATGCCGACGATATTGTTATGATTAATTTCGGAACTCACCCCGACTCTGTGGGCGGAGAATACATAAGCGCCGATTACATGGGTTATGTTTGCGATATTATGGAAAGTGCAGTTGCAGGAACAAAATGTATGTTCCTTTTAGGCTGTCAGGGCGATGTTAACCATGTTAATGTGGCTCCCACAAAGGGCGAAGCCGCAATTTCCAAAATAGACTTTGACGGTGTTCCAAGAAGTAATGAACACGCAGAGCATATGGCAAGAATTATAGCAGGTGCTGCTCTTTCTGTTTATTCCATAACAGAAGAAATTAAAACCGATAAAATATCCTATGCTTTTGGCAAGGTTGTTCTTCCTTCACATCAGGAAAATGACCGCATTGAAGAAGCAAAGCATATTTACGATCTCTATGTTGCCGGAAGAGCAAGTGAGCTTCCTTTTAAAGAAATGGAATTAACCACAGCTGTTGCCGAGGCAAAGCGTATTGTTAAGCTTGAAAATGGTCCTGAATCTTTTGATTTCTTCCTTTCGGCGATAAAGATTGGTGACCTTGTGTTTGCAGGTATCGGCGGCGAACCCTTTACAGAAATCGGCGAAAGAATCTGCGAAGGTTCACCCTTTGGCGAAACAGTTCTGTGCTGCTTAACAAACAGCGCCGGTGGCTATATCCCCACCCGTAAAGCATATTCAGAAGGCGGCTATGAGGCAAGAGGTTCTTCCTTAAAGCCCGGCGGTGATGATATTGTTGTTGAGGGAATGGTAAAGCTCCTTAACGAAATCAGATAATTTTTATTGACAAATAAAAAAAACGGTGCTATAATCTATATCAAATTTAATAAATTTTTAAAAGCTATGACGAAGAATGTTTTGCAGAGAAAGCTCCAGAGAGTCAGCGGTTGGTGAAAGCTGATAGCGGATGCTGCAATAACTCTCCCTTCTGAGCTGAAGAGGTGAAATAGTTGCCTCAATAGTCGCATTATGTAGGGGATGGATTTATCCATTCCGTACGGAACGCATAAATGGCGTTCCCTACAAAATCACTTGGTTGAAATTGTGATTATTGAATAGGTCTTAAGTAGTTTCTTCCGAGTGTGCTGCGTTAGTGCAAAAGGGCTTGTCAGAGCCTGAAGTGGTGTCGGGTTATCCGATGCAATTTGAGTGGTACCGCGAGTGTAATATGCACCCGTCTCAAAATTTATTTTGAGACGGGTTTTGTTTTTTAAAAATCCATCTCAAAATTTCTGACAAAAAAGGAGGAAAATTTTATGATGGACAGCAAAAAATACGGTGTGGGATATTTCCCGGCACCAAAGGGTTATAACAAATGGGCAGAAAAAGACCATATCGAAAAACCTCCCATATGGTGCAGCGTTGATATGAGAGATGGCAATCAGAGCCTTGTTATTCCAATGAATCTTGAAGAAAAGCTTGAGTTTTATAAGCTTTTATTGGAGGTTGGCTTTAAGGAAATAGAAGTTGGCTTTCCTGCTGCTTCCGAAACAGAATATGAATTTTTAAGAACTCTTATTGACAACAATATGATTCCCGACGATGTGACTATTCAGGTTTTAACTCAGGCACGGGAGCATATTATCCGCAAAACCTTTGATGCCTGCAAGGGTGCGCCAAATGCTATAATTCATTTTTATAATTCCACCTCTGTGGCACAGAGAGAACAGGTTTTCAAAAAATCAAAGGAAGAAATAAAGCAAATTGCCATAGAGGGTGCAAAGCTTGTTAAAAAGCTTGCTTCCGAATATGAAGGGAATTTCCGCTTTGAATATTCCCCCGAAAGCTTCACAGGCACAGAGCCTGAGTATGCCTTAGAGGTTTGCAATGCAGTTTTGGATGTGCTTGAGCCATCGGAGGATAATAATGTTATAATAAATCTTCCCGTAACTGTTGAAATGAGTCTGCCCCATGTGTATGCTTCTCAGGTTGAATATATGAGTGAGAATTTAAAATACCGTGAGCATGTAACCGTTTCTCTTCATCCTCATAATGACCGCGGCACAGGCGTTGCCGACACAGAGCTTGCCCTTCTCGCAGGAGCCGACAGAGTGGAAGGAACACTCTTTGGAAATGGTGAGCGAACAGGCAATGTTGACATCATAACCCTAGCTATGAATATGTATTCCCATGGAGTTAACCCCGGACTTGATTTTTCCGATATGCCCCATCTGGTTGAGATATATGAAAAGTGTACCCGTATGCAGGTGTATGAAAGAAGCCCCTATGCCGGCGCTCTTGTTTTTGCGGCATTTTCAGGCAGCCATCAGGATGCTATTGCAAAGGGTATGAAATACCGCGAGGAAACGGATGTGGGAACCTGGTCTGTACCGTATATTCCCATAGACCCAAGGGATATAAGCCGCACCTATGATGCCGATGTTATAAGAGTTAATTCTCAGAGCGGCAAAGGCGGCATAGGCTATATCTTAGAGCAGACCTATGGCTACAGCCTGCCATCTAAGATGAGGGAAGACTTAAGCTATCTTTGCAAGAGCATCTCCGACCATGAACACAGAGAACTCAAGGTTGATGAAATACTTGAAATCTTTAAAGAAAACTATTTTATCCACAAATCACCCCTCAAAATTTCCGATATGCATTTTTATCGCAAAGAGGGCGGAGTGGAAACAGAAATTATATTTAATAAATCCGGCATTGAGACCACAGTCCGCGCCCTTGGTAATGGTTCTTTAGATGCTGTCAGCAATGCTCTTAAAGAATTCACAGGCAAAAACTACATCCTCAAAAAATATAGTGAACATAGTATGCAGGAAGAGGGCGACGGTTCAAAGAGTGTGGCTGCTGCATATATCGGCATAACCGACGAAAGCGGAAAGATGTTCTGGGGTGCAGGCACCAACACCGATATTATCCATGCCAGCGCCGATGCCCTTCTTGCGGCATTTAACAAAATGAATAAGGAGTAATCAATATGGGAATGACGATGACACAAAAAATACTCTGCCACCATGCAGGTCTTGAATCTGTGCAGGCAGGTCAGCTTATAAATGCAAAGCTTGATATTGTGCTTGGAAATGATATAACCACTCCTGTGGCTATTAATGAATTTAAGAAAAATGGCTTTAAAAATGTTTTTGACAAAGACAAAATAGCAATTGTTCTCGACCATTTTGTGCCAAATAAAGATATAAAAGCCGCAGAACAGTCGAAGCAGTGCAGAGAGTTTTCCTGCGAAAAATGCATAAGTCATTTTTATGATGTGGGCAAAATGGGTATTGAGCATGCGCTTCTGCCTGAGCAGGGTGTGGTAACAGCAGGTGATTGCATCATAGGTGCCGATAGCCACACCTGCACCTACGGTGCCCTCGGCGCTTTTTCCACAGGCGTCGGCAGCACAGATATGGCAGCCGGAATGGCAACAGGCTATGCCTGGTTTAAGGTGCCATCTGCAATAAAATTCAATCTCACAGGAAAGCTTTCCCCAAATTGCAGCGGAAAGGATGTTATCCTCACCATAATAGGCAAAATCGGTGTTGATGGGGCTCTTTATAAAAGCATGGAATTTTCAGGCGAGGGAGTTGGCAGTCTTTCTATGGATGACCGCCTTTGTATATGCAATATGGCAATAGAGGCAGGGGCAAAAAATGGTATTTTCCCTGTGGATGATATTACAATGGCATATATGAAAGACCGCACAGAGCGTGAGCCTGTTATATATGAAGCGGATGAAGATGCAGAGTATGAAAGTATTATAGATATTGACCTTTCCTCCATCACTCCCACCGTGAGCTGCCCCCACCTTCCGGAAAACACAAAGAATGCCGATGAGCTTACCCATATAAAAATCGACCAGGTCGTTATTGGCAGCTGCACAAATGGCAGAATGGAAGATATGGAAGCGGCATACAGGGTTTTAAAAGGTAAAAAGGTAGCTGACGCAGTGCGCTGCATAATTATTCCTGCCACAATGCAGGTGTATCGTGATTGTGTGGAAAAAGGATATGTGACAGCCTTTATAGATGCAGGAGCTGTTGTTTCAACACCAACCTGCGGGCCATGCTTAGGCGGATATATGGGTATTCTTGCCGAAGGAGAAAAATGCATCTCCACAACCAACCGCAATTTTGTGGGCAGAATGGGGCATGTAAAGAGCGAAGTGTATCTTGCAAGTCCGCTCACTGCCGCGGCAAGCGCCATCACAGGATATATCACATCATATAAGTGTGAATAAATCCACACAAACTAATAGATAAAAGAGAAAAGATAAGAGAAAAGGTGCAAAATGCATATGCATTTTGTAAATATCGTATTTAAAGGATTGATATAAATGAAAGCAAATGGAAAAGTTTTTAAATATGGTGACAATGTAGACACAGATGTTATTATTCCTGCAAGATATTTAAACACCTCCGATGCAAATGAGCTTGCGCTTCATTGTATGGAAGATATAGATGCAGAGTTTGTGAAAAATGTTTCAGGTGGAGATATTATGGTTGCAGGCTGGAATTTTGGCTGCGGCTCATCAAGAGAGCATGCTCCCCTAGTTATAAAAACTTCGGGAATCAGCTGTGTTATAGCAAAGAGCTTTGCCCGCATTTTCTATCGCAATGCAATAAATATAGGTCTTGCAATTCTGGAATGTGAAGAGGCTGCAGAAGAAATTAATGCCGGTGATAATGTGAGCATTGATTTTGACACAGGCATCATAATCAACCACACCACCGGCAAAAGCTATAAAGCCGGCGCCTTTCCGGAATTTATTCAGAATATTATTAAAAAAGGCGGACTATTGGCGTCGATTAAACAATAAAGGGAAGAAGTAATAGTGAAGGGGGAATAGGTATGGAAGATTTTCGCCAAAAGGCGAAAATCAACCTAACTTATTCACTATTCCTTATTACCTATTACTTTAATTATTGTTTATCGCATCGAGCGATAAACAATAATTTAGAAAGGACTTGATAACATGAACAAAAGTATAGCCATTATCCGCGGTGACGGAATTGGCCCCGAAATTATAAATGAAGCAGTTAAGGTGTTGGATGCAGTTGCCGGTATCTACGGTCACAACTTCATCTATACTGATGTTGATATGGGAGGCTGTGCCATAGATAAATATGGCGACCCTCTCCCCGAAGAAATGCTCAGAAGATGTCTTGAATCCGACAGCGTTCTTTTAGGTGCTGTCGGCGGAGAAAAATGGAATAGCGTTCCCGGGGATAAACGCCCCGAAAAAGGACTTTTAAGGCTTCGCGCAGGGATGGGGGTCTACAGTAACAACCGCCCTGCAAAAATCTGGCCTCAGCTTGCCCAAAGCTCTCCGTTAAAAAAGGAAATTGTGGAAAAAGGGATAGATTTTATAATTGTGCGTGAGCTTATAGGCGGAATCTATTTTGGTGAGCATACCACAGTTTCCGAGGAAGGACAGCAAAAAGCGATAGATGTTTTAACCTATAATGAAGAAGAAATAGAAAGAATAGGAAGAATAGGCTTTGAAACTGCTCAAAAGAGAAACAAAAAGCTTTGCTCCGTTGAAAAAAGCAATGTCCTTGATTCTTCAAGACTCTGGAAAAAGGTTATGCACCGCCTGGCAGAGGAATATCCCGATGTTGAGCTTTCCGATATGCTTGTTGACAACTGTGCTATGCAGATTGTTAAAAATCCGGCTCAGTTTGATGTTGTAGTAACAGAAAATATGTTTGGTGATATTCTATCCGACGAAGCATCACAGATAACCGGTTCTATCGGTATGATTCCGTCGTCGAGCCTTGGAAGAACTTCTTGCGGACTCTATGAACCCATTCATGGTTCGGCTCCCGACATTGCAGGGAAAAACATTGCAAATCCAATAGGCACAATTCTCTCTGCTGCCATGATGCTTCGCTATAGCTTTGATATGGCAAAGGAAGCAGATGCAATAGAAAAGGCTGTGGGCATGGTTCTTGATGAAGGCTATCGCACCGCAGATATTATGCCTTCGGATGAAGAAGAAAGAAAAAAATGCAAACAGCTTGGGTGCAGAGAAATGGGAGATATTATCTGCAAAAAAATAACAAATAATTAATTAGCAAAATACCCGTCCCCAAAAAATCTGCGACGGGTATTTTTACGGGGAAAACAGAATTACGCAGTTTGACTTTTAGCTGTCTCAATGATATAATTAGCCAATAAAACCGTAAGGAGAATTATATGCGAGAATTAGACAGAGCAACTCTTGCTCAGAGAAGTCTTATAAAAAAATACAGAAAAGAAATATGGAATCCCTTTATTGCGGCCATAAAGCGCTACAGGCTCATTCAGGAAGGAGACCGTATAGCTGTTTGCATTTCGGGCGGAAAAGATTCGATGATTCTTGCCAAGCTTATGCAGCAACTAAAAATGGTGACAGATGTGCCATTTGAATTGGAATTTATGGTTATGGATCCGGGATATAATAAGGAAAACAGGCAAAGAATAGAAGATAATGCCGCCCTACTTAATATTCCAATAAAAATTTTTGAATCGGATATATTTGATGTGGCAAACTCTGTGGAAAAATCTCCTTGCTATCTTTGTGCGCGGATGAGAAGAGGCTTTTTATATGCTCATGCAAAGGAACTTGGCTGCAATAAAATAGCTCTTGGTCATCATATGAGTGATGTTATAGAAACAACCCTCATGGGGATGATGTATGGCAGTCAGATTCAGGGTATGCTTCCAAGGCTTAAATCCACCAATTTTGAAGGAATGGAACTGATAAGACCGCTCTACTGCATACTTGAAGACGATATAATATCCTGGGCAAAATATAATGGTCTCGAATTTTTGCGCTGTGCCTGCAGATTCACAGAAGAAGCTGAAAAAAGGGGCGACTATGAAAATTTATCAAAGCGTCAGGAAATAAAAGAGCTTATAAGGGCTGTTAAAAAGCAGAATCCCGATGTGGAGCAGAATCTTTTCAAAAGCCTTCACAATGTTTCTCTCGATACCTTAATAGGCTATAAGCAAGCCGGAGAAGAACATTCGTTTTTAGATAGATTTCAAAATGACGGAAAGGAAATTTTATGAAAGATTTTTTAAATATTTCTTCCTTAAATAAAGAAGAGCTTGTCGGTTTAATATCTCAGGAAAATGACGACACCGGGCTTTATGAAGCTGCCGACAAAATCCGCCGTGAAAACTATGGCGACAAGGTGTATATAAGAGGGCTTATTGAAATATCAAGCTATTGCAAAAATAATTGCCTTTATTGTGGACTAAGAGCTGGCAATAAGCTTGCCGAGCGTTATCGCCTTAATAAAGAAGAAATTCTTTCCTGCTGCAAGGAAGGCTACGACCTTGGCTTTCGCACCTTTGTTATGCAGGGCGGAGAAGATAATTATTTCACCGATGAATTTATGTGCTCCGTTATATATGAAATAAAATCTTTATATCCCGATTGCGCAGTAACCCTTTCTTTGGGTGAGCGAAGCTATGAAAGCTATAAAGCCTTAAAGCGTGCCGGAGCCGACAGATACCTTTTAAGGCACGAAACTGCAAACGATATTCACTACGCTAAGCTTCATCCCGAAGATATGAAGCTTTCAGAAAGAAAAAAATGCCTTTATAATCTTAAAGAATTAGGCTATCAGGTGGGAAGCGGATTTATGGTGGGTTCGCCTTTCCAGACCTTTGAAAATTTGGCAGAGGACCTACTCTTTCTAAAAGAGCTTCAGCCTCAGATGATAGGCATTGGTCCCTTTATTTTCCATAAAGACACACCCTTTAAAAACGAAAAAAGCGGTAGCCTTTATTTAACCCTTAAAATGATTTCCCTTCTTCGCTTAATGTTTCCAAAGGCACTTATCCCATCCACCACAGCTCTTAGCTCAATTTCTCCCAAGGGCAGAGAGCTTGGCCTTAAGGCAGGAGCAAATGTTGTGATGCCAAATCTTTCGCCGCAAGGGGTAAGAGCGAAATATAATCTTTATGATAACAAAGCATATTCAGGCTCCGAAGCAGCGGAAAGCCTTGCCATTTTAAAGAAGCTTGTGGCTGATGCAGGCTACAGAGTTGTTGAAGACAGAGGAGATGCGATATGCTGAATTATTGTTTACCGAACACGATGTTTGGTAAACAATAAAGGGAAGAAGTAATAGTGAAGATGGAATAGGTATGGAAGATTTTCGCCTAAAGGCGAAAATCAACTTAACTTATTCACTATTCCTTATCACCTTTTACTTAAAATAAACGCACAGTAAATATACAAAAAAGAGATAATATTAAAGACCAATTTTTTGGATAAAATTTACTTGACAAAGGGATTTTAATATATTATAATAATAAGGCTGATTTCAGGTCGATATTTTTTCAGCAGGCTTTTGGATTTCCAAAAGTTCCTTGCTCTGTTTGAAAAAACAGGGCCCAAGTCCATAAGGAGGTAAAGCATAATGGAAAAAGTTATGAACAACTACGAAACTATTTTTGTTATCGATGCGTCTTTATCTGAAGAGGAAATAAATGCTATTTCCGAAAAATTCACATCTCTCATCGCTGCCAATGGCACAACAGAGTCTGTGGATGTATGGGGCAAAAGACGCCTTGCTTACCCAATTGACTATAAAACAGAAGGTTACTATGTTTTAGTTAATTTCGCAAGCGAAGCAGAATTCATCACCGAACTCGAAAGAATTTATAACATCACCGACGGTGTTTTAAGAACTATCGTTATCAGAAAATAATTACGAGGTGACAAGGTTATGAACAAAGCAATTCTTGTTGGTAGACTCACAAGAGACCCCGAATTAAGAACAACAGCAAACGGTGTTAGCGTTTGCTCATTCTCTATCGCTGTTAACCGCCGCTTCAAAAATGCAGAAGGCGGCTACGACGCAGATTTTATAAACTGTGTTGCATGGAGACAGCAGGCAGATTTTTTAGCAAAATATTTTGCTAAAGGACGCATGGTAGGCGTTGTAGGCAGTATTCAAACCAGAAACTACGATAATAAAGACGGTCAGAAAGTTTATGTAACAGAAGTTGCAGCAGATGAAATTCATTTTGTTGACAGCAAATCATCAAACGATTCTGCCCCCGTAGCAGACAATACATTCGCCCCATCCAAACCGGCAGCCGAAACAACATTTGAAGCAAATGATGGCTTTATGCCTATGCCGGCAGCAGATGACGACCTGCCCTTCTAATTAATTAAAGGAGGTAATAAAAATGGCTGAAGAAAAGACATTCCGCAGAAAACCAAAAAGAAAAGTTTGTGCTTTCTGTGCAGATAAAATTCAGGAAATTGATTATAAGGATATAGCAAAACTCAGAAGATATGTTTCTGAAAGAGCTAAAATTCTTCCCAGAAGAATCAGCGGTAACTGTGCTAAGCATCAGAGACAGCTTACAATAGCTATCAAAAGAGCAAGACACATCGCTCTTCTTCCTTTCACAGCTGAATAATAAAATTAAACAAGCAGACGGTATAAGAATTTTCTTATACCGTCTTTTTGCTTTTGGAGAATAAAATGATTAAAGCGTTTCATTTGTAGCAAAATATAGATGTTTAATAAATTAAAGGGAGCTAAGCTATATGGAAAGAAAAATAACAAATGAGCTGTTAAATAATTTTAAAACCTATCTTATGCAGGAGGAAAAAGCGCCAAGCACCATAGAAAAATACATCCGTGATGTAAGGGCGTTTTTTGAGTGGTCACAGGGAAAGAAACTAACAAAGGAAACTGTTCTGGAATATAAAAACTATATTTTATCCTGCTTTGCACCATCAAGCACCAATTCGATGTTATCTTCTATCAATCATTTTTTTGAATATAACAAATGGTTTGATTTAAAGGTGAAATCATTAAAAATACAGCGGCGGATATTTTCAGCCAAAGATAAAGAGCTTGTAAAGGACGAATATGAAAGGCTTATTAAGGCAGCCAAAAGAAAAAACAATGAGCAGTTAAATCTTCTGATGCAAACCATCTGCTCCTGCGGACTGAGAGTTTCGGAATTAAAATTTATAACTGTTGAAGCTTTAAATAAGCAAACTGCAATAATAAAATGCAAGGGAAAAATGCGGCAGGTGTTTCTCCCGATAGCTCTATGCAAGCTTCTTAAACGCTATGCAAAGAGCAAAAAAATATCAAGGGGTGCAGTTTTTATAACAAAAACAGGCAAGCCTCTTGACAGGAGCAATATATGGAAGATGATGAAGAGTCTTTGCGAGGATGCAAAGGTTGAGAGCAGCAAGGTTTTTCCTCATAACCTTCGACATCTTTTTGCCAGAACATACTACAGCATAGAAAAAGACATTGTGCGTCTGGCTGATATATTGGGACATTCAAGCGTAAATACCACTCGAATTTATACAATGGAAAATGGCGACAACTGCAGACAGCAAATTCAGAGATTGGGTCTTCTCAGGTGCTGACAAAATAAAAAAACCACATAATTTGTATTATGTGGTAAGAGCATAACTATCTACATAGAATGAACAAGCTTATATTATCATTTTACAGATATATTGTCAATATAATTTGTAAATAAACTAACCATTTCTGCCATTATCACTAAAAATTCATACAACAAAGTAGGCCGATTGGTAAATTTGCAACGCACTCGGTCTTATAGCAATGAAAAAAATTAGCCCCATAGCGGGTTTATTTTAAAATATAAATAAAACTTAATCCGAATGAGTATGTCTTTACCACATAATACAAATTATGTTGTTATCAATTATCAGAAAATGTGATAGGGCATATTTTTTTGACTAATTTATGTAATGACCATTACAGGTAATGAGCATTACATAAATAATTTTGTGCGGTATAGGAGAAGAGGTTGAGATGAACGATAAAAGCAATAAAAAAGCAGATATTGTTGAGCAGACCTGGGAGTATCTTTTAAAAAATGGCTTATCTGATTCCTCTGTTGGTGAGCTTTGCCGCGAAACGGGACTTTCTCAAAGCAGCTTGTATCATTGGTTTGAAAATAAGGACGAAATATGGATAAGCGCCGGAAAATATGGTCTTTCCAAGGTTGTGGATGCACTTTTCATCTACACCTTTAACCACACAAAGGACATCGACACATATTTTAAATCTTTTCTTGATGAGGTTGATAAATATAAGCTGGAGCTTCGTTTGGCGGTTCAGATTACCACAAGCCCCATCTATGGCGAGCGTATGAGGGGAAGGTCAAGAGGGTTCAGAGTGTTCTACAAGCAATATGCATCAGAGCTTATGAAAAGGTTTGGCTGCAGTGAGCTTCAGGCAAATGTTTTTATCTACACAATAATATCCGTTGTTATTGACTATGTTGTGTGGGATGATAAAGACATTGCACAAATGCTTCTTGATAATTTGCATAAAAGAATAGTATCAATACTGGATTTATAAATCATATTGAAAATTCACAGCATACGCTGTTTATTATAGATTTTGGCAATAATAGTTTTAACATTTGAAAGGAGACTAATTATGAAAGCAAAAAGAATTTTATCACTTATTCTCTCATTTTTGCTTGTTTTAAGTTCTTTTGGAACAGTGGCTTTTGCAGATGAAGAAAGTGGTATCAGCGGCGAGAGCACAGAGAAAAGCTTATATTTTATAAACACTCTTGATGATTTAAAAGCTTTTCGTGATGGTGTAAACAGCGGAAATACATATGAAGGAAAATATGTAGAGCTTACAGGTGATATTGATTTATCTGATATTGAATGGACACCAGTCGGCACAGGTACCCGCAATGGTAAAAGCTACAGCGACAATGCCTTTAAGGGCATTTTTGATGGCAAAAATCATACTATTTCAGGCTTAACCATCACATCTGCCAGCAGCAAAGACTATGCAGTTGGTTTGTTTGGTGTGGTGGATGGTGGTACTGTCAAAAACCTGAGTCTAACAAATGTCAATATTAATGTTACTAACAGTGATTTGGCCGGCGGTGCTATCGGTATGATGGTAAATAACGCAACAGCAGATCACATTACAGTTGGCGGTTCCGTCATAGGTCATGACGGTGTAGGTGGTATTGTAGGTCGTATGATTATAAGCGGTACCATCTCCAATTGCACCAACAATGCAAATGTGACCTCTTCCTATGGTGGTATTGGTGGTATTGTAGGTAAGGCATATTATGAAGATGGCAGCAATATCAACCTATTTGCATCTATCTCTAACTGTGCCAACAATGGTACTATTACTGCTCCTATGTATGTAGGTGGCATAGTGGGTCTTACCCGTTCTAATGTTTCCGGTTGTGTTAACAACGGTGTAGTTGATGGTGGCACCCAGACCGGTGGTATTATCGGTCAGCTTATTGCTGCAGGAAAAATCTCAGGTAACGAAAATAAGGCAAAGATTTCCGGTAAAAACCATATGGGTGGTATCATTGGTGACTATACACAGTCAAATGCATATACTTATAATAATGTATATATTGAAAATAACACCAACCGTGGTGAGCTTGCTGCAACAGAGCAGTGTGCTGCTATTATGGGTTGTAACAATATCGATGGATTCACTGATATGAGGGCAACAGGAAATGTGTCATACTATTATGTTGACGGAATGGAGCTATTTGGCAATCCTGAAGATATGATTATCGATGAGACAAATAAATTTGTCATTGCTGTTGCCAAGATTGGCGATAAAGAATATACATCATTTGCCGATGCTATAAAAGCTGCAAATGCTATGACAGGCGATGTAACTGTTGAAATCTACGCATCAGTTGAATTTGTCGATGGAATGGAACTGAAAGGAAATTATGCTTCCATTACCTTTATTGGTAAAAATGACGATGCAAAAATTACCATAAATCAAACAGCAGGTGGCGACTATCTGGAAGCTCATGGAAAGACAGTTGCTTTCACAGATTTGACACTTGCTAAGGCAAATCCTGCATGGTCGGGCAATTCCGGACATATGGGAAATTATTTCTCTGTTCAGGGAGGAACAGTTACATATACTAATTGTATTTTCCCCAATGGTGCTTGCACCAACACAGGAACTGCAACTTATAATAACTGCACATTCAAAAATACATCAGAATATGGCCTTTGGGTATATGATGATGCACTTGTTACAGTGAATGACGGAACCATTGACAGTAAGAAGGGTATTAAGGTTTACTCCGAGGGTGAATTATCTGTTACAAGCACTCTTAAAGTAGAGGGAGCTACCTTTACAGAAAATGTAACCGGTAAACCGGCTGTTGCAATTGGTTATGCAGAGTCTGTTACACTTATCGGAAATACTTATAATAACACAACCGGCGTACTTGAACTTGATTCCGGCAACGACGCTGACTGTGAAGGTGTAACACTTGTGGCAAAAGACGCAGATGGCAAAGACATAGCAAGCACTTTAACAGCTGTTGACAGAAGCAAGAATGGTGCATCCTGCGGTGTTCTTGTGGATGGTAAAATCTATACAAGTGTTGCACAGGCAGCAGAGGTTGCATCTGATGGCAGCATAGTTACCCTTCTTCATGATTCGGAAGAAACAGTTGAGCTTTCAGCTGGTGTTACCTTAAATAAAAATGGCTTTACAGCAGGTGGTATCACCGTAGCAGTTCCCGTAATAACAGGCCTTGAAGGTGAAGGAACTAAAGAAAGCCCATATGTTATTTCATCTCTTGAAGAATTAGTATGGTTCCGCGATGATGTAAATAAAGGTAATAGTTATAGCGGAAAATTTGTAAAGCTTACAAATGATATTGATCTTAATAATGAAGAGTGGACACCAATTGGTAATTCTACCAACAAATTTTTAGGAACATTTGATGGTGGAGAAAAAACCATCAGTAACCTTAAAATACATAATGACACAAGTTATGTTGGCTTGTTTGGTTATACATCACAGGGCGAACTTAAAAATTTAACAATACATAATGTTGATATTGATGGACGCCTTGGCGTTGGTGCTTTGGCAGGATGTCCATTTACTAGTGATATTACAAACATAAAATTAACTGGTAAGGTTACAATTGATGCGGCATTTTATGTTGGTGGTGTTTTAGGTCGTAATGCATATGGTGACATTACAGATGTGACTGTTGATGTTGATGAAGAATCATATGTAAAGGCCACATCCAGAGTTTATGATCCCAACTCTGAATATGCAGATGAGGATGGATATGTGTCCTATAGAACATATGTTGGCGGCGTTGTTGGATTTTTAGGCGAAGGCAACCATATCATAAAAAATGTTCAGTCTAACATTAAGGTTATTGGTGATGTTATAGATATAGGCGGTATCGCAGGTATTGCACACTACGAAAACACCTTTGAAAACATAAGCTTTACAGGTTCTGTTGAAGCGGCTGATGGTGCAGAAGAAGTTGGTGGCATCGTTGGTGTTTGGCACAATGAGGCAGGAACATCAGTTACTTTTACTGATATTGTTTCAACAGGTACAGTAAAAGTAGGCGATGAAATTATAACCGGGTCTGTTGTTGGTGGTGCCTACAATTCAGGTAATGATACCCCCGATACATCAGGTTCATTGATTATAGATGGTAAAGAAGCATGGATTAAAGTTGCACAAATTGGCGATGTAAAATATACAACTCTTGAAGAAGCTATCAATGCAGCTGCAAATGGCGACACAATTACAATGCTTGCTGACACAACACTTGCAAATGAGATTACACTTCCTGCAGGTATCACATTTAACGGTAACGGAAAGAATGTAAGCGGAAGTATTTTTGCAAGCGGCAATGTGACATTTGAAGGTCATACAAAAGTTACTAATTTTAATGCCGGTTATGAAAAACCTGTAATCACAATTGGTGAGGGTGCATGTCTTGAACTTACAGGCACAGGCAGAATGGTCATCGGTCATGGAGCCACCTTCAACATTACAGGTTCAATTACCGATGCTAAAAATACAGATATAACAAGCCTTACTCCTTCGTTAATTGCTGCAGGTGCATCATTTACAGGTGCAGGCGTAAACTTCAATGTAACAAATGCTTATGTTAAATTTACTGCTTATTGTTCTTCAAAGAACAAAGCGGCTAATGGTACATACGACTTTAATGTAACCAACAGTATATGGGAACAGACAGGTTCGTTTGTATTCTCTGTACCTACTGAGGGTATGGACCCGACTTTCGACTTCAATCTTAAGGACAGTGTGCTCAACAGCACAAGCCACCTCGTATTTGGTGTATCCAAAGGTGAGATTGTTATTGATAACTCCAATGTTAATGTTGGTACATCCAGACAGATAGAAAACCAGAGCACAATGACAATCAAGAATGGCTCTGTTGTAAACGGTGCTGTTGCTACAAGCTCTAATGCTAAGAACCCCGGTACTATCATCATTGAAGATGCAACATATGCTGTTACCGGAGAATTCTCCGGCTCCGATCTTGGAATAGGTACTATTATCGTTAATAAGGATGCAATCTTCTCTGCAGGCAGTATCACCAAAGCTAATATCACTATCGATGCAAATGGTATGACAGCAGGTGAAGTAACAATGATTACAGCTGACCTTTCCAAGTTTGAAGGCGAACTCAGCGTAATAAATAACAATCTTGGCGCTAAGATTGAAAGTGGCAAAATAGTTCTTGTTGAAAAACCTGTTACCATCTCAACAGTTGATGAACTTATCGCATTTGCTAAAGATGTTAACGAAAATGGTAACACATATGAAGGAAAATATGTCGTTTTAGCAAATGACATAGACCTTGCAGGAAGCGAAACAAATCTCTGGACACCTATCGGTGCAAGCGGCGACAGTGAGCCTAAATTTAGGGGCACATTTGATGGTCAGGGTAATACAATTAAAAATCTTTATGTTAAGCAGGGTGCTGCTTATCACGCAGCAGGTTTATTCGGAGCAACAAATGGCACAATCAAAAACTTTACAATAGATGGTGCATATGTTGAAAGTTTATCATCAGGCTCTGCTACCGTAAATGGTACAGCTGTTGTTGCAGGTTCTACAGCATATGGTGCAACAATTGACAATGTTCATGTTAAGAATGCTACAGTTAAAGGTAACAGATATGTTGCAGGTATTGTAGGATATATGGATGGAACAGTTACAAACTGCTCTGTTGAAAATGTAACTCTTATAGCAACTCCCGATAACTTAAGCGGAAGCTATGACAACGGTGATAAAGTCGGCGGTATCGTTGGCTATACAAACTGTCATGACACAATTACACCTCATATAGTTTCCGGTTGTGTGCTTAAAGGAACGGTTGATATCACAGGCTATCGTGATATGGGCGGTCTTGTTGGTACAGCATCAAAATCAGTTATTATCAGCGATAATACCAATAGTGCAAAAATTAAAATTACAGTTAATCAGGTTAAAGGCTATTATGGTGATAAGGCGGCAAATGCAGGAGAGTTTGTTGGTCGAAACGACCATAACACTCCAGTAACAAACAGCACAACAACAGAAGATGCAAGCTTTGAAACAGTAGTAGTCGTTGAGTCAGATGTGGCTGAAGTTAATGGCATAGCTTATACAACTCTTGCAGATGCATTTGCTGCAATTGGTGCAGGAGATGTTGTTATTGAGCTTCTTGATAATGCAACAATGGACTATAATGCACGCGAAGCTTATGGCACATCAGAGACAATAAGCGTTACAATAAATGGTAATGGAAAAACATTAACACTCAACCAGAAGGATTCCGATTGGTCATCAGTAGGCCTTGCAAACTCTGATGCTAAGCTTGTTCTTAAAAATATGACTATTGAAAAAACAGGCTATGGCGACACAAGTGGAGCATGGAATACTCACGCTATCAACTTTACATGTAATGTTGAAATGACAGATGTGGTAGTTAACAACTCAATGTCTGTTGAAAAAGGCGCAACTCTTAACAATGTGACAATCAACGAAGCAAATGGTTACTATGGTTTATGGATTGATGGAAATGGCCAGACAGTTACAGTAAACGGTGGTGCCATAAATGCTACAAATGGTGGTCGCGGTATTAAGATTGCAGATGAATATGTTGATAATGTTAAACAGGTAAGTCTTAATGTTACAAACACAAAATTTAACACAGCTAAAAAAGCTGCTGTTCTTGTAACATCAACAGCAGGTGCAAAGGTAACTGCAAATGGTGTAGATATAACAAAAGTAGCAGATGATTCAAGTGCCTTTGTCTGGGTTGATGAAGACAGAGCTGCTTACTATAATAATGTAAAAGTTTATGACGAAGCAATAAAATCTCAGGAAAGTGAAGAAAGCTTCCCTATCAAAGTGTATAAGACCGATTTAACTGGTACTGTACGCGCTTACTTTAAAAACCTTGATGATTTGTTTGCGGCAGAATCCACACAGATTCCGCTATCCGATAACTATATTGAGCTTCGCGGTGATGTGGTTGCTAAGAACAGAGTTAATATAAGCTATAACAATAATTGGTACTACAACTTCGGTACATCTGTTGATGGTGGTGTAACGACGACTTTTGAATATGCTGACGACTGGAATTATTTACCACATTTCAGACTTGGTGAAAATATTACTTTAAATGTTCCTTATCTGCAGGTTATAGGTGGCGACATTGAAATCGCAGGTACAGTTAATACTACTTATTTGTATCTCTATGGTACAGGTGAAGGTGTTACAATTACAGAAACAGGTGTTGTAAATGCTAACACAGGCGATGCAACAGTTCAGGTTAAAGGTGGTACTGTTCTCACAGTAAATGGTAAACTCAATACCTCAACACTTAATGTATGGACTCAGGATACCAATAATTCAGAGCTTATTGTTTCAGGAGCAAATGCAGAAGTTAATGCATCTCACCTCCACGCTTGGAATGGCAAGGATGGTGTTTCTGCTCAGAAGGTTGTTGTTGAAAACGGTGCAACACTTACATCAACCAACTTCCAGGCAGACCGCGGTTCTGAGGTTACTGTTGATGCGGCAACTCTTACAGCCGACACACTTACTCTTGGATATGGTGATAATATAGGTAAACTTACAGTAGTTAATAATGGTGTTATAACAAAGGGAGTTGTTCTCGATTCTGTTAATGCAACCATTACAGGACCGGAAGGTATGAATGTAACAACAAATCTAGATAGCTACAAAGTAGTTTACAATAATGGTGTTTATAGTCTGGTTGAAGTTGAAAAGCTTGATACAAGGCTTGGTTATGTAAGAAATCTTAAGGCATTCAATAAAGACAATGTGGAAAAATATCAGGTATATCTTTTTGCCGGAATTGATTCACTTGATTACCAGAATGTTGGATACGAGGTTACTTATAGAAATGAAGAAAAGATACAGACAACCAAAACCGTATATAGCTATGTTACCGCAGCAGGCAAAGACTATTATCCGGACACATTTGGTAACAACTGCAAATACATAATGGCACTTGAAGTTTTGTTTACCATAGATAAAACATCCGCCGGTGAAAGCTTTACATATCGTGTATTTGCAACAAAGCACAATGGTGAAAAAATTTATAGTGACTACAACACAGTAAATGGTATATATACTGTAGTTGATGCAGAATAGAAAGGGGTAATAAATTTGAAAATGTATGAAAAACCCAAAGCAAATGTAATGGAAATCTCGAAGGATGATATTATTCAGACATCACCGTTAGATGAAAATAAAAACGGAATCATTGTAGATCAGCCAATGGAGTTTTCAATAACTGCCCAGTCCGACGCAACCGGAAATGTATTCCAGAAATAATTCTTAATAAAACTGCTCTCCCGCTCTCTTTCCTGACACAGGGAGAGCAGTTTTTCATAATAGGTAAATTATTGTTTAGAGGTGGGTTGACACCAGAGCGAAAAGGCTCCGTTGCCTAAAGGGAGCTGGATTTGCCGTAGGCAAAGACTGAGGGATTCGTTATTCAAACATGTTAAAAATGTATAACTATGAGTATTTTTGAATCCTCCCACCGTCTCCGACGGTCCCCCCTCCTTTAGGCAAGGAGGGCTGTCTCTACAGCGTAGAATAGTTCGATAAACAATAATTTAATTTAAAACAATATAGCAAAGGTGAAAAAAATGGCTCGTAAAAGCAGATATAAAAAACATATATTTTTGATTACAATTAAAAGATATTTTGAGCTTTTGGCGTCAAGTGCAATAATATCTTCCATCATAGCTTTGCTTAATCTGGTGGGATTTTTCCGCTCATCATCTCAGCTTGCTATGATTTTAACTCTGGGCGTGGTGATATTTACTTATGCCAACTATAGAATGCAGCGCCAGAGCGGTATAGATATTGCAGGAAAGCCTTTATATTTTTTGGTGAATGGTGTGGCTTATCTGTTATTTATAATAACTTCATTTGCCACTTTGTGGTTTAGTAATATTATATTTACATTTTTATTTGCAATAAGCAAATTTCTAAGATATTCAAATTTTAATCTCAGCGTTATAGCATCATACGGTATATTTCATATATTAGGAATTTTTAATTTGATTATTGCACAAATAGGGACAAGCAATCCCAGAATTTACTACAGATAAAGGGCGAATTAATTTGAAAAAATACATTTTTAGAAAAACAATTAAAAGATTTTTTGAAATAACTTTTTGCTGCACAGCCATATCGGTGCTTTCGTTTTCTCTTATTGCAGGTAAGCTCATAGAAGGGGAAATACAAATCACCGCTATGTTAACCGCCAGCTTGGCTATTTATTTTCTTTTTAACTTTAAAAAGCAGAGACAACGATATATAAACTACTTTGACCATAAGAAAATATACTATATAACCACCGTTGGAGCACATTTGCTTTTTACTATGCTCGTTGTTATATGTAGATTTGTTTTGAACGATTTAGCTTATTCGTGGTTTTTTGTGGTGACAAAATTCTTCACCTACACAGGAACAATTATTCCTGATATTTTATCCTATATTATTTTCTTTTTGGTTAGTTATTCAAGTATTTTTATTTCAAGAGTAACCCATGAAAAAATAGTTATGTATTATGTAAGTAATCACAACAGACGATTTTGACATCTTATAAAAAACAGGGCTGTAAAAAAACAATTGTTTTTTTACAGCTCTGTTTTTGTTTTGAAATATTTATTTAATTTTCTTAAGCACCGCAGCTGTTCTGCATGGCATATATATTCTGAAGCCATATCCATATTCTTCGGTTTTTGCAGAGTATATATGCTTTTTTGATATGCGTTCCTGACCGCCGAAGGCTTCGTCGTCACTTGAGAAAACAGCCTTATATTTTCCGCCGCCTATAAGATGACAATTTATAAAAACATCATCATAGGAATTTGTTGGATGAAGGTTAAATATGTAAACAAGGTTTCCTTTTTCAAAAACAATGAATTTCCTATTCTGATCGAGCCATAAGCCCTTTGCCTTGCCTTTTTTCAAAACATCGTTCTTTTTAATAAAGGAAATCATTTCCCTATCAAAATTTGCAAGATATTCATATTTAAGCTCTGGGTTTTCTGCCAAAGACCATTGTCTTCTTGCATAATGGTAGCTCCAGCTATTGCCTTCTCTGGGAAAATCTATCCACTCAGGATGTCCGAATTCATTGCCCATAAAATTAAGATAGCCTTCTCCTGCAAGGGATGCTGTTAGAAATCTTATGAGCTTGTGCATATCTATGGCATTGTCTATTATGGGGCTGTGATAGGTTTTACACATTCCCGAATACATCTCGGCATCGGCAAGACGGAAGATAATCGTTTTGTCTCCCACAAGAGCCTGGTCGTGAGACTCGCAGTAGGCAATTTGTTTTTCACCGGGTCTTCCTGCACTAAGTTCATTAAATATATACATAATGTCCCAATACTCCATGGGGCTTTCCTTAATAAGCTTAATCCACATATCCGGCACACCCATCGACAGGCGATAGTCAAAGCCAAAGCCACCCTCAGATAGCGGCAGGCATATGCCCGGCATTCCGCTCATATCCTCGGCAACACTTATTGCACGGGGGTTTATTTCGTGAATCAATTCATTTGCCAGCATAAGATACACTCTGGCATCAACGCTTGTGTTGAGAGAGTAATACTGACTATATGATGTAAAGGAAGATTCCAGGGCATGGTTTTCATAAAGCATAGATGTTACTCCGTCAAAGCGAAAACCGTCAAAATGGAATTCCTCCTGCCAATATTTAAGATTTGACAAAAGAAAATGGAGAACCTCGTTTTTTCCATAGTTGAAGCATCTTGTTTTCCACGCGCTATGCCATCCTCTTTGCCCTGAATGGAAATACTGGTAGTCTGTTCCGTCCTGAAAATTAAGGCCCTCGCCTTCGTTTGCACAGGCGTGGCTATGCACCACATCAAGAAGAACTGCAATTCCAAGCCTATGGGCTTTATTTATAAGATATTTTAAATCCTCAGGTGTTCCATAGCGATGAGAGGGAGCAAAAAAGTTTGTAACCTGATAGCCAAAGGATGCATAGTAGGGATGCTCTGCAATTGCCATAAGCTGAACACAGTTGTAGCCAAGCTTTTTAATCCAGTCAAGGCGTTTGTCGGCAAAGTCTCTGTAGCTTCCTATGGTGCCATCCTCATTTGCCATGCCGATGTGTGCTTCATATATAACGGGTGAAAAGTCCTTTTGATTATCAAGCCATTTTTTATCAGACCATTTAAAGTTTTTTTCTTCAAGCCATATCTGACCGCACAGACGATTTGTGCTTTCATCCATGGCAGTGCGGCGGATATAGGCAGGGATTCTTTCAAAGATTTTGCCATCCTTTTCCACAAGCAGTTTAACATATTGCCCGTGCTTTAAAGCATCTTTACCCTTTAATTTTATCTCCCATATTCCGTCTCCGATGTTTTTTAGCGAATGGGAGGTTTTGTCCCACAAATTAAAATCGCCATAGAGCCACACCCTGTCCGCACCTGGGAGCCATTCTCTGAAAACCCAGCCGGATTTTGTTTTGTGAAATCCGAAATACATATGCCCGTTGGCAAAATCAGAAAGCTTTTTGTTTCCGGCAAGCTCCATATGCATAGTATTATAGCGATTAAGATGCATTTTAACATCGCCGAGATAACTTTCTAAAGAGGGGTCTTTTTCTTTCAGCGTGGTTATTGCACTATCAATATGTATCACAAGATTTCATCTCCTTTTGTATATGTATATTTTCACTAAAGGAAAATATTATTTGTTTTTTTCATTATAATATGAATATCGGGTTTTGGCAATATTATTTTATTGATTATTTTTACATTTCCGTCCTGACTGTTTTATTCAAGATACGGACTGTCCCAAAGCTTTAGTGTCTGACCAAGACCAAGTTTTTTGGCGTTTTCATATAGCTCATATCCCCATGCAACATCCCACACAGGCATTCCGCTTGCAATAAAGCAAATTCTTTCCTTGTTGGATGTGCGGCCTTGGGCTGTGCCGGAGAGAATATCTCCAAGGCTGATGCCTTCTGTTATTGGAGGGATTTTTCCGTCATACATAAATCTGTATATCTGAACAGCAATTCCATTTATAAAGCGCTCGTTTTCGGGAAGCAGGAGATGTTCATCGAAATATACTTCGTGCATTTTTGTGTTGTCCCAGATAACTCTGTTGTTAACAAAATAATCTCCTTCAACTCCGCCTCTTCCTGAGAAAATAAGAAGGGAGCCTTCTTTAAGCCATTCGTCCTTCAGCATAATAGGCTTAACAGGCGATGCTGCAACGCTTACAATGTCTCCTTCTTTACCAGCTTCTTCAATGGAGGTCGTGGCAAGAGTTTCAATGGAATATTTTTTTGCCATTTCGTCTGCAAAGCTTTGTGCTTTTTCAATATGCAGGTCGCACACAACAAGCTTTTTAATATTTTTTGTTCCATGCATAATTCCTTCAAAGCATGCTTTGCTCACGGGTCCTGCACCAATACACGAGCAAACCGAAGCTTCCGGATTTGCCAGATGCTTTGCCGCAACTCCGGGAACACATCCCGTTCTCACAGAACTTATTAAATTACCCGACATAAGAGATAAAGGTTCGCAGGTGTCGGCATCGTTGATCATAACCATCAGCACCGAACGGGGCAAGCCTCTTGATGGATTTATTATATTTGAGCCATACCATTTCTGACCTGCAACATTAAATCTTCCGCCCACATAAGCCGGCATTGCCATAAATCTTCTGTCGGGGGCATCGGTGGGCATATTTGGGAAGGGGCTTTCTTTTGGGAATTTCATCATTATTCCGTGGGAATTGTGCTTGTCGCCTCCCATAACATAGTCACCAACGCTTAAAAGACGAAATACCTCTTCTTCAACCTCAATACATCTGGAATAGTCGAGACCCCCGGCTTTTATAATTTCGTCTTCGTTAAGATACAAAAACTCTGTTTTTTTACCCATAATTACATCTCCTTGTGTAAATATTACTACAAATAAAGTAAAATGTGTAGTATTCACTTTTTATTGTAGCACAGTTGTATTGTTTGGTCAACCTTTTGAAGATAGCATAAGGAAAATAATATTGCATATTATGGGGATATTTTGTATAATAGACTAAACAAAACGGAGGGGTTAATATGAATATAACAGAAATAATAAAATCAAATCTTTCCAAAATGACAAAATCAGAATATGCTGTCGCTGTATATTTCCTCGAAAATTCCGGTAGCTTTGCTTTTGAAACTCTTGAAAAGACTGCAGAAAAAATAAACACGAGCACAACCTCTGTTCTTCGTTTTTGCAGAAAAAATGGTTTTGACGGATATAAGGATTTTCAGGAGGAGGTAAGAAATAGCCTCAGATATCAGTTTACCCTTCCTGACAAATTAAAACTCAGTTCAAATTCGTCAAGTGATGGTGCAGAGCTTTCGCGATGGGCAAAAAATGCTGTGGAGTGCATTGATAAGAGCTTTAAGGATATTCCGTTACAGCGCATAGCTATTGCTGCTGATCATATTATAAGTGCCAAAAGGGTGTTTTGCTTCGGACGCAAAGAATCCTTTGCTCTTGCTCATTATGCATACACAAGATTTCTAACTATAAGAGATAATGTGTCAATCCTTTCTGCAGGATTGGGCGGAGAAATAGAGTCTCTTTTAAGTCTGGGAGAGGGAGATGTGTGTATTTTTTATTTGTTTCACAGATACACAAGACAGTCGCCGCAGATTTTAAAACAGATAAAAAAGCAAGGTGCCTTTGTGATACTTATAACAAATCCTCCATTAGATGAAGTAAACGAATATGCAAACATATTATTTCCTTGTCAGGTGGATATAGGCGGTATTAAGAATTCATGTGCCGCACCTGTTTGTATAACCGATTGTATTTGTAATGCAGCAGTTTCAAAAAGTGGTTCAGGAACTATGGAATACATGAAAAAATCAGAAGAATTATTTGAGCGTTTTACATTTTGAATATAAATTGCTTATATTTTTTGTGCTGATAAAGATAAATTATCATGTGAAATATCGGGAAATCAAGAACATCATACTTGAAAAACAAAGAACTTTGATTATATTGTCGTGAAAAAATGCAGCAGGCTACTCAAAAGCGATATTGCTCCGCACTTCCGTCGTAGGCAGTGCGGCGAAGCCGCTTTTCTTTCGTCCGTTTCTTTATTTGATTTTCTCTGCCTCCGAGAGCATATTTTCAATAAATATCCCATAACCCCTTGTTGGGTCATTGACAAATACATGAGTTACAGCACCAATGAGCTTACCGTTTTGAAGTATCGGTGAACCCGACACGACTGTTGTCAATAGGGGACAACAATTTTTCTTAAAATTTTATAAATTTCAAGCTGTTTGGTTGACAAAATTACCTACATTGATGATGAAATGAGTAAATTTGTCAACAGATTTTAGCTTCGCATTATAGGACTGCCGGTCTGAATAATAGGAAAACCACATATCTTATCCGTTGACTTTCGTATTAAAATCGGATATGAAATTAATATCAAAGTAAACAAAAAAGACAGGAATTTATCCTGCCTTAATTGCTTTAGTCTTCAACATAAATATTATTTTCGTCAAAACACTTTGATTTGAAACATTCTAAATGACAAAAAAGTTGCTGGTCTTCCTGTTCATCTTCATTCAACCAATGAGTTGTCAACAAGATTGAGGATACCTTTTCCTCTTCGCTTATCTTCTCACCACAAAATACACATTGAAATTCATTCATATACATTACCTCTCTTAATGAATGTGCGAACCACCGTTTACATCAATTGTTGCACCGGTAACATACCTTGCTTCATCACTTGCCAGATAAACCGCTGCAGCGGCAACATCGTCCGGATTTCCAAGCCCGAGCGGGATAGAAGCGGCAAGTTCATCCACTTCTTCCTGTGTATGTACTGCTTTTGTAAAATCTGTAAAAATAACTCCCGGTGCAATTGAATTTACAGTTATGTTATAGGGTGCGCCGGTACGGGCGAGAGTCTTGTTCATTGCTAAAATACCGCTTTTAGATGCCGCATAATGCACGTGTCCAAATAGTGCCCCTCTTTCTCCCGCCTGACTTGCAAGAGAGATAATTCTTCCAAATTTTTGCTCCTTCATCATTGCCATAGCATATTTGGAACATAAGAAAGCACTGTCAAGATTTACTTTCATTATCCGTTTCCAGTCGGAAAACTCCATTTCAAAGATATCTTTTGATTGGCTGATTCCGGCGTTGTTTACCAAAATATCTAATTTCCCGAAGGTATCTTTTACAAACCGAAACATATTATTTACCTGCTGTTCGTCTGTTACATCAGCACCAAACACCTTGCATTTTCTTCCGAGTGTGAGTATCAGGTTGGCAGTTTCATATGAAAGAGTATTGTCGGTCAAATCGTTAATAATAATGTCGGCACCTTGTTTTGCCAATGCAAGTGCAATACTTTTTCCTATTCCTCTTGATGAACCTGTCACAAGGGCAACTTTTCCTGTTAAATCGAACATAATCCTTCTCCTTTTTCAGAAACTTTATTTTATAAAATAAGAAATTTCACATTTGTTTGTTTTACAGCAAAATTCAAAATCTATGATGTTACACTTCTGCACTTTTGAATCTCTTCCCGGTAAATTATATTCATCCTGTAAGAGTGTAATTTTGCCGTCTCTTAAGAACTCAATTGTTCCGATAGTCCTCCCGGATTTAATTATGCTTACGCTCTTTTCGTCATTCATTTTAACATCAAAATGAGTTATTATTCTTTCATTTACTGAATTTGACTTTCCGGTAAATTCAAATTCATCCTTAATAAGCAATCCATTCTCGCATAGTTTTGCCATACGAATAACCTCTTTTAAGCCTGACGATTCCTTATCATAAGCTTTGGAAAACGAAACTCTTATATTGTCGCCCTCATCGGTAAAACTGTCTGCGTAGTGATTTAGTCCCGGATATTGTTCACTGAGGTTTATAACAGGGACAGAATGTCCGGCAGATCTTGCATTTATGTGTTCGTATCTTTTTTCGGTAAAATACTGTTTGGTGTATAACGGACAGCCCAGTTCATCAATTAAGATATTGCCGTTTTTTATATACATATATGAGCCTATATCATTGTGATTGTGTGGCTCTTCGTTATTTCCTCCTTTTATCACCAGTATATTATTGCCTTTTCTTTTTATTGCCCATTGTGCTTTTGGCAAGAATATTTCTTCTTTTGGGCAATCGGAGAACAGTTCGGGATTAAACCACTCAAAACTTCTGACTGCCGAACAACATCGTGCAGTGCTTGCATAGAGCTTTCTGAAATATGACATTTCCGGAATTTTAGCGCCAAAAATTTCTGCGAGCTTACATACAATACCGAAAGGTAAATTCATATGGTTTCCGCAATCTGAAAACCTTATAACTGCATCATTACCCAAACAAGAAACAGCAGGAAACTCACTTAATTTCTTTAATTTTTCATTATCTGTCATTATATCTTCGCTCAATCTTTTTTTAAAAAGCTCCGCAAAACTTACATATAAACTCATTGCATATTCCCAGTATGCGATACCCTCGAGGCAGACGCCGTCATCGGTGCAGGATGATAAAAAGCAATTACAACTGCTTATTGCCCTGTCTGTAATCTTTCTTAGCCTTTCTTCATCCTCTACAAGATACAAAGCTGCCATTCCTACAGCCCCGCCACAGACTGCCGACCAGTTGCTTTTAAACTTCTCCCAGGCAAAATAATTATTTTCAAATGGTAATATAACTCTTTTGAAAATTTCGTCAGTGCATCGCTCTTTTACCTGCTCCTGCAGCATATGGCCGCAAAGGGATAAAGCTTCTGCGATTGCCTGTGCTGTTTCGGCAGCAAATAAATCGATTACATACGGGTGATTTTTTCTGTCATAAGCATCTAAATGTGCAGGAATTGCCCATGTATATTCATCACATATCGCCCAGAGGATATCTTCAAGCTCATACACATCCTCCTGGTTCTTTTCCAGCCAGACCTTCAGGATAAAGGTTAGAAGTCTTCTTCTTTGCTTATAATATATGCTCTGATAGCCTTCGCGATATCCGGTTTCTCCATACTGTTTAAACAAAGAAAATCTTGGAGATTCTATAGGTGTACCCTTAAATTCTCTGTAATTTTTATCAAGTTCTTCTAAATACGCCTTTGCCAAAGGATGATCTGAGTTGGCAAAAAAATTCTCTGCTTTAAAATCGTTTTTAAAAATAAACATCATTAATCTCCCGTGAATCCATGCTAAACGTTATTCCATCCTGATTTTATAACGGGTTAATCTCTTTATCAATTCCCCAAACGGTCACATCTTCAACAACAGCACGTTGAGGAAGGTTTGCCACGTATAATACAGTTTCTGCAATATCTTCAGGCAGAAGTTTGTCGGTTGTTTCACCGATTCCGCAGGCACTCTGAAAACCTGTGCTTGCAGATGAAGGAATAACACAGGTAACTCTTACATTATAAGGCTGCATTTCAAGATACATTCCTTTTGAAAAGTTCAGTACTCCTGCTTTTGCAGCAGCATAAACGCTCCAAGTTGGCCAGCATTGGCGTGCGCATACAGATGAAATATTTATCATTGTGCCGCATTTTTGTTCTTTCATCATATCCGCAAAGGCACGGCAACCGTAAATAACGCTGTTTAAGTTGAGTCTGATTGTAGTATCAATTTCATCCGTTGTAAGTTCGCTTACTTCCTTGATGGTTATACCGCCGCCTGCGTTATTAACTAAAACATCAAGTCTGCCATATTTTTCTTTAATGATATTTACCGCATTTTCCCAGTGCTCGGGTTTGGTAACATCCATAGAAAACGCCATGTCACCGCCAATTTCTTTTCTTGCCTGTTCTAATTTTTCATAATTTCTTGCGGTCATAATAATGATATCACCGTTATTTTTAAATGCTTTTGCTATAGCTTTTCCGTAGCCGCTTGACGCTCCCGTGATTAAAACAATTCTTTTCATAACATTTCTCCTATTCTATCGGTATCCTTATTTCCCACTCGAAGCCTTCCTCTGACATATCATAAGGATAAACCTCAACAGTGGGGATGTTTTCGTTTCTTTTTAAGTTTGCCGATGGTAACCATTCGTAAATGATTTTGCAGTATATTTCGTTCACAACATCGTCATCTACAGTATTTAGTGTAAAGCTCGCCCATTTTGACTCGGGTATTCTTTGCCCGTCAGATGATTTTTCTCCTATACAACAGCTTACATTTCCGCCTTGATTTAGGTATGACACATAAAGCTTGTCAGTATTAAGAACTTTGTCGGTTTCATTTTTGTAAAAAGCATTCCATACATCTTCACAACAACAACTATCAGTGATTGGCGATATCCCCGAAAAGCCTTTTATATAAAATGTATCGGTTTTAATAAGTCTAAACGGCACATTTTCTCTTCCGGATATATTCACCAAAAAAGTAGGGCGAGTAAAAAGGTTTATTGTTTGCTTATCGTTAATACACTCACGGGGAGCAACTCCATGATATTCTTTAAATGCTCTTGTAAATGAAGATTGATTTGAATATCCGTATTTCTCGCTAACTTTTAATATATCCGCTTTATCCGATGCAATAATTTCAGCTGCGGCAAGTGATAGTCTGCGTTTGCGGATGTATTCAGACACGGGACACCCTACTATAAATGAAAATATGCGTCTGAATTCATAAACTGATAAATTCATTATTTTTGCCATTTTATTATAATCAGGCTCGCTGGTCAGATTATATTCAATGTAGTCAATTACATCCTCTATTTTTTCGATTCCGTTATACATTTTTCCACATCCTTCATTAGTATTATAGCATAGAATTTCAACTATGTCTTGTCTTTTTTTGCACTATAAAGTAAATGCTCGCCTGAAAATTCAGACGAGCATTCCTCTTATTTGATTTTCTCTGCTTCAGCTAGCATATTCTCAATAAATATCCCATATCCCCTTGTTGGGTCATTGACAAATACATGAGTTACAGCACCAATGAGCTTACCGTTTTGAAGTATCGGTGAACCCGACACGAGTGATGTCAATATGGGACAACAAATTTCTTTAAAATTCGACATTTTGAATCATATATTATTTTATTCTGCTGGACGCACGTGTCTTTCGTCACCGATTTCATAATAGTTTATTTTCATTTTATCAAAAAAATCTGCAGCGAACTTTTCTACATCATCTAATGCCCAATCGCAGAAATAACGCATATTTATAACTTTATTTCCTTCGCCAATTGTAACTTGCATTTCAAATTCGTATGCGTCTATCTCTTTCAATTCTGTTCGCATTTTTTCAGGAATGCGGCTAAGATCATACTTTAATATATCAATAAAATACTTTTTGCCGTTCTCATCATCAAATCTCTTTTGATATCTGCAAATTACTGATTTGTCATCAAACTGTGAAAGTTTTTCTTTATAATAACCCTTGCTTAGAATATATTCTTCGGTCATTTTTGTTCCTCCTAATGAACTTTATTAATTTGCTTTTGCCATAGTTTTAAATCTAATAAAAATTATATACTTTTATTATAAACTATTCTTGTGTTGGTTTTTTTGTCTTGTAATTTAAACTTTTTTGTTGAACATTTCTTTCAAAAATATATTTTTCGTTATCAGGTTCAAGTTCTATCGCTTTATCCATATCCTTAAACATTTTTTCAAAATTCCAAAGTTTAAAATAGCTCACAGCACGGTTGTACCATGCTGAAGCTCTTTTAGGGTCTATAGCTATAGCTTTTGTATATTGATCTATTGCCTTTTTATATTCACCCCTTGTATAATAGGAATATCCATGATTAAACAGTGTTTCCCAAATGTTGGTCAGTTTCCATGATTTACAGCCGTCATTGGATGTGAAAGTAAAAGTTTCTTTGTCAAATGTTATGCCGAATTGCTTTTCTAAAAACGCCAAAGCCTCGTCAATGAGTTTATCCCTTTTCTCAATGCTAAGTAATTCGCCTGGTAATTCATCTCTGTAAATTTGATGAATGTGGCTAATTACAGTCAATGGATCAGTAATTGGTGTTTCTATTGGATTTGGCAAGGAAAACAAAATACTACTACCTCGTAACTGCATATGAAAATCATCGAAATAGTATTCTTGAATTTCAGCTATATCATGCATATTACCCAAATCTATAATCCCATTGTTTTTTTCTAATAACTCTATAACATCTTTTTTATCCGTCATAATAACTACTCGAATTTCACTCTGATAGTTGAATGAATTATCTTTTAGAAATAATTCCCCCGGCATAGGGTCTCCAACAAGAAATGACTTTTGTATATCTGAATATTTTACAGGATGAATTATGTAATCATTCTGTTGTAAACCAATTTCGTTTAATTTTTGTTTCAATCGCACAAAAAACTCATGTGGGTTTCCAATCATTAGCAACACAGGTTTTTGGTTCTTAGGCAAAGAGTCATATTCTGCTTGTGATATGTTTGAAAAATCATCAAAATACCGTTTAGAAATACTGCCTGTTGGATATACCATACGTTCTTCTGCTTCTAGATTATGAGTAAAAAGAGATTTGTTGAGCCCAAAAAGACAAAATGTACGAAGGTTCAATACATCAGAGCTTTGGAAGTAATAATTCCCGTTTCTTTCATCCTGAGTTACAATTACATTTGTTCTGTATTCGTTATAGAATTTTATAGGTCTATCATCAAATTTTTGTATACAAGCAAAGCTTCCCTCTAATAAATCTCCCCGACCATTTCCATGATTTTTATAATATTCAATCCATTCACTTGGCTTACCAAAGCGTATGTTTCCTGTATCTAAAAACTGTTGTGCAAATTCTTGAGTAGTACATCTAAACAGCATCAAAGTTTCTATATTTTCTGCAGTATTTTTTTCTATTTTAACATATGGAGTGATATCAAACATATTATAACTTTTCTTTTTCATAAATCTTAAGCATATATAAATTCAAGAACATCCTCGATTTTAACATCAAGTTTTTCGCAAATACGAAGTAGGATATCAACACCGACCGATTCATCCTTGGTTAACTTTTGGACAGTGGTAGTGCTTATTCCTGTAAGTTTTCGCAAGTCAAGTTTAGTCATATTTTTATCAAGCAGGAGGTGCCACAATTTTTTATAGCTTATTTTCATTTATCAGCACCGCCTTTTTGAGATTCTAAAAGTTTTACACTACTGTTGCAGATAAGTGTTGTAAGTTGTTCTATCGCCATTGTATTCAGTCTTTTTAAGCGGTCACTCTGTGGAATTCCTTGCTTTATAAGTTCAGCATTCATGCTTTCAAGATTAGAGAGCACTATAAGTTGCTGAATTGTAGCATAGTCCCTGATATTTCCTTTTTTATCAGGATTTTCAGCACGCCATTCTTTAGATGTTTTTCCAAACAAAGCTACATTCAGGACTTCTGCTTCACTTGCGTAAGTTATTCCTTGTTGTGCCGGAGTAACTCCAAGGGGAATAAGCTTGTCCTTGATTGCGTCAGTATGTATTTTATAATTAATCTTTGAAATAGTTCTGTTTACATTCCATTCTAATGATAAACGACTATTTTCATCAGATTTAAGCCGTTGATAATCTTTAATAATATATAGCTTAAATTCTGCAGATACCCACGAAGCAAATTCAAAGGCAATATCTTTGTGGGCAAATGTTCCGCCATATCTCCCTGATTTTGAGATAATCCCAATAGCATTCGTATTTTCAATCCATTTTTTAGGAGACATTGTAAAGGCATTTGCACCAGCATCTTTTTTAAACCCCTCGAATTCGACGGGTTTAAAATCAGGGTTGTTTAACTGTTCCCACAAACCCAAGAATTCAATGGTGTCTTTATTTCTCATCCAGTTCTGTATGGTTGCAGTTGGATCATCACTTTTGTATCTTGCAATATCAGTAAGCGAGATATAATCGTTCTCGTTACCTTCCGAGATAACAGTAATTTCATTACCATTCGCATTTATTGTAGCCTTCATTTTCCTTCACTCCTACGTATCATTATGTATAATAATATTATAGCATATATTATGCTATTTAGCAATATTGTTTTCGCATTTGCGAAATTATTTATTTTTCAAAGCAACTAATACTCTTTCTTTACATGTGTTATACACTTCTAAACTCATAATTACAAGCTCGCCGACGCCGTTTTTTATAATATGGATTGCATTTTTAGTATCTGCACAACGTTTGCTGAGTTCTCCTGTGTTTTTAAGAGCTTTGATGTTTATAAACAAAGGCATATATTCAAGCACTTTAGCAACGTCTATCTCACCATCTATTATGTATAGACTGAGATAATTATCAAAAAAGTCTGCATCCATAATAACCATTTCGGGTGTACCATTGCGTGTAACATAAACTGGGACCTTGCACTCCTTACAGTAATTAACAATACCACTTGTGTCCTTTAAATAAGATAATGGGATGTACTTTGACATATTAAATTCCTCCTTATTTTTTTATTAATGTAAATTTGTCCTTCTATAAGGTAATAACAGTTGAAAAATCTAAAATCTGGTCACTTAACCAAAAATGTAACATAATTGTAATGTTACGTTTGAAACAGTGTATTAATTCTCTTTGTGTAATGCTCTTGGCTCATAATGACCATTACTTCGTATCCGTTTTTTATAACACTTATTGGTGCATCTGTTTTTGAACATCTTAAAGAAACTTCACTTGTAAGTTTAAGTGTCTTAATAGGAAACAAGTTTGGAACACCAATATGTTCTTTTGAAAAGTCAACATTTCCATTGGCGTCACGATATCTCATATGTTCGTTGAAAAAATCAGAACTCATTATTACAAGTTCGGTATAACCATTTCTTGTAACAAAAATAGGTTCTTTAATCTCTTGACACATATCACAGATAAATGTTGTGTCTTTTAATGTTGATAATGGAATGAATTTTGGCATATTCTTTTACCTCCTCAAATTTTATTGTGGCTTAATTATGTCCTTTTAATTTTTTATTTTTATATAAAAATGCTCACCTATATCCAGTATAAGTGAGCACTAAAGTTATTTGATTTTTTCAGCCTCCGCTAGCATGTTTTCAATAAATATCCCATAACCTCTTGTTGGGTCATTTACAAATACGTGTGTCACAGCTCCCACAATTCGGCCATTCTGAATTATCGGTGAACCCGACATCCCCTGCACAATCCCCCCTGTTTTTTTCAGGAGTTCTTTATCGGTTATTTCAATTATCATATTTTTGGTTGTGTCTGCATCCGACACAATTCTTAAAATTTTAGCTTTATAGTTTCTTGCGCCGCCTCCTAAGTTGCATCTTATAAATGCATCTCCGGGGCGGACTTCATTTTTAGATGCAATTTTAACCGGAGCTGTGTCGGGAAGATGGGTAGCTGTTCCGAAAACGCCGCAATGAGAATTGGAGGATATTTTTCCGATGGAGGAGCCTGAAAAAATTCCTCTTAAAGAGCCTGGAGTCCCCTCCTCACCTTTGTCGATTCCTATTATTTCAGCTCTATACACATTTCCTCCGTCTGCTAAAACATCGCAGCCTGTGTCAATATCAGATATAGAATGTCCCAGAGCAGCAAAGGAGGAATCGTTATAAAAAGAAACCGTACCGATTCCTGCCACAGTTTCCCTTATCCATATTCCGATTTTCCTTTTTCCGTCTTTTTTATCTTCCGCGGGGGTAACAGTCCAGCTTATGTTTCTTTTTCCTCTTTTCCCCGAAAGGACAATGGCTTTTTGGGAGGATGAAATAAAGTCTGTAAGCTCTCCTGCTTTGTTTATTTTTTTGCCGTCAATGTGGGTTATAACATCGCCTGTTTTAATTCCGGCAAGCTTTCCCGGAGAAAGGGTTTTTCCGTCTGCAGTTTCAAATGGAGCAATTCCCACCGCGAGAACGCCTTTTGTTTTAAGGCTTATTCCTATTGCCTCACCGCCGGGAATAACACTCATATCCTCGCTTACCGAAATACTTACATCTTTAACCGGCAGAAATCCGAAAAGATAGATTTTTTCGCTGTAGTTAGCCTTATTGTCTGATGAAACCTTCCTTGATGAATTTTCCATTGCCGGGCTTATTTTTGCCGGCTTGCTTTTTACAAGCCACGATATTCCTTCCGGAATCCACTCTCCCGATGTCTGGTTTTTGGTGATAGTAATATTTTCGGGCAAACTGTGGGATACTGCAAAAAAGGCTGATATATTTAAAATTGATAGGGTCAGTAAAAATAACAAAAAATGTTTTGATTTAAAAAGTTTCAAAATAACTTCGCCATCCTTTGATATTATCATAACCCTCAGAAAAAAGCTTATCCTTATAAATAAATGTCATAAAAGTAAAAAATGATGAATAAAATATATTTGTTGACATAAATGCTAAGAGAGAGCAATACGGAGCTTTTCTTGGTGTATTGTAATAAAAAACCATTGGTAAATTTATACAAAATCAATATGGAAAAGCTGACGAAAATGTGATACAATATATAAAGAAGCAATGGAGGTACTTTGTGTTAAATTCTGCTGAAGGTAAAAATCTCCACAAAAGAATAAAAGCTTTCACAAAAGGTGAAAGTTCCAGCGCCTATGAGTTTTTAGGGTGCCATAGAAGAAAAGACGGTTTTATTTTCAGAGTATGGGCGCCAAATGCAAAATCGGTAAGAGTTGTTGGGGACTTTAATTCCTGGGATACCTCGTCGCCCAAAATGCATTATCTGGAAGATGGTATATGGGAAATAACTAATTCCGAGGCAAAGGTTTTTGACAATTATAAGTTTTATATAGAATGTAGTGACGGAAGCTTCATATATAAAACAGACCCCTATAGCTTCCACACCTGCACCCCGCCCGAAACAGCAGGTAAGGTTTATGATATTTCCGGTTTTAAATGGACCGACGGGGAATATTTGAAGAAAAAAAGAAAGAAAAACATTTTAAAGAGTCCTGTTAATATCTATGAGGTTCACGCCGGCTCCTGGATGAAGCATAAAGATGGCAATTTCTATAACTATAAAGAGCTTGCAAAAAAGCTGTCGGCTTATGCAAAAAAAATGGGCTATACTCATATTGAGCTTATGCCCATAACAGAGCACCCCTATGGCAAATCCTGGGGCTATCAGCCCACAGGCTATTATGCTCCCACATCCCGCTTTGGCGAGCCAAGGGATTTTGCCGCCTTTGTGGATATTTGTCATAAAAATGGCATAGGAGTTATTCTTGACTGGGTGGGAGCGCATTTTCCCAAGGATGCCCATGGACTTGCCGATTTCGATGGCTCTGCCTGCTACGAATACAGCGACCCATTAAAAAACGAACATCCCCATTGGGGAACAAGAATTTTTGACTATGCAAAGGGCGAGGTTATATCCTTTCTTGTTTCCGATATTTCCTTTTGGCAAAGAGTTTATCATATAGACGGATTCCGGGTTGATGCTGTGGCTTCAATGCTCTATCTTGACTATGGAAAGCAGGACGGGCAGTGGAGAGCCAATATCTATGGAGGAAATTATAATCTTGAAGCAATTGAATTTTTGAAAAAGCTTAACTTATCTGCTTTTGAAAATGATTCATCGACTCTTATGATAGCTGAAGAATCCACAGCCTTTCCCATGGTTACCAAACCGGGAGAAGACGGAGGCCTTGGCTTTAATTTCAAATGGAATATGGGCTGGATGAATGATATGCTATCTTATATGTCATCGGACCCCTTATTCAGAAAAGGTATCCACAATAATCTCACCTTTTCCCTCAGCTATGCTTTTAGTGAGAATTTTATCCTTCCCTTGTCTCACGATGAGGTTGTTCATGGAAAAAAATCTCTTATAGATAAAATGCCGGGTGACTATGACCTGAAATTTGACAATCTCAGAGCATTTTATGCCTATATGATGGCGCATCCCGGCAAAAAGCTCCTTTTTATGGGAGGAGAATTTGCTCAGTTTTCCGAATGGAACAGCGAAAAAGAAATAGACTGGATGCTTCTTGACTATCCCAAGCATAAGCTTTTCAGAAATTTTGTCAGGGATTTAAACAAATTCTATCTTGAAAACAAAGCCTTCTGGGAGGAAGACACAAGCTGGAAAGGTTTTGAATGGATAAGCTGTGATGATAATGATAACAGCATAGTGTCTTTTGTGAGACGAGATGCAGCAGGGAATGAAATTCTTGTTGTGTGCAATTTCTGCCCTGTTGTAAGAAAAAAATATCGCATAGGCGTTTTTAAAAAGGGCAGCTATGGATGTGTGTTTTCAAGCGACAAAAGCATCTATGGCGGCAAGGGTACGCGCCTTGGCAGGGCAGTTTCCCAAAGCATCCCGATGCACGGTCAGGAAAACAGCATAGCTCTGACTCTACCGCCAATGAGCGTCACATACTACAGATTAATCAGTAATGAATAATAAAACAAAATCGCATGCGATTTTGTACCACACTTATTCACTATTACTTATTACCTATTAACTAAATATATTGGAGGTCTTAAAAGTGATTAAAGGAAAAAGAAAAGAATGTATCGCCATGCTTCTTGCTGGCGGACAGGGCAGCAGACTTTTGGTTTTGACCGAAAAAATGGCAAAACCCGCTGTTCCTTTTGGGGGAAAATATCGCATTATAGATTTTCCTCTGTCAAACTGTGTAAATTCAGGGATAGATACTGTGGGTATAATGACTCAGTATCAGCCTTTGGAGCTCAATGCCTACATAGGCACAGGATCACCCTGGGGCCTCAACAGAATTTTTGGTGGCGTTCATGTTTTGCCGCCATATGCAAAGAGTAAAAAAAGTGAATGGTATAAGGGAACTGCAAACGCTATCTATCAGAATATCAACTTTGTAGACCGTTATGACCCTGAGTATGTTTTGGTTTTGTCAGGTGACCATATCTACAAAATGGATTATGACAAAATGCTTCAGTTCCATAAGAAAAAGAATGCAGACTGCACTATTGCAGTTCTGGATGTTCCACTTTCTGAAGCTTCACGCTTTGGTATTATGAATACCAATGATGATGATTCAATATACGAATTTGAAGAAAAGCCGAAGCAGCCCAAGAGCACCAAGGCTTCTATGGGTGTGTATCTTTTTAATTGGACTGTGCTTAAAAAATATCTCATAGACGATGAAGCCGACCCCGATTCTTCAAATGACTTCGGAAAAAACATCATCCCCAATCTTTTAAAAGACAAAAAGGCTCTCTATGCCTATCAGTTTGATGGCTATTGGAAGGATGTTGGAACAATCCGTAGCTTGTGGGAAGCAAATATGGACCTTTTAGACCCGGAAGTGCCTATTGAAATAAAAGATGACAATTTTAAGATATATGCAAGAAACAATGCCGAGCCTCCAACTCTCTTTACCAAAACCTCAGATGTTAAAAACTCTCTTATTGCCGAAGGCTGCACCATAAAAGGTACAGTTAAGGATTCGGTTATTTCATCGGGTTCTGTTGTAAGTGAGGACGCAATTGTTTTAAACAGCGTTATAATGCCCAATGTTGAAATAAAGAGCGGCGCTGTTATAAAATATGCCATCATTGGCGAAGAAAGCGTTATAGGCGAAAATGCCAAGCTTGGTGAAATTCCTGCCAAGATGGGCGCAGGCAAAAAGGGTATAACCGTTGTGGGCAGAAAAACAAATGTTGCCCCCGGCGAAGTTATAACACAGTAAGGAGGCGGTATATTATGAAAATGACAGGAATAATTTTTTCAAATGTTTATGACACATCCTTAGGGGATCTCACAATGCGTCGAACTGTGGCATCACTTCCCTTTGGCGGAAGATACCGCTTTGTTGACTTTGTTTTATCAAACATGGTAAATTCCAATATTTCTTCCATAGGTCTTATTACCAAATACAACTATCAGTCTCTTATGGACCATCTGGGTTCCGGTCTTGAATGGGATCTTAGCCGCAAAAACGCAAGCTTCTATATTTTGCCTCCCTTTGCATCGGGCATAACCAATGTGTATAGAGGAAACCTTGAAGCCCTTTCAAATGCGGTGCAGTTTTTGCAGTCAAATAAGCCTGATTATGTGGTAATGTGTGATACAACAGTAATTTGTAACATAGACTATGAAAGAGCCCTAAGGTCTCACATAGAATCAGGAGCAGATGTAACAGTTATTGCAAATCGTGAGCTTACAGCCTTTGAAGCAGATTCAAACGATTTAATGCTTCTTGTTGATAAAGATGGCATGGCAACCGATATGACAATAGGTCAGCATCCCGGAGACGGGGCTCTTGTGGGAATGGGAATGTTTATTATGGAAAGAAACTTCCTCATAAGCATTATAAATAACTATGTTTCCCGTGGAAGATACAGCTTTGAAAAAGATTTCCTTCTTTCTCGTTTTGTGGAAGGGGATATTAAAATAAAGGTTCATGAATTCGGCGGAGCGGTTCTCAGAAACCACAACATTGTTTCCTATTTCAAAAACAATTTTAAAATTATGAAAGAGGAAATCCGTGCCGACATTTTCAACCGTAATCATCCTATCTATACCAAGGTCCGCGATGAAGCTCCCGCTTTCTACACAGAAACCAGCAGCGTTAGCGAATGTCTTATTGCTGATGGCTGCACAGTTGCCGGCAAGGTTGAAGGCTCTGTTATTTTCCGTGATGTAACCATAGACGAAGGCGCAAGCATTAAAAACTCTGTTATTATGCAGGGTACGACCATTGGAAAGGGCGCAAAAATAGAAAACGCCATCATAGATAAAGATGTTACCGTAACTCCCGGAGCTGTGCTGATTGGCGGTTCGTCTTCGCCGGTTATAGTACACAAAGGCGATACAATTTAATCTTGGAAAGGACAAATCAGCCAATGAAAATATTATATGCAACAAGTGAAGCAGCACCTTTTATAAAATCCGGCGGTCTTGCAGATGTTTTGGGGGCTCTTCCTCCCGAAATCTCAAGAGATGCACAAAACAGCGTGGCAGTTGTTCTGCCATATTATCAAAAAATAAAGAACAATCCGGATTTTGAAATAGAGTATGTTTGCGATTTTACTATGCCCCTTTCCTGGAGAGAGAGCTATGTGGGCATCTTTAAGGCAGAGGTAAGCACAAAAGGCGCCCCGGGTAAAAAGAAAGCAAATGTCACCTATTATTTTATCGACAACGAAAGCTATTTTGGCAGAGACACCATCTATGGCCATATTGACGATGGCGAAAGATTTGCCTTTTTCTCAAGAGCAGTTCTTGAGATGTGTGTAAGGCTTGAACTTGCCCCACATATTATCCATTGCAACGACTGGCAGACCGGATTTGTTCCCCTGTTTTTAAAAGCATTCTATAGTGATGCGCTTTGCGATGTAAGAACCGTGTATACAATCCACAACATTGAGTATCAGGGAAAAGCCGATGAAAACTTTCTTGGTGATGTTCTGGGAGTTTCAGAAGAGTGGCGCAATGTGTGTACTCATGATGGCATGATAAATGCAATGAAAACAGCTATCGTTCTTGCTGATAAAATAACCACCGTTTCCGAAACCTATGCAAGCGAAATAAAATATGAATATTTTTCAAATGGTCTCGATGGCATCCTCTCGGAAAATCAGTATAAAACCTGCGGTATCATAAATGGAATAGATATGGAGCTCTATAATCCTTCAACCGATAAAAAGCTTCCCTTTAATTATCGCCCATCAGCTATGGCAGGAAAGGCAAAGTGTAAAGCGGCACTCCAGGAAAAATTAGGGCTTCCTGTAAGGGAGGATGTGCCTGTTGTTGCCATGATAACCCGCCTTGTAAAGCACAAAGGCTTAGAGCTTGTGGAGTGGGTGGCAGATAATCTTTCCACAATGGGAATTCAGTTTGTTGTTCTTGGCACAGGCGATGCCCACTATGAGGATATGTTCCGCTTTCTTGCCTATGTGCATCCCGAAAGCGTCAGCGCAAATATAATGTTTGACCCGTCAATGGCAAGCCTTGTTTATGCAGGGGCAGATTTTCTTCTGATGCCGTCAAAAAGCGAGCCCTGCGGTCTTTCTCAGCTTATTGCAATGCGCTATGGAACGGTCCCCATTGTAAGAGAAACCGGCGGCCTTGTTGACACAGTTTTCCCGCTTAACATCGAAACCCTAGAGGGCAGGGGCTTTACCTTCAAGCTCTTTAATGCCCACGATATGTTAAATGCTGTTGAAAGAGCAAGAGACTTTTTCTACGATGGCGATAAGCTTAAAAAACATCGCGTAAATATTATGAAAATTGACAGTAGCTGGACAGATGCCGCTGTAAAATATATGGGATTATACAAAGAAATTGCAAAAACTTGATTAAATTATTGAATTATGCTATACTAAAGGTGGGGAGTAATATCCCTACCTTTAGTTTTTAAAATAATAAATCTTGAAAGGAATTAATAAATGGATAAAAAAACCGCAAATCAACTTCTTGAAACCACCTGCCAGAAGCAGTTTGGATGCGATTTAAAGGAAGCAACCAAGCAGCAGGTGTATAAGGCTCTTTGCATCATAGTTAAAGATATCTTAGTTGAAAAGAATGTTGAGTTCAAAAATAAAACCAAGAAAAAAGGCGACAAACAGGTTTACTATATGTCAATGGAATTCCTGGTTGGAACATCGCTTCACAATAATCTTTATAATCTTAAAATAGAAGACAAATTCAAATCAGTTTTAAAGGATAATGGCATCAACATAGAAGAACTCTACGAAATGGAGCCGGATGCCGGTCTTGGTAATGGCGGTCTTGGAAGACTTGCCTCTTGCTATATGGATTCTCTTTCATCTCTTGGCATTCCCGCCACAGGCTATTCCATACGCTATGAATTTGGTATTTTCAAGCAGAAGATTATAGATGGCTGGCAGATGGAATTCCCCGACGACTGGCTCAACCTTGGCGATGTGTGGCTCAGCGCCCGTCCCGATGAATCAATAACCGTTAAATTTGGCGGCAGAGTTAATGAATATATGGCAGAAGACGGATACCATGTGGAGCATGTGGATTTTGTTCCGGTTGTTGCAGTACCATATGATATGTATATTTCGGGCTATGATTCAAAGGCTGTAAATAAGCTTGTGCTCTGGAGTGCAAAGTCGCCTAAAAATCTTGATATGGCGGCATTTTCAAGAGGTGAATATGCAAAGGCTCTTGAAGAAAACACAAAGGCTGAGGTTATTTCAAAAATTCTCTATCCTGCCGATGACCATATTGATGGGAAAATCCTCCGCTTAAAGCAGCAGTATTTCTTTGTGAGTGCATCACTGCAGACTATTGTTTCAAAGCATTTCAAAAAGTATTCCACTTTGGATAACCTTGCAGATAAGGTTTCTGTTCATATAAACGATACCCATCCTGCACTTTGTGTGCCTGAATTAATGAGAATTCTTATGGATGAATATGGCTATGGATGGGATGATGCCTGGGAGATTTCTCAGAAAACCCTTTCCTACACCAATCACACAGTTATGAGCGAAGCTCTGGAAAGATGGAGCGAGCAGATGTTTTCACAGCAGCTCCCCAGAATCTATCAGATTGTGGCTGAAATCAACCGTCGTCTTCTTCAGAAGCTCCACGAAATCTATCCCGGAGATTTTGCAAAAATCGACTATATGGCAGTTATTGCCCATGGTGAAATCAGAATGGCAAATCTTTGTCTTGCCTGCTGTCATAAGATAAATGGTGTTTCAAAGCTCCATTCAAATATTCTTATTGAGAGCATCTTCCGTGACTACTATAATATTGACAATTCAAAATTTACCAATGTTACCAACGGTATTGCCTATAGAAGATGGCTTTGTCAGTCTAACCCGGAACTCACCTCATATCTTGAAAGCCTTATCGGAAAAGGCTTTAAAAAGGATTCAACCGAGCTTGAAAAGCTTTTAGAATTCCATGGCGACAGAGAAGTTATCGACAATCTTGCAAAAATAAAACGCAACAATAAAATCCGCCTTGCCGACTATATTTCAAAGGCAAACGGAATAAATGTTGACCCCGATTCTATATTTGACATTCAGATTAAGCGTCTTCATGAATATAAGCGTCAGCTTTTAAATGTACTCCAAATATTAAGAATGTATAATATGATAAAGGATAATCCCAATCTTGATATTCCCCCCAGAACCTTTATCTTTGCGGCAAAGGCATCTGCCGGATATTTTATGGCGAAGCAGATTATCCGTCTTATTGTTGCAGTTTCCAACACAATAAACAATGACCCCCAAGCCAGAGAAAAAATCAAGGTCGTGTTTATTGAAGACTACAGAGTTTCTCTTGCTGAAAAAATCATTCCTGCGGCAGATATTTCCGAGCAGATTTCAATTGCGGGAAAAGAAGCATCGGGAACAGGTAATATGAAGCTTATGATAAATGGCGCTGTAACCATAGGAACTCTTGATGGTGCCAATGTTGAAATATTTGAAAATGTGGGCGAGGATAATATCTTCCTCTTTGGTTTAAAAGCTCATGAAGTGGATGAATTATGGAAAAAAGGCTATTCACCCCTTGACTACACAAGAAACAACCCCGAATTGCAATCTGTCCTTGATATGCTCACATCAAATGTTCTGGGAGCAAGATTTGACGATATTGCAAAATCACTTTTAACAAACGCCTATGGCGTTGCAGATGCATATATGGCTCTTGCAGATTTTGATTCTTATTGCAAGGCTCAGGATAAAGTTTCAGCCACCTATATGGATAAAATGAAATTCGGCAATATGTCGCTTACAAATATTGCAAAAGCAGGTGTATTTTCATCTGACAGAGCAATAGGCGAATATGCAAAAAATATCTGGAAATGCAGGTAATTATTGTTTAATGGCTCGATGCCATTAAACAGTAACAGTGAAGAAGTAATAGTGAAGAGTGAATAGGTATGGAAGATTTTCGCCCAAAGGCGAAAATCAACCTGACTTATTCACTATTCCATATTACCTATTACTTAAATTATTTTTTCGCATCGAGCGAAAAAATAATTAACAGGTGTTATTATGAGAATTCTATATGACAGTAAAAACTCAAAATACAAAACCCCTTTTGGATGCATAAAAACAGGTGAGGTATGCAGGCTAAGGCTTGACATACCTTCTTCCTGCATGGCAAAAGAGGTTTTTTTAATTTTAATAAATGAACACACAGGCGTTGAGACCAGATTCCCTATGAGCTTTGACGGAAAAGAAGATGTGTATGACATTTTCCGCCTTAAATTCACTCTTGAATTTGCCGGGCTTTATTTCTATAAATTTTTTATACATACAAAGGAAAGCAGCTTTGAGCTTTTTAAAGAAGGAAAAGCCGACACCAACATCGGCAAGGGCGATATGTGGCAGCTGAGCTTCTATGAAAAAAGCTTCACCGTTCCCGAATCCTTTCAGGGGAAGGTTATGTATCAGATTTTTCCCGACAGATTTTATAAAGAAGGTGATTGTGACCTTTCGGGGAAGCTGGAGCCTTTCTATATCCACGAAAACAAATCAGACCTTCCTTCCTTTGCTCCCAATGAGCAGGGAAAGGTTTTGAATAGCGATTTCTTTGGCGGAAATCTAAAAGGCATAGAAAAAAAGCTGGGCTATATAAAGTCTCTTGGAGTATCTATAATATATTTAAACCCCATATTCAAGGCCTATTCCAATCATCGCTACGACACCTGCGACTATAAAAAAATCGACCCTATGCTTGGCACAGAGGAGGATTTTGTGAGCCTTTGTAAATCGGCTCATAAAATGGGAATAAAAATAATTTTAGATGGTGTTTTTTCCCACACAGGCAGCAACAGTATCTATTTTGACAGTGAGCATATCTTTGGAAACGGTGCGGCTTCTTGCGAAACCTCACCCTACAGAAGCTGGTATAATTTTAAAGAATACCCAAATGAATTTGACGCCTGGTGGGGCATTGAAACCCTTCCTGCGGTAAACGAAATGGACGAAGGCTATCTTGATTATATAATAAGAGATAGCGATAGTGTGGTTGCTCATTGGCTAAATCTTGGAGCAGATGGTTTTCGTCTTGATGTTGCCGATGAACTTCCCGACGAATTTATTTATCTTTTAAGAAAAAGAGTTAAGGAAATAAAAAAAGAGAGCTTTGTTTTGGGTGAGGTATGGGAAGATGCCTCAAATAAAATAAGCTATGGCAAAAGAAGAAAATATTTTGTGGCATCAGAATTAGACTCTGTTATGAACTATGTGTTTAAAAACGCCATAATAGATTTTGTTTGTCAAAATAAAAGCTGTGAAGATTTTGCATATGAGGTTATGAACATCTGCGAAAATTATCCGCCGATGTGTGTTAATTCATTAATGAACTTTTTATCAACCCACGATACAGCAAGAATAATAAACTCTCTATCAGGATGCACCTTCCCTGAAACAAAAGAAGCTCAGGCTGAATATGCCCTCTCTGATGATGAAAAGATGAGAGCAAAAGAAAGACTTTTTGTTGCCGCGTTTTTGCAGTTTGTCCTTCCGGGAAATGCCTGTATATATTATGGCGACGAAATAGCCATGGAGGGCTTTGGCGACCCATTTTGCAGAAGGTATTTTGAGTGGGAAAAGAAAAGCGAAGAAACAAAGGCTCTCTTTGAATCTCTTGGCAAAATGAAAAATTCCTGCCCGGCTCTTCAAAAGGGCGATATAAGCTTTGAGAAAGATAATGGGGCGATGATAATAAAAAGAAAATATAAATCTCAAATATTTACAGCCATAATAAATATGACAGATAAAGCATATATCTCAAGTGGCAATGCAATAATATCCCATAATGCAGATAAGCTCTCGGGAAAAACCATCATCAGAAAAGGCGGCTTTGCGGCGTTTTTCAAATAGTATTTTATAATGTAATAATAAATTAAAAAGGTCAGAAACGAGGATTCGTTTCTGACCTTTTTAATTTATGGTTTTTTTACTGTATAGGAATTTGCGTTTTCTGAAAAAGTATGGTAAAATAAAAAGCAAGTCAAAAATGACATAACAAAAAGAGGTCGTGCAAACCTCAAAGAAAGTTATTAAATTTTTGATTATCCGTTAATTGAATTGGTTG
>JAZRGM010000016.1:0-5383 GCA_045644205.1 Clostridia bacterium | reverse complement strand
TTGTTTAGGCGGATTTATTAAATCTGTCTATTTATTGTGCTGATTTTCAAAACCATAACGAAAAAGAGCTTGAAATCTTCAAGACTTCAAACTCTTTTGTCGTTTTACACCCGTCAATATCAAATTAACTTAATGACATTGACCCATAGGGTGCTTTTTTATATCATTTTACAGAATTTATAAATTTTAAAAATGCTTTTCTTCCTTCATCATCTGTTTTATATACACCAGCATGCTCTAAAACCTTTGAAAATACTTTGCCCACTTCTGCACAGAGAATTTTCATAACATTACCTTCGTTTATATCGGAATAGTTTGCCTTAAAGCTTTCTACCCAATCTGCATGCTTGGAAATAGTTTCGTTGGACTTAATATCTTTGCCTGCAACTATAAAATCTGCAAGGGTTTTAAGTTCGGTATTGAGTCTTGCCGGAAGAACTGCAAGCCCCATAACCTCTATAAGACCAATGTTCTCTTTTTTGATATTGTGGAGTTCAGAATGAGGATGGTATACTCCCAGAGGATGCTCAGGCGTTGTAATGTTATTTCTGAGAACGAGATCAATCTCAAAAAGTCCATCTCTTTTTCTGGCAATCGGAGTTATTGTGTTGTGGGGTTCACCGTTTGTCTCGGCAAAGATAAAGGATTCTTTATCTGTGTAGTTTCTCCAGCTATCAAGAATTTTCGAAGCCAGGTCAATAAGACGGGTCGTGTTTTCACTTTTTAACCTTATGCAGGACATTGGCCAGTTTACAATGCCTGCTTCAATATCTTTAAAGCCATCAAAGGAAACAGGAATATCCACCGAAGCTTTTGCCATTGGGAACTCATAGTTTCCGCCCTGGAAATGATCGTGGCTTAAGATTGAGCCGCCAACTATGGGCAGGTCTGCATTTGAGCCAACAAAATAATGTGGAAATTTAGCTACAAATGATAAAAGCTTTGCAAAGGTGCTGCGGTCTATTTTCATGGGTGTGTGCTCTTTATTAAACACTATGCAATGCTCATTATAATAAACATAGGGGGAATACTGCAAAAAAAAGTCGGCATTGTCTATCTTAACGGGAATGATACGGTGGTTCTGCCTTGCAGGGGAATTTATTCTGCCGCTGTAGCCTTCATTTTCACGACACAAAAGGCACTTTGGGTAACCGCTTTGCGGTGCATTTTTAGCAGCTGCTATCGCCTTGGGGTCCTTTTCGGGTTTTGAAAGATTAATAGTTATATCAAGATTGCCATAAGGGGTGTCAACTGTCCATTTTTTATCTTTTTCTATTCTATAGGTGCGGATATAGTCACTATCCTTACTAAGCTTATAGAAATAGTCGGTTGCCTCTTTGGGAGACTTCTGATATAAGCTTTCAAATTTAGCAATGATCTCACTTGGTCGGGGCATTAACAGTCCCATTATCTTTGTATCAAAAAGATCTCTATGGGTTATGCTGTCTTCTATTATTCCCTTTTCAACCGCATAATCATTAATATTTTTTAAAATGTTTTCAAGGACAATTTCTTCATCTGATATATCGCTGTCTTCAAAGCCTTCAAGACCAAGAGCTGATATAATCTGATTTATGGTATATACCACATCACATTCTTCAAGGAGAGATTTATTCACTCCATAGGTGACGAGTTTTTTTATTTCTTTATTAATCATAATGTCACATCCAATCTGGTGATATTATACCACCGTGGGTGCAATAAATCAATAACATTTTTTAATTATTTAATAAAGTTATTGTATTTCTACTACGGTTTTACCGTCTTTTACAATAGAACCCGAAGGATAAACACCTCTGAGACAGGTCAGAGGATATACCCTCGTTTTTTTGCCCACAACTGTGCCGGGATTTAAAACACAGCTACAGCCTATATCTGCCCCATCACCAAGAATTGCACCAAGCTTTCTTAGGCCGGTTTGGTATTCTTCTTCACCGTGAACAACAACATTTTTACCATCGGATTTTAAATTTGAACAAATTGAGCCTGCACCAAGGTGAGACTTGTTACCCAGAACAGAATCACCAACATAATTATAGTGTGGGATTTGTACTCCGTCCAAAAGAATACAATTTTTAAGCTCTGATGAATTACCGATAACGCAGTTTTCTCCTATTATCACATTGCCCCTTAAGTATGCTCCGGGGCGGATTTCACAGCCATCTCCTATTATTGCAGGAGGAATAATAACAGCGCTCGGATGAATCTTCACATTTTCACCCACAAGAATCATATCATCTATAAGCTTATAGCCGGGAAGCCCTTTGAAAATAACAGAAATTATATAATCCTTTATTTTAGGAAGCATATCCCATGGGTATGTGCTGCTATTAAAAAGTTCCGAAAGCCAGGGAGGTATGGAATCAAAAAGTTCGGAGGTTTTAATATTTACGCTCAAATAATATGTCCCCTTTCTGCAATCACGCTTGAAATTAAGTCGGCATATTCTATGCACTTTTGCTCTGTTTCACATTCAAGCATTATTCTTATGACAGGTTCTGTGCCGCTTTTTCGAAGAAGCACTCTGCCATTGCCATCTATCATTTCTGTCACCTTTTTAAGCTGCCTTTGTACTTCAATATCATTTATGGCAGATTCTTTGTCTTTAACCCTGATGCTTCGGGTATATTGAGGATAAAGACTTACATCAGAGGCAAGCTTCGAAAGAGGAAGCTTAAGGTCGCAAAGTTCTTCTGCAACCATAAGCGCTGTGAGAATTCCATCGCCTGTGGTGGCATATTTTTTTATGATAATATGCCCCGATTGCTCACCACCTAAAGAATAGTTTCCTTTTTGCATACATTCATATACAAAACGGTCACCTACATCTGTTTGGATGCATTTTACCCCTATATTATCAAGGCTCTTTACAAGACCTGAATTCGACATAACTGTTGCAACGAGAGTGTTGCCGCTTAGTGTGCCACGGGATTTGAGCCTTTTTGCAAGGATATAGAGCATCATATCTCCGTCAAATATATTTCCTTTTTCATCCACAGCAATGCATCTATCGGCGTCGCCATCAAAAGCAAAGCCCAGATCAAGATGCTTTTCTTTGACCAGAGTACACAACTTTTCTATATGGGTTGAGCCACAGTCTTCATTTACATTAAGGCCATTTGGCTCAGCTCCGATTACAACAGTCTGAGCACCGAGAGCATCAAAAACGGATTTTGCTATCATCCATGACGCACCGTTTGCACAATCAAGACCGATTTTTAAATGCTTATAGGAATGAGAAGCAAGGGATATAAGATAGCCAACATAGCGATTTCTTCCTGATACATGGTCAACTATGCAACCTATACGCTCTCTTTTGGCAAAAGGAATATCGTCTCCTACTACACCTATTCTTTCAAGGTTTCCGTCGATATATGCCTCTATGAGTGATGCCACGCTATCGTCGAGCTTTTCTCCATAGCGATTTATGACTTTAATACCATTATCATAAAATGGGTTATGAGATGCAGTTATCATAATTCCACAGTCGAATTCTTCAAGTCGGGTAACATAGGAAACGCTGGGAGTTGTTGTGACATGTAGCATATATGCATCAGCACCGGATGCTGTTATACCGGCAACAATTGAATATTCGAGCATATAGCTTGAACGACGGGTATCTTTGCCAATTACAATTTTTGGTCGGTAGCCTTGTTTTTTGCAGCCTGAAAGCTCGGAAGAATAATACCATCCAAGAAATCTTCCAACTCTGTATGCCTGAACGGAGGTGAGATTTACATTAGCCTCGCCTCTGAAACCATCTGTTCCGAAATATTTATTTTTTCCATCCGGAATACTTATTTTTCTATTGATATTTACCTTATCACGCAAAAGCTCATCAGCTGAAATATTAAACACATCACAAAGCTGCAAAACTTTATCTATTTGAGGAAGGGCTGAATCCATTTCCCATTTTGACACAGACTGACGGGATACTGAAAGTTTTTCTGCAAGCTGCTCCTGAGAAATATCAAGAGATACACGCAAGCGTGCGATTTTTTCACCTATTGTCATTATGAGGTCTCCTTTATATCATAGTTATCAGGTTAAATATACCAAAATGTGGAGTATATGGCAAGCAATCCGGCTTTGAGTTTTTTGTCAACTACCGGTTGCACACAAGTTTTAAAATTAACAAATCTACATTATATTTTATGAAATTTAATCCATTTTATGCAAAGTTATATTAACAAAAAAGTCGGTGAAAAATTCAATGAATTTTCACCGACTTTAAATTTCAAAAATATTATCTATTAAGGATAAGTTTGGTTAATTCAACAGGATTAACAATTTCGTCACCTTTATAAACACGCATATTACCGGATGCGATTTCATCAATAAGGATAACTTCACCATTATTATAACCAAATTCAAATTTGATGTCCCAAAGGTCAAGACCGATTGTTTTGAGGTCATCTGCAACAATCTTTGTTATTTTGAGAGTCTGCTCTTTCATGCTCTCAAACATTTCAGGACTCATAACTCCAAGAGCTGCAAGGCCTTCACCTGTAACAAGAGGATCGCCTTTTTCATCGTTTTTGAATGTACATTCAACATAGCCGCCTTCTAATGGGGTGCCGTCTTTAATGTATTCACCATATCTGCGGATAAAGCTGCCTGTGGCAACAAGACGACAGATAACTTCTAAGCCATGACCAAAAACTTCACCAGGAAGAACTTCCATTGTTGCTTCTTCAACATCTGCATTTACATAGTGAGTTTTGATGCCTGCTTTTTTGAGCAAATCAAAGTAATAAACGGATGTTCTGAGGTTAGCCTTACCTATACCCTCAATTTTGAGACCAACTGAGTTTTCACCGGGATCAAAAACGCCATCTTTACCGGTGCAGTCATCTTTGAATTTCAAAAGAACATTGCCGTTTTCAAGGCTGTAAACGTCTTTTGTTTTGCCTTCGTAAATCTTTTTCATAAACCATTGCTCCTTTTTGATATAGCTTATTTAATACTAATAAATAATAACATAATACATTAGAAATTACAATATGTTAAATTTAATAAAATTTTATTTTAGCAAAAAAAGTCTATAATGTATTTTCAATAAAATCAAAATCTCCGGCAAGAACCGGAGATTTCAATTTTATTATACATCATAATCAAGCTTAAATTTTTCACCACAGCCATAGTTTTCATAAACATAGTCAATATCCTTATCACCTCTACCTGAAAGACAGGCAAGGATTGAACCTGATTTATGCTCTTTTGCGTAGCGAATTGCATAAGCTACAGCGTGAGCGCTTTCTATTGCGGGGATAATACCTTCATATCTTGAAAGAAGGAAGAAAGCCTCCATTGCTTCTTCATCGGACACCGTATCATATTTAACTCTGCCAAGGTCTCTTAAATGAGCATGTTCAGGACCAAC
>JAZRGM010000015.1:0-7760 GCA_045644205.1 Clostridia bacterium | reverse complement strand
CTCCGCACTCCGGACAAATTTTGATTTCCTCGTCAACTTCAATTTTGCACACAGGACAAATTTTCTTTTCCATTATAACACTTCCCCATAAAATTTATATATTTTGATTATAGCATAAAACCCCTATCAATACAAGCATTTAATATCTCTTGTATGTGAATTTTTTGTAAATTTTTGCCACGGGGGATGTAAAAAAAGTCGGGACTGCAATTTTTTCATGCCCCATGGGGGATTTCTAAAAATATTACTGCAATAATTCATAAATGTTACGGATATGCTACAATAATTGACTTGATTTTGAATTGGTGATATAATTTCTATAATATAGTAGGATATTTAGGAGAATTACCATGAAAAAGAATAATAATAATATTTCGTGTCCACATAAAACAAGCATAGGCGGGCAAGCTGTTATAGAAGGGGTTATGATGAGAGGCCCCGAAAAAATTGCAACTGCCGTCAGAAAAGCAGACGGTGAGATTGTTATGGATATAAAGCCCGTAAATTCATTTGTTGTAAAACATAAGCTCCACAAGATTCCCCTTTTAAGAGGTGTTCTTTCCTTTGTGGAATCAATGGTTACGGGAGTTAAATGCCTTATGTTTTCCGCAGATCAGGTTGAGCTTGATGACGGAAGCGAAGAAATGTCGAAATTTGAAAAATGGCTCGACGATAAGCTTGGCGACAAAATCAAGGATATTGCCATTTATTTTTCTGTGGTTGTGGCAATGTGCTTCAGCATTGGTCTTTTTATGCTTTTGCCCACAGCTATTGCAGGCATTTTCAAGCTCTGGATTAAAGCTCCTATAGCTCTCAATCTTATTGAAGGTCTTATAAAAATGATTATTTTTCTGGTTTATCTCTGGGCTGTGTCAAAAATGTCGGATATTAAGCGTGTTTTTGAATATCACGGTGCTGAGCATAAAACCATTGCCGCATATGAGGCAGGCGAAGAACTCACCCCCCAAAACGCTATGAAATACACCCGCCTCCACCCCAGATGCGGAACAAGCTTTCTTCTTATTGTTATGGTTATAAGTATTTTAATGTTTTCGCTTTTAACCTGGGAAACACTTTGGATAAGAATTTTATACAGACTTCTTCTTCTTCCAATTGTTGCCGGCTTGTCATATGAAATTATAAAGCTTGCAGGGCGTCATCCAAATGGTGTTGTTGGAATTCTTACAAAGCCCGGACTCTGGCTTCAGAAAATAACAACAAGAGAACCGGATATGGAGCAGCTTGAGGTTGCTATTGCAGCTATGAAGGCTGTTATACCCGAAAACAAAGAGGACGACAGATGGTAAAAATTTCTGATGCGATACTTGTTTCGCAGAAAATTTTAGATGGAAATGTTTCTTTTGCAAGAAGCGAAGCTCAGGCTCTTTTGGGCTTTGTGCTGAAAAAAGACAGGCTCTATCTTTCAACCCACAAAGACGATGAGATTTCCGATGATGATTTTAAAAAGCTTCAATCTCTTTCAGATATAAGAGCCAAAGGAAAACCCTTTGCCTATATAACAGGGACTAAGGAATTTATGTCGCTGGAATTTGAGGTTAATGAAAGTGTGCTTATTCCACGCCCCGAAACTGAGGAGCTTGTGGATACTATAATTGATATATATAAGGGGAAGGCTTCCCGAATTCTGGATTTGTGTACAGGCTCCGGAGCAATCTGCCTTTCTTTGGCATATTATCTGGAAAATGCAAGATGCACAGGGGTGGATATAAGCTTATCTGCCATAGAAACAGCTCAAAAAAATGCAGAAAAGCTTAAGCTCTCAGACAGGTGCGATTTCAGGCTGTATGATGTTTTAAGCAACTCCTACACAGGAGAAAAATTTGATGTGGTGGTGTCGAATCCGCCCTATATTGAAACGAAGGCTATAGAAGCTCTTGAAAACACAGTTAAAAACTATGAACCCCGTCTGGCTCTTGACGGTGGAGAAGACGGGCTTTTATTCTACAGAAGGATTATTGAAAATATTTCAGCTTATCTTAAAAAAGGCGGTATGCTTTTTTTTGAAATTGGATATAATCAGGGCGAGGCTCTGAAAGAAATGATGAACGGTAAATTTTCAGATGTTAAAATTATCAAAGATTTAAGCGGTCACGACCGTATTGCAATGGGAAGGTATATTTAGTCTAACTCGCATATGACTCAAGATACAAACACATTTCCTCGAAGCTATCAGAATATATCCCCTCTTCAAGAGCTTTCCTTTCCTCAAAGCTAAGCCCCGGTGGAATATCGGAAGCATTCCAGAGGATTTCACCGTTTTCTGTTATGATAAAAGCGCATATTTTGTTGTCTGAAATCCTTATTACATAGCTATTCTTCTTTTTCTTAGGAGAAACCGGCTCCGATATGTTGTTTTCTGTTTTTAAGGCTTCTTCTTTTTCTTCTTTGTGTGCGGAAAGCTTATCTTCTGCCTGTTCTTTATTTTCATAGGAAGTCTTCAAAAAGGAGGAAAGCACAAAAGAAAAGGAAACAAGAAAAAGACAAGCGCTTATAATTATTAGTTTGTTGGATTTTTTCATATTTTTCACCCGTAATATTTTTACATTTATATAAAGAATTATTCATTATATCTGTTTTTAGTAAAACAATAACTTCAATTTTTCAACCGGAGATGATGAGAAATGGGAAAACTGGATAACATTCGTTCAAGCCAGAACCAAAGGCAGAAAAAAACAAAAGGAAGGGAAAAATCAAAAGGTCTCAGATCACCTGCTTTAAGAGGCTTTGTTATGGCGCTCAAAGTCGGGGTGATAACTGTGTTTTTATCTGCCGCAATACTTATGATATGGGCATATGCTCAGGTGGATTTCACCTTTGGGGATAATCTTGGAACATTTGATATGAAGCTTTCTTCAACTATCTATGTTAAAGATAATGACGGTGAATACTATGCATACGAACAGTTCAAATCAGCCGACAACAGAATATGGGTTGATATTGACAAGGTCCCAAAGTATATGCAGGACGCTTTTGTTGCAATTGAAGACCAAAGATTCTATTCACATATGGGAGTTGACATTAAACGAACTTTTGGTGCAGTTCTCAATGTGTTTTTAAAGGGCGACTCATCATATGGCGGAAGCACAATAACTCAGCAGCTTGTCAAAAACATTACCCAGGATAAAGAAAGAACAAATGCAAGAAAGATAAGAGAAATATCAAGAGCCATTGTTCTTGAGACGAAGCTGAGTAAATCTCAGATTCTTGAATTATATATGAATTCAATATATTTAAGTCAGGGCGTGCATGGTGTTCAGGCGGCATCGTATTTATATTTTGGAAAGAGTGTTGACCAGCTTTCCCTTGCGCAGTGTGCGAGTATTGCAGGAATAACTCAGTATCCCACAACCTATGACCCGATTTTAAATCCTGAAAACAACAAAAAGAAACAGCTCCTTATTCTTGATAAAATGCTGGAGCTTGAATATATCTCTCAGGAAGAATATGACGAAGCTGTAAAAGAAGACCTCGATTTTTCTCACGGACAGTCAGACGACAGAAAAGAAAACAGCGGAAGAGCTCAGTCATATTTTGCAGACCACATATTTGAAGAAGCAAAAAAAGACCTTATGGAAGAATTTGAATATTCTGAGCAGTATGCCGAAAATCTTCTCTATAACGGTGGTCTTAAGATATATGCCACAATGGACCCCGATATCCAGAAAACCGCAGAGGCTTTTTATGAAAATGACAAAAATTTCCCGGCGGCATCGGGTGGAAATATTTTGCAGTCGGCAATTATTGTTGCAGACCATAATTCAGGAAAGCTCAAGGCTATAGTGGGCGGAAGAGGCGAAAAAACAGATAACAGAGTTTTAAACCGTGCCACACAGAGCAAGCGTCAGCCGGGTTCAACAATTAAGCCGATAGCTGTGTATGCTCCGGCTCTTGAGGAAAATGTTATTAACCTTACAACTTATATCGACAATGCACCAATTAAAATAGGCGAATGGGAGCCTCAGAATGCCAACGGAAAATTTTCAGGTCCGGTGCCTGTTAAGACAGCTGTGGCATGGTCATATAATATGCCGGCAATAAGAACCCTTCAGGCTGTGGGGATAGATGTGGCATTTGAATATTTAAAAGACAAAATGCACATTTCTTCTCTTGTTGAAAAAGGTGCCTATAGTGATAAAAACCCATCTCTTGCTCTTGGCGGAGTCACCCACGGAATCACCCCTCTTGAAATGTCGACAGCATATTCCTGCATTGCAAACGGGGGAATGTATATTGAGCCAATATCATATACAAAGATATGCACCAAAGACGGAGAGTTGGTTTTTGAAAACAAGCCAAAGAAAAACAGAGTATTTTCCGAAGAGACTGCGTTTCTTATGCAGGAGCTTTTAAAAAATGTTGTAAGCTATGGAACAGCAGGCGGAAACAGGATTTCCGGTATGGATACCTGCGGTAAAACAGGTACAACAGATGATAACAAGGATAAATGGTTTATAGGCTTTACCCCCTACTACTGCTCAACCGTTTGGGTTGGATACGATAAGCCAAAAGTTATAGGAGCAGGAACGGAGCTTGCAGTTGGCATATGGAGAAAGGTTATGACCGAAATCCACAAAGACCTTAAATCAGATTCATTTGATAAGCCCGACGGAATTATTAAGGCAAATATCTGCCCCCACACAGGCAAATATGCATCTGACGGATGCGGAGCAACCGACTGGGCAAACAAGAAATTCCTGACAGGCTACTGCAGAGGTAAACACCCGAAAACACTCCTTATTTCGGATACGCCCTATGTGGATCCGGAGGAGGAAAAGGAAAACGAAGAAAATACCGAAGGTGAAAATACTGAGGGCGAAACCACAGGAGACGAAAATACCGGCGGTGAAACCGGCACCCCTGAAACAGGAAATACAAATACCGGAAACGGAGAAAACACCGGAAGCACAAATGAAGCGCCTGCTTCCCAGACTCCGGCGGCATAAAGAAGAAAAAGGGTATGTAAAAAACTAAGTTTTTTACATACCCTTGTTTTATATAACACAAATTATAACTATATTATACATATGATTAACCGATACACATATCATATTTTCTCCCTTAACCCAATATTTTGAATTACTGAAGCTATCTATATCAAAGCGGAAATCATAAAAAGACCATCCCTGAGACTCTATGTAGCTTTCATAATAGCTTTCGGAAAAAATATCATAGGAATAAACATAAAATGTTTTGCCTTCGTTTGTGTATTGTTCTAAAAGCTTTGAATTTGTGATTTTGCCATAGTCCACATCATCATAGCTTACACTTTTGTCAGACGGTTTTTCTTCAGCAGAATCTCCGGGTTTTTCAGGTGGAATTTCATCTAATGGTGCCTGGGGCAATATTTCCGGCAGAGGGTTTTCGGCTTCATCTTTTTTGGATGCACTATCCAGGATAGTCTCATCTGCCACTGCATGGCTGCCATAGGCATCGGGAATAAGCTTTATTTTCCTCTCATCGTCGGATATAAGCTCTGTTATGCTAACAAGCATATCGTCTTTAGAATAGATATACCTAACTCCTCCTGCCACATAATCCATCCCATAAGGCTCCATTGCAAAATCAAGCTGAAGACAGTTGAGATACTCAGAAAGGGAGTTTTCGGACGCTGTGTAAAAATATTCTCTTGTGCCATCGGATAAAACCGTTTCCGACACAAGCTCTGCACCCTGCACACAGGAAAAATCGGGTACAGGCTCTGTGAGATAAGTATACCAGCCATACTCCTTATCATCAGAAATAACTGCAGTCCGGCTGTAATCATGGTAGCTTATCTTTTTGCCGAAGCCCTGGGCAACATATCTTACCGGAGCAAAGATTCTATCGGATTTCTTTTCGACTGCGGCATCCATTTCATACGGAGCTTCATTCACAAAATATCTGCTGTCGCCAAGAGTCATTTTAAGGCTTAATCCGTTTAAATCTGATGTGGCGGTCTGGGATGCATCATCCCAGCTGACCTGCGCTCCAAGGGCTTCATGAACAGCTCTTACAGGAGCCATTATTCTTCCATTGGAATAATAGGGAGCAACATCAAATTCTAATTTCTCTCCCCTATACATTACGCAGATACCATCATCGGCAAATGCACCAAGGGAAAAGAGATTTAAAAATATTAAGATTATTAAAAGTATTCCTGTTTTTTTCACTGATTGTCATCTCGCTTTGACATATTTAATATGATAAAATTTTATCACATAAAAAGGCCGATTGTCAATCAGCGTCGCTATACTTTTTAATCTGCTCTGCATAAAGCTTGCAGATTTTATAGTTCCAGCTTCCGCAATGAGTTTTGAGCCACTCCATCCGGTCGCTTCTTCCGGGAAAAACGATGGTTTTGTTTTCACAATGAAGAACACCGTTTTTTTCATATTCATAGAAAGGACAAATCAAATAGTCAATGCTCATATCTGATCCCCCTTGTTATATTCTTTTAAGGCTTACATATCTTCCATATGTTATGCCTTCTTCTTTTGATTGTCGGGCAGCATCATTTAAGGTAATCTTAACGGGGATTTTAATTACCGTCTTTTGTATTTGGCCGAGTTTTTTCATATAGGTGCTCTGGCAGTTAAAATCACAGAATTTCTTTTTACGCTTTGCCGTAAAAACTTGTCCGCACCACTGGCACAGGCAACGCTTGGTTTTTCCGCGACGCTTTTTCAAGGCAAGACCTGCACACCTCTGGCTGCAATACTTGCGTGCATTTACCTCGCTTGAAAAAGAACTGCTGCAATAGGGACAAATTTTTGTTTGTATCATTATACCTCCTAAAATCCTGCCTCTATCATACACCCTACAACATACATTCCTATGCAAAGGGCAAAGAGGACTTTGTCACTGTGGATAAACTGATTTACGATTTGTTTCATAAAAGACACTTCCTTTCATTCCGCACAATGATGTCGACAGGTAATGTTTCGGTATCGACACATTTATATTAACACGAATTTGTGTCTTTGTCAACACATTTTTTAAATTTTTCTTGATTTTTTTGAAATTATGTGTTAGAATGGTTACATAACAAGGAAATGAAAGGAGAAACAAGATGAAAACTCTCGGAGAAAGAATCCGCGATCTCAGAAAACAGGCTGGATATACTCAGAGCGAATTTATTGATATATTAAAAAAGGAATATAATTTAAAAGCCGACAGGGTGATGCTCAGTAAATGGGAATGTTCAAAGCAATGCCCTCATATTGAAACATTAAAATGCATAGCAAATGCTCTTGGCGTTTCCCTTGATTATCTCAACGGAATAGAAGAAAAGCCAAAAGCAATAATCAAAAATATAACTCAGCTTCACGAAACCCAGATGCCTATGTATGGAAATATTGCCTGCGGCTCCCCTATTGAATGTAACACAGATTTTGACATTGAAACCCTGAGCGGAAATATCGTTAACGGAGATTTTTGTGTTGTGGCAAAAGGCGACAGCATGATAAACGCAAGAATTTTTGAAGGAGATATTGTTACCATAAGGCGGCAGAGCGTTGTGGAAAACGGAGAGATTGCCGCTGTTGTGATTGGCGATGAAGCAACACTCAAAAGAGTTTACTACATTGAAAACGGGATTATGCTTGTGCCTGAAAATCCGGCATATAAGCCTATGGTGTTTACCGGAGAAGAATGTCAGAATGTTATTGTTTTGGGGAAGGCTGTGTCGATGCAGACAAGACTTAACTAAATCAGTTCAAAAATGCTATGTAAAAACCTAAGTTTTTACATAGCATTTTTGA
>JAZRGM010000014.1:0-14507 GCA_045644205.1 Clostridia bacterium | reverse complement strand
TCAATAATCACATTTAATGAATATTTATGTATCAAATATTGTAGGGAACGCATTTATGCGCTTAAGCGGAATGGATAAATCCATTCCCTACAACCTGACAATGCATAATTATTCACTTTATACGATTATTGAGACAGCCCCATTATTTTTAAAATATTTTTTCTAAGTTGTCTTCATTATGTTCAATCTCTTTTGAAAAAAGCTGTGCTATCCTGAGCTTTCTTTCAAATGTAAGATTCTTTATTTCTATGATTTCCATGGCATATATTTCGCAGATAATGCAAAGTGACAAATATGCCATTTTAATCATTATGTCAGTATCCCCTTCATAAATAGCCTCCGGCATATATTTACAAAGAAAATATATTGCTATGTTTTTAGTCTCATTAAACGAAGCACATTTTTTTAGTGCTTCATTTCTTTTTTTAAGATAAGTTTTGTCTTTTGCCGCCTTTTCAAGATGAATGGAAAGATGTGATAAAAGCTTTTTCCATTCATCTGTTAAAATTTCAAATCCGCAAAGCACCTTTGTAATATTAAAAACATCTTTTGTTTCGGGTAAAAACAGAGGGTCACAAGGATTTTCTGCAACATAGCAGGCTTTTTTAATATCTCCAAAGAAAACTGCCTCGCCTATTTCATCGGAAACCAGACTAAGGTCAAAAAGGCTTCCGCTTATTACCCGCTCTCTTAAGCACAAGTAAATATCATATATGTCCTTTGTATATCCTTCATCTGCTATATTGTCTGAATTCAATTCGCCATAGCTTTTATCTTCAAGAATAAGCCTTGCAGCTTCAGGGCAGGAGAGGGATATTCCCGAAAAAACCATAGCGTCAGCTTCTTTGTTGAATCGGGGATATATTCTGCAAACATCGCAAAGAGCATGCTCGCCTATGTCAATATATAATCTGCAAAGATTGTCATCATTTAGCATAGGGCATCTGCCGTCTTTAAGCCTGAGGCAGACATCACCGTCTTTATCGGTATACATACTCTTCACAGCATCCTTTGCCGCCTGAGATGAGCTTTTTTTATATATTTCCTGAAATTTTTCATCAACAACAATTTCCCATCCTGCGCAGCAGGTATCCGGGCAATTGCCGGCTATGCATCTGAATTTTTTAGAGTATGGTGGATAAATATTCCTCATTAATAACCCTCATTTCTTTCTGTGCTATTTTAGCATATATAAGTAAATTTTTCAAATTATATTTTTTGCAAAAAAGGTGTTGACAAGGAGATAAAGATATGCTATATTAATATTGTAATCATTACAGAGTTGTAATCATTACAATTTATAAGAAATGAGGTGGACCGATGAGCACTGCTAATCTTTTGACAAAGCATAATATCAGACCATCTGTCATAAGGATTATGATATATGACTTTTTAAAAGACAATAAATCTCATCCAACAGTTGATGAAATATATCATAGTATTCTGCCCGAAGCACCAACTCTTTCAAGAACAACGGTTTATAATTCAGTCAAGCTGTTTTCTGAAAAAGGACTTTTAAAGATTCTTCCCATTGATGGCGTTCAGATTCGCTACGATGCCGACATCGCTTTTCATGGTCACTTTTATTGCGAAAACTGTAAAAAGGTTTTTGATTTTGACCTGGATAGCTCCTCGGAATGTGGTCTCGACGGTTTTAAGATACAGCATAAGGAAGTATTCTACAGCGGATGCTGCAAGAAATGTTTAATTTAAAAATTTATATAAACAAAAAGGAGAAGTAGTTATGAAAAAATTTGTATGTTCAGTATGTGGTTATGTTCACGAAGGAGATTCTGCTCCCGAAAAATGTCCTGTATGTAAGGTTCCTGCCGACAAATTCAAAGAAATGGTTGAAGGCGCAGCTCTTGCAGCAGAACACGAATATGGCGTTTATGGAAAAACAGTTAAAAACAATCCTGATATAAGCGAAGAAGATAAAAAATATATTTTTGAACAGCTTATGGCTAATTTCAATGGTGAATGTGCAGAGGTTGGAATGTATCTGTGTATGGCTCGTATTGCTCACCGCGAAGGCTATCCCGAAGTTGGACTTTATTGGGAAAAAGCAGCCTATGAAGAAGCAGAACACGCTGCAAAATTTGCAGAGCTTCTTGGTGAAGATTTAGAACCCAATATGAAAGCTACAACAAAAGATAACCTCAGATGGAGAGTGGATTGTGAATATGGTGCAACCCAGGGTAAATTTGACCTTGCATCCTGCGCAAAGAAAAACGGTCTTGATGCAATTCACGACACAGTTCATGAAATGGCTCGTGACGAAGCTCGACATGGCAAAGGTTTAGAGGGACTTTTAAAGAGATACTTCTAATCATTGAAATAACAACAAATTCTCAAACCCCTTGACATTAGGTAATCCCTGCTGTCAAGGGGTTTTTGGCATTAATTTTGCATTTTTTTACAATGCCACATTGCGCGATTCGTTGTAATCTGGGCATCCCTACAAAAGCGACAATGAATGTGGCATCAACCGGCATTTTATGTGGCATTTTAAAATGGAATTCTGATAACAAAAATATCTTCAAAAAATTATTGTTTTAATGCAATTATTATGATATAATATCAAAAATAAGTATTTATAAGGGAGGAAAGTAATGTGAACTTCGAGATAATACAAGAAAAGAAACTTAAATACGAACAGAACAAGCATAAGATAAGTCCGGTTACTTTATCTTCCTATGAAAAGGATTTTGAACTTACTTTCACTCACAATTCAACTGCTATTGAAGGAAACACTCTGACACTCATGGAAACAAAAGTTGTTTTGGAAGACGGAGTTGCAATAGGAGGAAAAGAGCTTCGTGAAATATACGAGGTTATTAATCATAAAAAAGCATATGGTTATGTAAAAAAATGCATTGCAGAAAAGAAACCCATAGATGAGAATATCGTTAAAGAACTACATGCAATACTCACAGAAAATATAATAGTTGGCGGCATATATAGAAATGAAGAAGTTCGTATAAGCGGTGCGGGTTTTACTCCACCTGCCGGAAACGAAATGTATATGCAAATCAAAGCTTTCTACGAAGATTTAAAAATAAGACAAAAAGAGTTAAATCCAATAGAGCTTGCAGCATGGACACATGCCGAATATGTAAGAATTCATCCATTTGTTGATGGAAATGGCAGAACGAGCAGATTGATTATGAATTATCAGCTTTTACTTAACGGATACCTGCCGGTTTCTGTTGCTAAAGAAAATAGACTTGATTATTATAATGCGCTTGAACAATATGCAGTAAATGGAGATTTAACAGTCTTTGCAGATTTCGTTGCTGAATTAGAAGAAGTGCAGTTAGATGAATACATGAAGTTGATGTAATAAGTCTGGAATAATATAGTTTGAGTAGTATAATATTAGGTGGAAAACATAAACATGGATAATAATTGGTATGTAGATTATAATGATGATATCGTTCTATAATAAGACCATAAAACAGATGCAACGACAATCTGTGGGCAAAAAATTCTTGTGGGCAAAGGGTGGGTAAATTTAGTACCGAAAGCTCGCAAATCTGCATAAAATAAGGCTTTTTTAAACGAATAGTCAAAAAACACGATTAACTGATTTTGGTTAGTCGTGTTTTTTCGTATCCAGGTTTATTTTTATGATATGTGGAAAGTCCGTGGAAAAGAATAAAAAATGCCCGAAAAGAACCTGAGTGTTACACGAAATTTTATTGCACAAAATATTTGCTTTAATAATTAAGAATTCTGTTATTCACTTGCTAAAATTAAATGCCGGGCACATAGAGTTTGTACTCAAATCAGTTTTCTCAGCTAACTGGTCTTGTCTTAACTTTTGTTGATTTCTATATTTTCTAATGTTTTAACCGATTGTTTCTAGCTTCATCCAACTACTTCCTGATAGTCAACCTCTATCACTATTAGTATAGATGAATGTGTTTGTTTTATAGATTATAATAATCAGAAATACCGGAAATATTGCCATCATAAGCACTTTAAAATAAGGACATTAATTATCAAATAGGTCCTTATTTTAAATTGAATAAGATTATTGCATTGTATATAATTATGGTGTATAGCTGTAAAATCTTTTATGTTTAATAATATATTCGACGAGAAGATAAGCACTATGAAACAATGACTTAGGAGGATTTCTTATGGATAATATACTTCACTATAAAGGATACTCTGGTACAGTTCAATATTCTTTTAATGATAATATGCTTTTTGGAAAAGTGCTTGATGTGAAAAATCTGATTTCTTATGAAGGACAAAGCGTGGATGAACTCAGAGAAGATTTTGAAGCTGCAGTTGATGATTATCTTGCTATGTGTGAGGAAAATGGTGTTGAACCCGAAAAAACAAGTAAAGAGTCTGTAAGACTTCATTTTAAATCTGCTGTATATGTAAAAGCGTGTGTTATAGCCGAGTCTAAAAATATTTCTCTTAATAAGTTTATTGAGAGCATTATAGAAGAAAAAATAGAAGAATTGGGTGTTTGATTATGATAAAAATTAATCTTTTCAAAGGCGGCAAACGCCATGCTGTAACCTTCAGCTATGATGATGGCGCTATATTCGATGAAAGACTCGTTGGTATTTTTAATAAATATGGCATCAAGGCCACATTCCATCTTTGCTCCGGTCTCATGGATGAGGAAAATAGGGTACATGATTACTCTGTATATAACGGTCACGAGATTGCGTGCCACGGAGCCACGCATGCACCTCTTGCAAATGTGCCGGCTTCAAATGTTGTAAATGAAATATTAAGTGACCGTCTTGCATGGGAAAAGGTAACCGGTGCACCTGTAAGAGGGCTTTCATATGCAGATGGCAGCTACAATGATGATGTTATAAATGCAGTAAGAGCCTGTGGTATAGCATATGCCAGAACAGGTCCAACTACCAATTTTTTTAATCTTCCAAATGATTTTCTTGTCTGGCACCCCACATGTCATCACAGAAATGCCCCCGAGATTGCCAAGCGTTTTATGAATCAGTTTGTTGCCGATTCATATTTTAGTGGACTTCTTTTGTATATATATGGTCACAGCCACGACTTTGAGCGTGAAAACAACTGGGAGCTTATTGAAGATGTTTGCCAGACTGTGGCTCACAATGACAATACATGGTATGCCACCAATATAGAAATTTGCGACTATGTTACAGCAGCAAGAAGACTTGTGACTTCAGCAGACGGTAAAATTGTGCACAATCCATCGAGTATTTCAGTATGGTTTTCATATAATGAAAAGCCCTATGAAATAAAAGGCGGCGAAACTATTACTCTTTCTTAAAATAAGGCTTTTATATAATGTATCAATGCAACAGAATAAATTGTATGAGGAGATTTAGCTATGAATTCCAAAATCAAAATAGGTTGGTCGGAAATTGACATTACACCCGAAAAAAAGGTGGCGCTTTTAGGACAGTTTGCTGAAAGAATTTCAGAATATGTTGAAAAGCCCCTTACAGCTACAGCTATGGCTGTTTCATCAGATAATGCACAGATGATTATTGTCAGCTGTGACCTTGCTGCTGTTACTGCACCTCTTGTTGACCTTGTAAGAAAAGAGCTTGAAGGTAATACAGCCGGAATTGATCCCGATATGGTTATTATGAGTGCGATTCACACCCACACAGGTCCGGATTTTGGTCTTGCACGAAGAATCAAAAGTAAAACTTCAAAATCAATGCTTAAAGAATTACTGCCAGAAGGAAAAAAATATGTAGAAAAACAGAACATATCCGATAATCCCGATATTATCCGGGGTGAGGAAATGCTTCACTATCTTGCAGAAAAACTTACAAAGGTTATATTTGATGCCTGGGAAGATAGGAAACCAGGCTCGTTTACCAATGCATTCGGCAGAGCACCGGTAGGTATGTGCCGCAGAGCAACATATTCCGATGGTTCTGCACAAATGTGGGGCGAAACAAATCAGGCTGTGTTTGAAGCTATTGAAGGCGGAAGTGATACAGGTATCGAGCTTTTATATGTGTATGACGAAAATGGTAAAATAAAAGGTATTGTTCCTAACCTTGCTTGTCCTGCACAGTGTGTACAGCACAGAATGTTTGTATCTCCTGATTTTTGGGGCGAGGTTAAAGTTCTTTTAAGAAACTACTTTGGCGAAGATCTTTATATGCTTCCTCTTTGCAGTGCTGCGGGTGACCAGTGTCCGGTTGACCTTGTTAGATGGGTAGAACCCGAAAGTGATGTTAACGACCCCAACATTGAGCGTAGATATCCTTTGGCTCTTTGTCAATAGTTGGGTCAAATGTATAAATGAATTTTGAGAGCGGTTGCAGCTTTTTGATGCAGCCGCTCTTCCAATGTTTAACTTGCGGTTTATTTCCCTTTGAGAGCATCTCTGAAACTTAAAAATGTTATTTTGCCGGATGAAGCACAACCCGTTAGAAAAGATTTAAAAATATTAACTCTTGGAGATTCAATTACAGCCGGTGCAGTATGCAAACATCCAAATCATTGTTATGTAAATCAGCTTTCTTATTCCTCATCTTTCTGAATTTTATTGGGAAGAAATTAATCTTCATCCTAATGATTTAGGATTTCTGTATTATAGTAGAAATTTGACAAATAAAATGAAAGCATTGCTTAATAGAGAATAGAAGCAAATAAATAACCACCTGCAGGTGGTTATAATTATATTATATTAAAGTGATGACTGTCAGTCTAATTCAATAAGCCCATAGTTTCCGTCTTTTCTTTTGTAAACAACTTCCTTGTCGTTTGTTTCATCATTTGTAAATATATAAAATTCGTGGCCTAAAAGATTCATTTGCAGTATTGCTTCTTCAGGGCTCATAGGCTTGTCTTTATATTTTTTAACTTTAACAATCTTAAATTCATCCTCGTCGTTTCCATAGTCAAAGAAGCTCGGCTCATTAAAAGCTCCTTCTCTTAATTTCTTTTCAAGCCTTGTTTTCTGTTTTCTTATCTGTCTTTCCAAAACATCAACCGACCTGTCAATAGCGGCATACATATCTCTGTCTGTAACCTCCGCTCTGAAAATCATTCCTCCCTGGAAAACAGTCACCTCAACGGTGTGATAATCCTTCTGAACTGATAATGTAACCTGAGCATCTGCAGAATCCTGAAAATATTTTTCAAGCTTTGTAATTTTCTTGTCCACATATCCTCTCAAACCTTCGGTGATGTCAATTTTTCTTCCTGTTGTTGTAATCTTCATAAAATCAGCTCCTTAAAGTAGAATATATATATAACTCGTGTAGAGTATATAACTAAATTATTTTTGTTAAATGCCTTGAAGCATGACAGCTTATATTTATAGCACAGGGCATACCGGCAATGTGGGTTGGTGCTGTCTCAATGTTAACTCCCAGGGCTGTTGTTGTGCCTCCGAATCCCTGAGGACCTATGCCTGATTTGTTAATAAGCGAGAGAAGCTCATCTTCCAGGTTTGAATAAAATTCATTCTCGTTCTTGCTTCCGACTTCTCTTGCCAGAGCTTTTTTAGCCAGCTCAGCACAGCTTTCAAAATTACCTCCGATTCCAATTCCAACTATAATAGGAGGGCAAGGGTTGCTTCCTGCTTTGTCAACAGTTTCAAGAATAAATTCTTTAATTCCTTCAACTCCTGCAGACGGAGCAAACATTTTTATTGCACTCATATTTTCGCTGCCAAATCCTTTAGGCACAATTGTAATTTTAATTTTGTCGCCCTTTGAAAAACTGTAGTGGATAACAGCCGGTGTGTTGTCATTAGTGTTTTTTCTGAAAATCGGGTCTTCAACAATTGATTTTCTCAAATACCCTTCGGTATATCCAAGCCTTACACCTTCATTAATAGCTTCGGTTATAGTGTCACCTTCAATATAAACAGTATTTCCAATATCAACAAAGAAAACTGCCATCCCCGTATCCTGACAAATAGGAATTTCTTCTTTTTCTGCAACAAGATAATTATCTTTTATCTTTGAAAGAATATCTTTCCCTGTGGGCGATTTTTCGCTTTCTATATATCCTTCAATCGCTTTTCTTATATCGCATGGAAGGTGATAGTTTGCTTCCATACACATTTTTTTTACTATATTAACAATTTCATCTGATTTTATTATTCTCATTTTTACCTCATTTGTTAACATTTATTGTATTCTTTATTAAATTATAACATAAGTTTTGTTTATTTTCAATACTTTTCTTTGTAAATAGCAATATTTTTTGTATATTATTACAGAACCTATTCTCTTGTATAAAATTAGCAATAAAATTAAATTATAAGTAATATATTTGTTGAAAATTTTTGAAATTTTTTACAAAAAATCCTTGCAAAGATGAAGGAACTGTGTTATTATATTGAGGTTGAATACACACATATGCTGATGTGTGGGAGTTTGCTGTGAAAATCCGACATAGTTTTCGCAGTCTTTCATGCAGGTGAGGTATATGGCGGGTAAAAATTATGGAGGTGAATAATATGTCAGTTATATCAATGAAACAGCTTTTAGAAGCAGGTGTTCACTTTGGACATCAGACAAGAAGATGGAACCCCAAAATGGCGGAATACATCTACACAGAAAGAAATGGAATCTACATCATCAATCTTCAGAAAACCGTAAAAAAGATTGTTGAAGCTTATGATTTCATCAAAGAAATTGCCGAAAGCGGTAAAGAAGTTCTCTTTGTAGGTACCAAAAAACAGGCTCAGGATTCTATCAAAGAAGAAGCCGAAAGAGTAGGTATGTATTTTGTTAATGCAAGATGGCTCGGCGGTATGCTCACCAACTTCAAAACAATCCAGAAGAGAATCGGAAGACTCAATCAGTTAAAGAAAATGGAAGAAGACGGAACATATGATCTTCTCCCTAAAAAAGAAGTTGTAAAATTAAGACTTGAATGTGAAAAACTCGAAAAATACCTCGGCGGTATCAAAGATATGAAGAAACTCCCCGGCGCACTTTTCGTTGTTGATCCCAGAAAAGAAAAAATCGCTGTATCAGAAGCTAAGAAACTCGGCATCCCCGTTGTTGCTATCGTAGATACCAACTGTGATCCCGATGATGTTGATTATGTTATCCCCGGTAACGATGATGCTATAAGAGCAGTTAAGCTCATTGCTTCCACAATGGCAAATGCTATCATCGAAGGCCGTCAGGGTGAAGATGCTTTAAATGCTGAAGCAGCCGAAGAGGCAGTTGAAGTTCAGGCTGAAGAAGCAGTTCAGGAATAATTTCTTTTTTGGAGGTATAAATAAATGTTTACAGCTAAAGATGTAAAAGAACTCAGAGAAAGAACCGGCTGTGGTATGATGGATTGCAAAAAAGCACTCACAGAATGCAACGGCGATATGGAAAAAGCTATTGAATTTTTAAGAGAAAAAGGTCTCGCAGCTGCCACAAAGAAAGCAGGCAGAATTGCTGCAGAAGGTATCGTTACAACCTATGTTAACGATGCTGCAACAGTAGCTTCAATCATCGAAGTTAACTCAGAAACCGACTTCGTTGCTAAAAATGCTGATTTCCAGAGCTTTGTTGCTCAGCTTGCTAAAATCGTTGCAGAAGAAAACCCTGCAGATGTTGAAACCTTCATGACAATGAAATATGATGATTCCATGACTGTTGAAGCCGCTCTCCAGGATAAAATCCTCACAATCGGTGAAAACATGAAAATCAGAAGATTTGCAAGATATGAAGGTAAAGTTGCTTCCTATGTTCACGGTGGCGGTAAAATCGGTGTTCTCACTCTTATCGAAGGTGAAGATACAAACGCTGCTAAAGAAGTTGCAATGCATATTGCTGCAATTAATCCTCTCTACATTTCAAAAGAATCTGTTCCTGAAGCAGATGTTGAAAAAGAAAAGAACATCATCATCGCTCAGATTAAAGAAGATCCTAAGAATGCTTCAAAACCCGATGCTATCATCGAAAAGATGGTTGGCGGTAAAATCGGTAAGTTCTTCGAGCAGAACTGCTTACTCCAGCAGGAATTCTGCGTTAACCCTGATTTCAAAGTTGAAAAATACCTTGAATCAAAAGGCGTTAAACTTCTTGACTATGTAAGATTTGAAAAAGGTGAAGGCCTTGAAAAGAGAGAAGACAACTTTGCAGATGAAGTTGCAAGCATGATTAAATAATTGCATCTTTTAATAACTTAATTAGAAAACCCCCAAAACATAGGAGAAACCTGATGTTTCGGGGGTTTCTTGCATATTTGGTATATACAATAATGCCAAGCAGATAAATTGTGATACTAAAAACCACAAAAAACATCACATAAATCTTATCTGAACATTTACAACGGAATAGCACCTTTTTAATCGTAAAGCTGTATGGGTGGCAAAACCGCCAGCACATTAGTTGATACGCCAGGACTGCCCGAGTGGGTACGAGCGAGAACTATCAGACTATAAACTGATTGATTGGTGATTCGGATAATTATAAACGAGCTTGAAAGCGAAATGATAATAAGTGCAATTCTAAATCTCCACGAGATTGAAAGAATTGTAATTGTTTTGAATATTATCGGTGGTTTGACTGCCGGAGAGATAGCGTACTTGCTTGGAACAAGTGCAAACAACATATATGTGCAGAAAAATAAAGCGTTAAAAAAACTGCGTTCGGAACTTGCACATATTGCATAATCAGGAGGTGTTAATATGACCGGAAAATTAAACAGGTACATTGACAAATCAGAGGAATTATTGTATACTATAAGTGTTAAAGTAAACAAAAATTTTGTTTATACTCTGATTAATGCCGGACACATAATCTGTGGCCGGTAATATTACAAAGAGGTGATAATAATGCTAGATTCAAAAGTTTCAAAATTATTAAACGAGCAGATAAACAAAGAATTATATTCAGCATATCTCTATCTTGATTTTTCAATATTCTATGAAGCCCAGGGGCTTGATGGTTTTGCCAATTGGTATATGATTCAGGCTCAGGAAGAAAGAGACCATGCAATGCTTATGCTTAAATATCTCCAGAATAATGGCGAAAAAGTTACTCTTGAGATGGTTGCAAAACCTGATAAAGATATGAAAACTCTTATGGATCCTCTGAAATACGGCTTTGAGCACGAACAGTATGTAACAAGCCTTATAAACGACATTTATGCAGCAGCATATGATGTTAAGGATTTCAGAACAATGCAATTTCTGGATTGGTTTGTTAAGGAACAGCTTGAAGAAGAAAAGAATGCAGTTGATATGATTAAAAAAATGGAGCTTTTTGGTAACGATTCCAAAGGTCTTTATTCTCTCGACAGCGAATATGCCGCAAGAATCTATACCGCTCCTTCACTTGTATTATAAAATCGGGGGATGCAAAACGGAAATGGTTTTGTGTCCCTTTTTGTAATATTCATTTGTCATAAAATACATAACAAACGATAAAATATAAACAGGAGATGATTATATGAAAAAAATAATTGCTTTAGCTTTATCCCTTGTTATAGCCTTGTTTTCTCTTGTATCGTGTGCTTTCCGGAACCCTGCAGGCTCTGTGGGCAGTAGTGGTTTAAAACCCGACACATCGCAGTTTATTGGCGAAGAAAAAGCCAAACAGATAGCCATTGAAAAAGCAGGGATACCATCTGACGGAGCAAATTTTGTTAGGGTAGAGCTTGACCGTGACAATGGCATATGGCATTATGAGGTTGAATTCAGGCAGGGAAGAACCGAATACGATGCCGACATAAAAGCAGACACAGGAGAAATCATTTCATTTGAAACAGACTATGACGACTAAACTCAAAAGCGGAGCAGATGCTTCGCTTTTTATTCTTTATTCACATCCCGGTCCATGAAATGGCTCGGGATGAAGCTCATCACGATTAATTAATAAATTAAAATTGTAAACAAAAGATTAATTTAGCTATAATGCACCTTGAAAATATATTTTTTTGTGGTATACTGTTATGAGTGTTATTATGAGTAAATTTATCTTCATATAAATATACAGTAGCTTAAAAAGAGGTGACACAATTGAAACTTTGTTCAATATGCAAAAAAAATCCTGCTGTGGTATTTGTCAGCAAGTCAGACGGAAAGCAGTTTATAAATGAAGGATATTGTCTTTCCTGTGCCATAAATTCGGGCATAACTCCCGTAAATCAGCTTGCAGAGCAGTTTTCCATTGACCCTGAGGAATTAAAGGAAATGGTTGAAAATATGTCTGATATGATAAATAGCGGAGATATGCACGATGCCTTTGCCGATATTTTTGGCGGAGGTAACCTTATGGATCCCAACGATATGGAAGATGACGACAGCGATGAGACTGAGGAAAAAATTCCGATAAAAGATAAAAAGGCAAAGCAGTCTATGAAAAGGGAGCAGAAAAAGAAAAAATGTCTGAATAATTTCGGAGTTAATCTCACCGAAAAAGCCAAAAATTCTCTTTTAGACAGAATTGTGGGAAGGGAAAAAGAAATAGACCGTGCAATACAGATTCTTAACAGGCGCGCCAAAAACAACCCTGTTCTTCTCGGTGCTCCCGGTGTTGGAAAAACAGCAATTGCAGAAGGCATAGCTCAGAAAATTGCCGAGGGTGATGTTCCTGAGAAATTATCCGGCGTAGAGGTTTATTATCTCGACCTTGCAACGGTTGTTGCAGGAACTCAATATCGCGGCCAGTTTGAATCACGACTAAAAAACATTATCGAAGAAGCAAAAAGAGATAATGTTATTCTTGTTATAGACGAAATCCATTCAATCGTAAAGGCCGGCGATGCCGACGGAGCGATGAATGCGGCAAACATTTTAAAGCCTGCTCTTTCAAAGGGTGAAATTCAGGTGATAGGAGCCACAACCCTGGAAGAATATCGCAAGTTTATTGAAAAGGATGCTGCTCTGGAGAGAAGATTTCAGCCTGTGATGATAGATGAACCCTCCAAGGAAGAAACAGTTGAAATCATAAAAGGAACAAAGGACTATTATGAAGCCTATCATAATGTTACAATAGATGATAGTCTCATTGTTGAAGCTGTAACTCTGGCAGATAGATATATAAACGACAGGTTTTTCCCCGATAAAGCCATAGATGTTATCGATGAGGCCGCATCTCGTTTGAATATTGACAACCCATATTCAAAGGCGGTTGTTAAAACTAAAAATGATATTAAATCCATCGACAGAAAGCTGGAAGAGCTTGAAGCTCAAACAGAGGATATTCCCTTTGAACAGATAGCCCGCCTTAAAAGCGATAAATACCGTCTTGAAGGTGAACTGAGTGATATGAGGGCGAAGCAGAAATCCACCCGCCTCACATCTGAGCATATTGCATCAGTTATAGAACTCTGGACAGGCATCCCTGTTAAAAATATTACAGCCACAGATAAAGAAAAGCTTTTAAATCTTGAAGATGCTTTGCATCTTAGAATTGTTGGTCAAAATAAGGCTGTTGAGGCAATAGCGAGAGCTGTGAGAAGAAACAGAGCCTTAAGCCTTAGCCGCAAACGCCCGGTTTCCTTTATTTTCGTTGGCCCCACAGGTGTTGGAAAAACAGAGCTTGTTAAAGCTCTTGCCCAGAACCTTTTCGACGATGAAAAAGCTCTTATCCGTATGGATATGAGTGAGTATATGGAAAAACATTCAGTTTCCAAAATCATTGGTGCTCCTCCGGGATATGTTGGTTATGATGAAGCAGGTCAGCTCACAGAAAAGGTTCGTCGTCGTCCATATAGCGTAATTCTCTTGGATGAAATTGAAAAGGCTCATCAGGATGTGTTTAATATCCTTCTTCAGATATTAGATGATGGCAGAATAACCGATGCCCAGGGAAGGTGTGTAAGCTTTGAAAACACCATAATCGTTATGACATCAAATGCGGGAACCTCTGTGGGAGCAGCATCAGGTGCCGGATTTATAACAGAAGGTGACAAGCTCAGCCTTAAAATAGAAAAAACTCTCAAAGAGATTTTCCGCCCTGAGTTTTTAAACAGGGTAGATGAAATTGTGGAATTTTGTGAGCTTAGCCATGATGAGCTTATGGATATTTGTGAGCTTATGCTCTCAGATGTTAAAAATGAAGTTAAGGCTCTTGGTGCAAGCTTTGAAATAAGCAAAAAAGCAAAGGAATTAATCCTTGAAAATGCCTATAATCCTCGCTATGGCGCAAGACCAATACGCAGGGAAATTCAAAAGGTAATTGAAGATCCGCTAAGTGAAATCATTCTCGCGGCAGAGGATATAAGCGGAGCAAAAATAAAGGTTGATGCTTTAAAAGGTGAAATAAAGGTTCAGCTTGTGCAGAATATAGTCTCCAATGGCTAGCTTAATATAACTAAAAACGACTTGTTTCGGGGTGTTTCTCTAAGGGATGTTTAGTGAAACATTCAGGCGAGTCCGGAAGTTGGGCGAACAGTTTAAGGCTGTTCGCCCTTTTCCTTTGCCTATAATTAGCATGCTTGTCCTATATGAGTGAAATAGATATCGATTTGCTGTGTTGCACTTTTCGATCTTTTTTCACTTCGTTCGTGTATAACAATCTTGGATACGAAGGTCAGTAATATCTCAGGTGTCAGCTCCT
>JAZRGM010000013.1:0-8180 GCA_045644205.1 Clostridia bacterium | reverse complement strand
CTGCGCAAAAAGGCGAAATGATTACATAGCCCGGCACATAGCCTGCAACTATAACCATCATATAAAATACCTGGCCAACTGTTTCGCAGATACCGCCAAGAAGCTTTGTGCCATCATATTTTTTATCCACTTTGTCTTTTTTAATAATATAAACATAGATTGCAAAGACAATAGCTATAAGAAGCCAGGTGAATTCATAGGCTGTGTTTAATATATCTCCTGCCAGAAGCTCATCGCCAAGTTTTTCAACATAGCTGTCGGCAATGAGAGTGTCAACAAAGGTTCCGCAGGAATCAAGGATACAATAAAGCACGGGGAGAAAAATTGCCCAGAAGCTTTTGGTGTATTTTCTTGATGCCTTTAACTGTCTTTCCCTTCTTAAATCGTCATTTTCCATATTGTCGATAAAGCCAAGGGCTATTATTCCTATAACTATAAAGGCAATACCTGCAATGATGGGACCATTTAAAAATACTGCATTACCGTCATAATCGGGATTAAAGGTAACGCCGAAAACAAGCATACACATTATTGCTGTTACAGCACCTGATCCATTGCATATGGGGGATGAAATGGAAAGCTCTATGTATCTTAAGCCCACATAGCCAACAACCATTGAGATGATGTAGAAGGCTGAAGCGGGCAGATATGCTATAATATCGGAGAAAGACAAGGGAACTCCGCCTATAGCTACTTCATATATTGCATGTATGCCCATTATGAGACCTACTGCAATGCCGACCTTATAGTGACTTAACTTATCTTCCTGTTTTGATCCGATTTTACTGAAAATATCAGATCCGCTCCAGCAGAGCATTGCTATTATCGCGATAATCCACATTTTGTTTTCCTCCTTTTATATTTTAAATTTAAAAAACCTTTCATATTTTACCATAATCTGTCGAAGAAATCAATATTTTTTTAGAGTATGCCCAGAAGGTGAAGAAAATATGGAATACAGCAGGCAAGCACGATAAGCCCTGTTATAAGGGGGAGTGCCATAAGTCTTTTTTTGCCTTCCCCATCATTTCTTTTAATAAATCCGGTTTTGGAAAGAGCATCTGTCAGGGGGCGATATAAAATAAGGGTAAGAGATGAATTTATAAGACCTTTTACTGCATTAAATGGCAGAAACACAGGAATAAGCATCGCCTTTATGGCTTCTCTTGGCACCTTCATATAGAGTGGGGTTATATAATAATTCCACAAAAGCATAATTATGGTGAGAGATATAACTGCCAAACCAAGACCGCAGATTGCACCCTTAAAGCTGCGATTAGCTTTATATATTCCTGCTGCCACACAGCAAAAGGCAGCTGTGGAGACTATATTCATTATCATTCCGATAATGCCTGTGCTACTGACTGTTAAAAACTCAATAAAAGACACAACCGCAGAAATTATAAAAGCATGCCATGGTCCCATTATAAATCCGCCTGATACAATTATTACATCCTTTAAATCAAGCTGCAAAAAGCCCGATACCTCCGGAATTATTTTTGATATCAGCATCACGATGTAGGCAAGGGCGCAAAGGATGCCTGAGAGGGCTATGTTTCTTGTGTTGGTTTTCATAAAATCAGCTCCCGTATTATTTTGAAAAATGTTCTATATAAAATGTGGTCAAAAAAGAAAACCCCGCAGAAAACTGCGGGGCAAAAAACAAACATTTTATCTTCTTTCATCCGGACTATACCGTCGGCTCCGGAATTTAACCGGATCAGTCTTTTCGACTCGCGGGCTTTACCGCCGGTGAGGAATTGCACCTCGCCCCGAAGATAGTTTTATTATATATTATATTTTTAAATTTGTAAAGTGTTACATTTCAAGATCGGCAAGAACAACTTCACCCTCGCTGAGAGATTTTTTAATGTCTATAATTCTCTGATTAAGAGAGCCTTTAAACCTTAGGTTCAGTTCGGTGTTGTCCTTTTCAAATCTTCCGTCAACAAGAACATCGCATAATTCCAAAAGGCGAAGCTTATTTTTATCGTAGAGAATGTTTTCATAGGTATAGCCAGAATAAATCCAGATGGTTTTATTTGTGTTTTCCTTTATTGCACAAACCAACTCATAAAGTGGCTCAACCTGCTCAAATGGTTCTCCGCCGGATATTGTTATATTTGTTATGGAGCTTTCTGTAAGCTTGTCATACACTTCCCCCAGAGATACCCTCACTCCTGCGTGGTAATCCCAGGTTTGCATATTGTGGCACCCATCACAATGATGGGGGCATCCGCTTACAAAAAGCACATCGCGAAATCCTGTTCCGTCAACAGATGAAGAATTTAAAATGTTCATCATCTGTATCTCGATTTCTCTCCAATCAGACCTCATGTGTCACCCTGTCCTTTAACTCTGCTTTTTTTGCACTGTTCCAGTTGTTAACACTACCAACAAGATAGCCTGTTATTCTCTGGATGGTGTCGATGGATGTGCCGCCGCATTTGGGGCAGGTTTCCATATCCTTGTCGGCATTTTCAAAACCGCAGTCAAGACATCTGTTTCTTGTGTGGTTAACTGAGCCATAGCCGATGTTGTATTTATGCATTAAATCCACAGTCTGCATAATGCAGTCGGGGTTGTGAGTTGCGTCACCGTCTAATTCAACATAGAATATATGACCGCCGCGCTCTAAGTCGTGGTAGGGAGCTTCGATTCTTGCTTTGTGTTCAACGGAGCATTTATACCACACGGGAACATGAGAGCTGTTGGTATAGTATTCTTTATCGGTGATATCCTTTATCATACCAAACTGTTCTCTGTCTTTTTTGGTAAATTTACCGCTTAAGCCTTCGGCAGGAGTTGCTAAAAGAGAATAGTTGAGGTTTCTGTCGGCTGCGATTTCATTTATTCTGTCTCTCATATGAGTGATGATTTCAAGACCGAGCTTCTGGGATTCTTCGCTTTCACCGTGGTGCTTGCCTGTAAGGGCAATAAGGGTTTCTGCAAGACCGATAAAGCCGATACCTAAGGTTCCTGTTTTTATAACATTTTTAACGGGTTCGTCATATCTTAATTCTTCGCTGTCTTCCCACATTCCGTCCATAAGCATGGGGAACTGTTTTTTAAGAGCAGTTCTCTGGAAGGAGTATCTGTCGTAAAGCTGATCTGCAGCAACATCTATGCATCTGTCGAGCTTTCTGAAGAATTCTTTTATTTTTGCATCGTAATCTTCTATTTCCATACACTCTAAGGCAAGCTTTACAATGTTTACTGTTGTAAATGAAAGGTTACCTCTGCCGATAGAGGTTTTTTCTCCATGGCGGTTTTCAAAAACTCTTGTTCTGCAGCCCATTGTGGCAACCTCGTATCTGTATCTTTTAGGATCATCAGCTCTCCATTTTTCGTGCTGATTGAAGCTGGCATCAAGGTTTACAAAGTTGGGGAAGAAGCGCTTTGCTGTAACCTTGCAGGCAAGCTTATAGAGGTCGTAGTTTTTATCTTCGGGAAGATAGTTAACACCTGTTTTGGTTTTCCATATCTGAATCGGGAAAATAGGTGTTTCGCCATTACCAACGCCGCGAAGGGTTGAATTGAGCATTTCTCTTATGATGCATCTTCCTTCGGCTGAGGTGTCGGTTCCATAGTTTATTGATGAGAAAACAACCTGGTTACCGCCTCTGGAATGGATGGTGTTCATATTATGGATAAAGGATTCCATTGCCTGATGAACTCTGTTTACTGTCTGGTTCATTGCATGGCGGAAATATCTTTCTTCACCCTCTAAACCTTTTAGGTCAACTATTTCATAATCGGCAAACTGCATCTCTTTATATTTTGAAAGGTCAACACCCTGAAGTGTTTCTATTTTTTCAAGCTCTTCAATGAAAGATGTTCTCACATATGGTGCAAGATAGAAATCAAAGGCAGGAATTGCCTGACCACCGTGCATCTCATTCTGAACAGATTCCATTGAAATGCAGGCAATTATAGCTGCTGTTTCAATTCTTTTGGCAGGTCTTGATGAACCGTGACCTGCGTGGAAGCCGCCTTTTAAGATTCTGTCGAGAGGATGCTGCAGACAGGTTAAGGATTTTGTGGGATAGTAGTCGGCATCGTGGATGTGGATGTAGTTACTTTTCACATAGTCCTTGGCTGTGTCGGTTAAAAGCATATCCAGAACGAATGGCTTTGAGGTTTCGCTGGCAAACTTCATCATCATACCTGCAGGGGTGTCTGTGTTCATGTTGGCATTTTCTTTGGTGATTTCATTGGCGATTGTGTTTACTATGCCCATATATGTGTCGTAGGTTTTTCTGCCTCTGGCAATGTTTCTCTTTTCGCGATAGAGTATGTATGCTTTTGCCACATTTTTATACTGTGATTTCATAAGCTCAACTTCAACAAGATTCTGAATTTCTTCAACGCTTATAACATCATTGTCGAGATTATGAATTTTTTCAGCTATGTCGTTTGCAAATTTCAAATCGCTGACAAACTCATGATTCATAGCTTTTATAACGGCGTTTATAATTTTGTCTTTATCAAAATTTTCTATTCGACCGTCTCTTTTTCTTATCGTACTTACCATAAAAGCATCTCCTTTTATCTCCAAAACATATATAATCATACCAAAGGTGTAAACACTATATATTGTGTTGCCTTAATTATTTAATCATATATACAGTTGTTTGTCAATACATAATCCGACAAAAATACCCATTGTAATATTACAATATTATTACAATGGGCGTTTGAGGGGGGTTGAAAAATTTAACCTCATATTAAATATAATAGTTTACTATTTATTTTGTATCTTTTTAAAACATTTGACACTGACTAATCATTATGCTAATATATTTTCGTCAAGCACTAAATGTCAAAAAGAGGTATTTTATATGTTTAAAAATAAAGCTCATAACGGAAAGAATAATATCTGCGGGCAAAAAATTTATATTCTCCGCAGAAACCGTATTCCAAAAATGTCTCAGAGAATTCTTGCGGAACAATTGCAAATAAGGGGCATTGATGTTGACAAAAACGCTATTCAGAGAATTGAAAGCGGCGAAAGATTTGTTACGGATATAGAGCTGAAAGTTCTTGCAGAAATTTTTGGCGTGAGCTGCGATGAACTTATAAAATAAAAACTGTGATAATCAAAAAATTATCACAGTTTTTATTTTTTATCTCTTATCTATTCTCTAAAAAAGCCATTAGCATAAGAAATGCTAATGGCTTTTATCTTATTCGTCTTCTTCCTCAATATCATTTACTAAAACTTCTATCTCAACAACTCGTCTGTCATCCGTTTCGGTAACTGTTACATCAAGGTTTTCATAGGAGAATTTATCCCCCACTTCAGGAATTTTGCCAAGCTCATCCATAACCCATCCGTTAACGGAGCTGTTTTCTTCGTCGTAGCTTATATCAAAGAATTTAAGGAAAGTTTCAAGGTCGGTATTGCAAAGAACCTTATATTTTCTTTCATCAATTTTGGTGAAGGTTTCAACAATATCATCATGTTCATCCCATATTTCACCAACGAGTTCTTCAAGAATATCTTCCATTGTAACAATGCCAAGTGTTCCACCATAATCATCACTTACAACAGCGATATGGGATTTATTCTTCTGAAGATATTTTAAAAGGTCGCTAATCATTATCGACTTTGGAACAAACACAGGCTCTGTCATTACCTCGGAAAGCTTTCTTCCTGTAATACCCTTTTCGGTGTAGAAATCCTTCTGATGAATAACACCTATTATATCGTCTATGGTGTCTTCATAGACAAGAAGTCTTGAAAATCTTGATTCCTGGAATAAAAGAGCAACCTCTTCCTTTGTGGCATCAGACGGAACTGCTTCAAGGTCTATTCGTGGGGTTAAAATATCTTCGGCGCATCTTTCTGTAAATTCAATTGCACTTCGCAGTAGCTTGCCTTCGTCTTCGTCTATTCCGCCATCCTGGGTTACTTCATCCACAAGGACCATCAGTTCGTCCTGAGTCATTTTGCGGTCTGCGTCAACCTTGATAATCTTCGACAAAAGCTTTTTCCACAGCGAGAAAATAAAATTGACGGGAGCAAGGATTATCATGAGAAATTTTATGATAGGAGCCGAAAACATTGAAAACGCCTCGGGAGCTTCCTTTGCCATGCTCTTTGGAGATATTTCACCAAATATAAGAACAAGAACTGTCATAACAACTGTTGAAATCGTGGCGCCTATGGAGCCATAAATGTCTATAAATATAACAGTTGCCAGAGATGTTGCGGCGATATTTACTATATTATTTCCAACGAGTATAGTTGAAAGAAGCTTGTCATAGTCGTTGGAAAGATCAAGAGTAAGCTTTGCTTTTTTATTACCCTCAGATGCCATATTTTTTAATCTGATTTTGTTTACTGAAGAAAAAGCCGTTTCCGTTGCGGAGAAATATGCCGACATTAAAATAAGCGCGGCAAGGGCTATAAGCTTCGGTATAAGGTCTTCCATTTTAAATTGATTCCTCCTGAGATACTTTTAAAAATTATTTGTAAAAATGCCTAAAAAATAAAGCGTTTGTGTCACATACGAAGGTTTTTATGGCACAAAAAAGCACACCCTCTATGTATGCAGCAATACAAAGGGTATACCTCATAAACGCTTTTAATTAATGTTTTTAAATTGTTAGTGTTATCGTCACTACTGTCGCCGTCCATAAGACTTTATGCTTCCTTTCTCATTTATACGAAATGTAGTATATCACAAGAAGGCTTTATTTTCAAGCATATTTTAGGTTTATTGTTCATTATACACTAAAATTATGCTCATTTTTTATGATTTTGCCTGTTTCTTTGGGTGATTTTTACTATAATTCTCTTTTTGCCACCTATTGCAATATCTTTGAATTTATGATAAAATTTTTAAAAGCCTATATTTATTATGGAGGATTTACAATGAAAAGATTTCTTGCTTTAATTCTATGTGCGATTATAGTGTTTGGCGGATGCTCTGCAAAGGAAACCGCAATAAATTCAGACGGAGAAGATATTATTATCGAAACCGAAGAAGAGGAAATGGTTGAAAACGATTTTTATAAAATGGCAACAAGCCCCAAAAGACCTATTGCCATTATGATAGACAACGATTCAGAAGCATCCAGACCTCAAATTGGTCTGGAGGATGCGTATCTCGTTTATGAAATAATAGTTGAAGGCGGAGCTTCAAGAATTATGGCGTTATTTAAAAACTACCGCCTTGAAAAGGTTGGACCTGTTCGTTCTTCAAGACATTATTTTCTTGATTATGCCCTGGAAAACGGAGCAATATATACCCATGCCGGCTGGAGTCCACAAGCACAAAGAGACATCGCGGCATTTGATGTGGACAATATAAACGGGCTTATCGGCAACGACACCAACAACTTCTGGCGCGATTCCACCTATGATAACACCTGGCATAATCTCTACACCTCAACAGCAAAGCTTTCGGAATATGCCAGAAGCAAAAAAGACTATAAGATGAAAGCGGGACAAGGTCCCGTAAACTTTTTAAAGGAAGATAAAATCACAGGCGACACAGAATGTTCAAATCTCTCATTTTCTTATTCGCAGATGTATAAAGTTGGATTTACATATAATCCAGAAACCAAAATGTATGAAAGAAGCATCAACACAAGGCCCCATCTTTCACAAACAGGCAAGGCGTTCCCTGCCAAAAATATTATTGTTTATGATGTGGCAAACTACACCTTAAATGATGGGCAGAACAAAGGCAGACAGGACCTTGAAAACACAGGAAGCGGCGAAGGCTGGTATGTGAGTATGGGTAAAGCTGAAAAAATCACCTGGTCTAAAAAATCAAGAACTTCAAAAACAGTTTATAAAAGAGCAGACGGAACAGAGCTTGAGGTTAACCCCGGTGTGACATATATACAGATAATACCCAAAAACACACAGATTAATATGGAGTAATAAAGGGATTGTAAAAAAAGTCCAGAACGCAAAAAGGCGAAAATGAAACCGACATAAAAGTTAAGTGCGCTCATAAATCCTCAAATTTGGGTTTATAGGTTGAAAAACATCTTTTTTAAGATGTTTTTCTTCAATTATATGCCTTTTTGCTATAAGCAAATCTCACCACTCGCAGTACTTTTGTACAGCGTCGGGCTATCGCTCAAAGCAAGGAACAATCTTGCTTTGAGTTCGATTTACTCATTCCGAATCATTTTTTCCTAATCCCTAAAAAGGGTGCGAA
>JAZRGM010000012.1:0-18433 GCA_045644205.1 Clostridia bacterium | reverse complement strand
AATGGCTCGATGCCATTAAACAATAACAGTGAAGAGAGAAGAGATAAGAGAGAAGAGAATCGGAACAAAGCCGCTAATGGCGGCTTTGAACCATTTCTATTCACTATTCTCTATTCACTTTTATCTATTATTGTTTATCGCATCGAGCGATAAACAATAATTTATCATAAGAATTCAATCGGTATTACCGGCTTTGAAAACAAAGAAGAGGCACCAGCAAACAAATTAAAACACATAAAACATTAAGATTTAATGAATTCTTTATTTGTTTGGAGACACCTCCTTTAGTTTATAAAAATTATTGTGCTGTTGTTTCGATACCGTCTTTTGTTATTACATATGAAGGAACAAGAGCATTTCTGCTTGTTAAGTTATCCCATATATAAATTTCTATCGACTGATTTGTGTAGTCATCAATTTCAAAGCCTGCATTAAACTCAAGAGTCTGTCTTGGTTTAATTTTGGTTTGTTTAAATTCAATTGCTTTAAGAGCTCCGCTGTCGCGAAGAACTGCAAACATAAACACATCTTTTTCATCGCTGTCGTGATTATTGATGATAGCATAGTTTGCATTTATATAGCCATTTTCAAGGAAGGAAATTTCCTCAGCAGGCTGATTTGGGGTTGTAAAGTCATTGAGCTTTGTAAACACAGGCTCAACCGAAGCATATGGAGGTTCGTCCATAACCTTGAAGCTGATTTCGTAGTCAGCTATTTTTTCCTGATAAACATTTAGAAGGTTTTTAAATTTAACCTTATAAACTGTGCTCCAGGAAAGCTCGTCTGCAGGATTAATTGTTAAAGTCTTTTTATCTGCCGAAAGGCTTACTGAATCTATTGCAACGGGGGCTCCGTCGCTTGTTGCCATTTCCACATTAGCTGCAGATACTGTGGCACCGCTGTCGGTCACCTTGTCAAGAAGCATTTCGCTGAATTCAACCTGAGGTTTTACATGACGCGAAACATCAACAGCTCCATCGAGTGTTGAAAAGGCTCCTGTCAAACCTTCTTTTGAAAGTGAACCTTCTGTATGCCAGACTTTTATGTCATCAAGGATTATATGGCTGCCTTCATTTGCTGCCTTGGATATTACCTGGAAGCGATAGCCTTTGGATGATACTTCCCTAACCTTATATGAGGCAAGAACATCGTTATGATAAACAAGAACTCTGCTTTCATCTAAAAGCAGGACATATGTAAGCTTATGCCACTCGCCCTTTGTGAGGGTAGCTATATTGGTCCTTTTATCTGTTGCAGAGCCAACTGCGTACATATCACCGTATTTTATTATTGGTGACATAACCATTGTGCCAAGGCTCTGAGATATAGCTTCACCGCCGGAATTTATATCAGCGGGAACATACATTTTCATTTCGTAGACAATAGTTCCGCTTGTTATTTCAGAAAGCTTTCCCGAAAGACCTGAAAAGGTTATTCTTGCCTGACCTGCTGTGCTATCCCAACCTGAAGCATTTGGATTTCCTGTTATCTTAACAGCTTCGGTTGTCTGACCGTTATATCCTGTCATTTCAACGATATCTGTTTCAAAGAAATTACCTACGTTGAGTCTTGCTATTTCACCGGAATCGGTAATAGAATAATTATTGCCACTTGTTGTGAAGCCTGTATTAAAAGATTTTGTTGTGAAATTTTCGAAGTTTTCTTCATATAGAACTGTGCGCTGTGCTGATTCAGCAAAAGAAGGGCATGCAAAGGTGCATGCAATCAGCACAAGCGAAATAATAATTGAAATAATTTTTTTGTGCATATACATTCTCCTAACTTAGGTATTAGGGCTTTGTTAAAAAATAATTATAGTTTTAAAAATCTTGTTGCAGGAAGGAATGGAAAAGCATTACAACTCATCCGTCAGCTAAAGCTGCATCTTCAATTCAAGTAACCAATGATTAATTCGCAATTTGCAGGGGACAGCCCCGGATGTCCCGTTTTGCGGGCTGTCGAGGACGCCAGCCCCTACAATTATGGATTAAACCAGTGTTTACTCAAAAAAAGACTTTCCTTCCCAAAAATTTGATGCTTTATTTTTTAGTATTTATCAGTCTATGGAAGGTGTTATGCTATCTTTATCAATAGTATATTTATCTACTATGGGAGTCATATTGCACATATCGTCCCATACAAATATTTCTATCTTTTCTGTTTCAGCATTTTCAACCTTAAACCCACCGTTGAAGCTCACAGTTGCTCCTGCAGGAATTGTTTCTGATTTAATCTGGAAGCGTTTTATTGTGTCTTCATCTTTTAAAACTGCAAGCATAACAACGCTCTTTGCGCTTGATGCATTATTTTTAAGAGTGTAGGAAGCATTTATAAGACCATTTTCAAGGGCATCAACCTCAGTTTCTATGCCTTCTTCAAAATCGACCTTTGTAAATACGGGTTTTGCTGCTGTGATGTTTGTTTCATCGGCTGTTGTGAAGCTGAATTCATAGTCAGGTATTATCTGGTCATACATATCTTTAAGACCGGTTACCTTAACATTATACTTCATTTTATTGTCAAAATCTTCTTTAGGCTCAATAACTATTGATTTTTTGTCGGAGCCAACTGTAACACTTGCCAATTCAACCGATGTTCCATCTGATTTTGTCATTTCAACATTTGCTGTAGAAACTGATGCCGGACTTGCATCGGGAACATCAAGCACCATTTCAGTAAAGTCGACTGTTATATTTGAATTTGCGGGAACAGCTGATGCATCGGAATATACTGAGGAAGCTGTTGTTTTATCAGGATTAGACCATAATTTTATGTTATCAAATATGATTGTTTTGTATCCTGGTTCATATTTATTAAGCTGGAAATATTTATACGGATTTGTTAAGGTGTACTCTTTATATGAAACAAGCTCTCCGTCTAAATAACCAATGACATTGTTTCCGGATTCACTTAGCAAAGTTACAGCCTTAACACGATGCCATCCGGGGGTAACATCCTCATACTCCACTTTACTTGTTGAAATACCAAATCCTATTTGGTTGCCTTTAATAAATATAGGATACATCATAAACGGCTGGACATTAGGATTATCTGTAATATATACATCCATTTCCTGAACATAAACATCCCCTGTACCATAGATCTGATTACCCAATAATCGAAGCGAACCGGGGGTTTGGCCAGATGTAGCACACGAATTAATAGTAATCTCACCAACATTAGTCTGCTTACCATCGTAGCCTACCTTTTTTATGATTTTTAAACTTAAATCCGTACCAAGTGTCAACTTTTGAGTATAATTTTTGCTGTCTCCTGTGTCATAAACTGTCATCAGTGTACCCGAAGCACTAAAATCTGTATTAAATTCCTTAACAGTGTATGTTTCAAAAGTTTCATACCTATCAACTGTAACCTCTGCGGACACACTCATAACCGGTATTAAACCTACTACCATTATCACTGAAATAAGCAGTGATATAAATTTCTTTGTCATAAAAATTCCTCCTGACATAGATAACAGTAAAACAATATTACTGTTCTTCAATTAATGTTTCGGTGCAGCCGGAACTTGTAAATGTCCATTTTGATGCAAGAGGTGTTTTTCCGGGGAAGCTATCCCAAACAAAGATTTCTATTGTCTGATTTACAGCATCATCAATCTGGAAGCTGCAATTGAAATCTGCACTGCCAGAAGCAGGAACTGTTACCTCATCAAACTGGAATCCCTTGATGTCTCCGGCTTCTTTTAAAAGAGCAATTATGAAAACTTCTTTTTCGGCTGTATCACTATTTGAAACAGTGAGGTCTGTGCGGATATAGCCATTTTCAAGAGAAGTTATTGATGTTCCCTGATTACCATATACAAAAAGGTTTTCCTTTTTAAAGGTAGGCTGAGTGCAGGATATTTTTGATTCTTCCATTGTTGTGAAGCTGAATTCTGCGTCTGCTATTGTCTGGTCATACATATCCTTAAGACCTGTTACCTTAACATTATATTTCATTCCTTTTGCAAGGGGTTCTACAGGAACAATAACAATAGATTTTTTGTCGCTTCCAATTGTTACAGATGTTAAATCAACATCTGCTCCATCGGAATTTGTCATTAAAACATTTGCTTTGGAAATTGTTTTGACACTTTCTATTTCTGTGTCTAAAAGCATCTGAGAAAAGTCTACTGTGGGGTTTGCTTTCACAGAAACATTTGATGCATCGGAATATACTGATGAAGCTGTTGTTGCATTGGGATTACTATAGATATTCCAATCATCAAGATATATGTATTTGTCTTTCCAATCAGTTACCTTGTATGTATTTATAGCCAGTCCATTAGGGTACTGATCGTTTATTTTACCATCATGATCATATCTTTTATAACCAACACATTCATCATTGAGATATATTATTGCGTTACGTGTGTAGGGAACCATGACAGCGGTTAATTTATTCCATCCGATTCTGAAGTCTGTGCAGTATTCAGAATCAGTAAGCTGGGTCGCTTTACCACCATCACGAAGCTGGTAATCATATTTTACAATCGGGCCAAAATTAAATTTTTGAATATCATGTTCATCTTCAGGAATATACACTTTAACTTCATAAACTAAGGTCGCATCCGATTGCGGAAGTGCCACTTCAGGCTGAAACTGCAAACGTGCACCGCCCGGTATATTAGAAGATGTCCAACTAGCATCAGATTTGGGCATATATTTTAAAGCATTGGTGTATTCACCATCATAACCGATAACTTTTTCAATCTTAATTTTTTCTATCATACTACCTGTAACGAAACGTTTGTTAGCTAAAGTTGATTTATTGCTCCAATTACCAGCAGAATTAATATAAATACTAGCTTTATTCATTCCGGTAAATTCAAGACCTTCTGCCCAGGTTTCAAAATCTTCTGTAAAGTGAGTTACAACTGTGCTTTCAGCACTAACACTCATAACAGGTATTAAACCTACTACCATTATCACTGAAATAAGCAGTGATATAAATTTCTTTGTCATAATAAATTCCTCCTAAATAAATCAAAATATATTTAGAATAACAAGATGTTTTAAAAATTTTATTTATATTAAATCCTTTCGGATTTGTTTTTTAACTGTAGCCATAAATTATTGTTTGGCAAAGAGTTTTTGGTGAAGTTTTTTCTTTCGAAAAAGTGAAGTTAAGTTTGCCACTTCGCCGCAAGGCGAAACTTCACTTACAAAGTAAACTTCACTATCGAAGATAACTTCACTTTCCCGTCAGGGCAAACTTAGCCCAATTCATCTTCGATGAATTCATTTACTTACTCTGATAGAACACAATTACATCATTAACAATACCGGCACCGCAACGAACATAAGCATAAGCCGGATCGCCGGGGTTGGTTTCTATGTCTATTATGTCGCTATAGGTTCCTGCTTTAACTGTCTGGGTGCGTGAATCATAGAGATGAATACCGCCTGAAGGTTTGGTTATATCATAGATATAATCATTGACGCCTTCAATATGGAGAACCATTCCGCCATCTACTCTTTTCTGAACAACACCGAAAGATTTTTCAGCACTGAAGCCTCGGCTAACAAGGAACTGACGCGCTGTTGAAAGATTGGTTCCGCCAACAGAGAGAACTCTGGCAACAGAAATTATATTTTCATTGGCATCAAGCTTAACATGAATAACATCGCCCGGCTTTAAGTCGGCAGCTGTTATATCTGCTGTGTAGCCCGGATCATCAGAATCTATACCAATATTATAGTGTTTCATAACAGCTTTATCGGAAACGATTCTATCTGCCTTCTTGCCTTTTGCCATATAATAGATTTTGTAGCAGGGGTCACCTGTTTTATTGGTTGCCTGGGTTACTGATGTTACAACACAGCAGGCTCCTGTAATTTCCGCGCTTGTTACTGATTCAGGAACATCGACAACTGCACAGGCAACTGTGAGTCCTTCTAAATCATAACCTGTTACAGAATAGGAAACATCATAGTTGGCAAGGTCATCATATTCAATAACTCTATAGGAATCATCACTTCCGCCGCCTGTGGGAACCTGGAACATAACAGTTTCTTCGGAATTTATAAAGAAGCCCATTGCACTTCCTCTGTAGCCAAACATTTTTGTTCCTCGTCTGTAGTAGCGGGAGGCTGTATCAAAATCTTTGGTGGGAATTTCTATTTTTGCAAGTCTGCCCTGTGAATTCAAGCTATATCGGATTGGCTGCTGAACTATGCTGCCTGCACCGCCTAAGAGAGAAATGATGTTTTCTCTTGTTTCGCTTACGCCATTGAAACTCACCTTTTCAGCACTTGAGAGCACCTGAATTTCGCCTTTGGCATTTAAGATTTTAAACTGAAGCACTCCGCTAAGACCTGCAGATATGCCTGCATCCATAAGGAAGCAATAGTTACCATCGGTGGAAGAGCCTGCTTCAATCTTGATGATTCTGCCCTCGATGTCGAGATAGAAGGTTCCGTCATAGCCAAGCTCAATTACTTCTGAATCAGGAAGGTCGGAGCTTCGTTTGTATTCCTTGCCATCTTCACCTATTATAAAGGTTTCGGAATCTACCATTCCTGTTACCTTACCTCTTACAGGAGATACCACAAGGTTAATTTCTATATACTCACCGTCAACGGATTTTAAAACCGAGAGAATTGCACCAATGTTTATATTTTTAAATTTGGCATTTGAACCGTTTCTTAAGATTACATAGTCCACATTTTTATCAGCGGGTTCCAATTCAAGAGGCTCTTTGCCATATTTATCATAGATAACAAGGTCGGCGGTATCAAGGTCGCTTACAACATAATGAGAATATTTTTTAACTATTACAACATCCACATTTCTGTCACCATCGTTATTTAAGAGGGTAACTGTGCCGGAGGTGGGTTTTAAGTCGTCAGACAAAGCAAAGGGTTCATATTTTGCATTTACTATGAACTGAACATCGTTTGAAAGAGCGATGCTCTCCTGCTTTTCACCATTCCAGTAGCTAAAGTAATTAAGATTTGTGGAAGAGTCGATATCATCTGCCACAACTGTGGTCACATCATTTTCTTCTTTTATTTCGTAGAAGAGAACTGTTTCGTCTTTTGTTTTCTTATCTTCTTTGGCATATACAACAAGGTTATAGCCAAGCATGGAAACTATGTCGGATTTTCCAACAGCGAGCTTTGTGTCGCCGATTAAGATTTCATCTTCGGAAAGTGCTGACACACCATAGAGACCTGTGTGGCGGTTTGCTGTGATGACGCCTTCATAACGAGAAACCTTTAATTCATCGGTTAAGATGGTACGGCAGGAGTCTTCGGTGTATTCTATTTTGTCATCACCGAAAACTGTCTGCTCTAATTTTGGTTTATTTAATGAATTATATAATAAAAGTGCCACATCGCCTCTTGTTACATATTCATCATTTCCAAGGGAGAGACCATCTAAAAGGTCTTTTTCGTTGGCTATCATAATGTAGCCTGTGGGATAGCCGCCTCTGGCTTCGGCAAGAGGCTTATAGCCAAGGATTGTGGTTACTGTTTTAACAACTTCGGAGAAGCTGATTCTTTCATCGGGAGCAAATATTCCGTCGCCATAGCCTGAGAAATAGCCAATGTGGAAGCCGGCATTAACGAATTCATATGCCCAATGCTTTTTGCCAACATCCTTAAATACAACACCTTCGGGGATATTATAGACCGTCGTGTCTACAAGGCGGACAACCATTGCTGCAAATTCTGCACGGGTTATGCTATTTTCGGGGCGATAGGTTTTGTCTTCATAGCCGCCGATTATATCCAGTTCTGAAAGAACATAAACTGCTTCTTCATAGTCTGTGCCATCGGTATCGGAAAAAGCAAATGATACTAATGGTATTGAAAGAACGAGAGAAAGAGCTAAAAGGAGTGATATTAATTTTTTAAGCATTAATAGGCACCTCCTCTATAGAGCTTTAGAAGTTCATTGCACACCTTAGCCGCCATAGCGCGGGTACAATGAGATGCAGGTGAGAACAAGCCATCACCTATTCCATTTATAATTCCGGCTTTTGCCAGATTATAGATACTGTCTTTTGCATATGGTGCAAAGCTTCCTTCGTCGGTAAATGAATTTGAGTTAAGGCCTGATAGCTTAAGATTTGCAATCTTTGCACATCTGTCGGCAAGAACTGCCATATCCTGACGGGTTAAGAATTCGCCTTTACCAAAGCTACCATCGCCTTTACCTGTGGTGAGGCCTTTTTCATAGGCTGATGCAACATAGGAAGCACACCAGTCATCGGCTGAAACATCTGCAAAGACATTTTGTGCATTTGCATTATACATTCCAAAGGTGCCAACAAGCATTTTAACAAATTCTTCTCTTGTGACCTGTCGTTCGGGTTCGAAGGTTGTGGCGCTTGTACCTGAAACAATGCCCTGAGAATAAAGAGAAATTACAGCTGAGTAGCCCCAATGGGATGAAGATAGGTCGGTAAACGGAGATGAGCCCTGCTGTGGGGTTGTGGCAGGAGCGCCACCCGATACACCGCCTCCCCCTGAAACAACATAGTTATTTCCGGGTTTGGTTGAAGGATTTGAAGGAACAACGGGGGTGCCTGCATTTGCTCTTTGGATAAGGAGAGCGAATTCTGATTTTGCTTCTGCAATAGTATCAAAATCGGTTCTTGCCATAGCCTGACAAACTTTAAGTTTGTTATCGGCAGAAAGCGAAGAATAACCGTGAGTATCTAAAATACCAAGGACTGCATTTTCAGCTTCAAGAACAGATTGAACTGTTTCTTCTGTGGCAAGATTTAATTTATTTAAGGAAATCTCTTCTGTGAAAGCTTTTTTGAAGGAAGCAAAGCTTGTGAGGGTGAGAGCATCTACCTTATTAAATACTATCGGAGCAATATTTGCGCCTTCACTTAAATCCATGCCTATTTCTGACTGATGTTCTCTTACAAGGTTTATAAAAGCTTCACCGGATGCTTCATTGATTTTGGCAAGGATAATAGCATCTGCAAAAGCAGCTTCAAAGCCACCGTCTGAATAAACATTGCCATCTAAGCAGATATGAACAAGAGTTTTATTGCTGATTTCTGAATATTTTGTCATATCAAGAGCAAAATGACCATTATATTTTGAAATTGCTTCTCCTGATTTACTCTGTGAGATAAGGTTTAAGGCATTTTCTTTTTCGTTATTTATAACATCTCCGATAACATCGGCATATTCTGTTGCCACATTTTCGGGAGCTGAAAAATCTTTTTCTGCAAGAAGATTATAGGCATTTTCTTTGTCATACACAGGAGTGATAAGGCTTACATCTGCATTAAAGATTTTGTTATAGGGCATCAGAACATTTTTAAATTCTGACGCAGAGGCACTTTCGAGCTCCAGTAAAGCCTGAGCGGGAGAAACATTTTTAACAGGAACAGTTTCTTCACCGATTTCTACATTATATATATTTCCATCGGGAGTTTTTATAAAGAGGATTTTGGAAAATTCTTCCTCCCCTGTTCCAACCTGACCCACATCAATTAATTTTGTGCCATCAAGACTCTTAATGAGAAAGGTAGTTTCTTTGTCGGCATTTTTTGTGCCGGTGATTTCAACTCTGCCATCGCCCAAAGGATATGCACTATAGGAAGCTGCAAGGGCGGTTTGTGAAATCATTAAAAGCACTAAAAGTAATACACTTAGTTTTTTCATATTGTCTCCTTTCTACTCTGCGGTAAGATTATATTTGGTTGTTCTTTGAATTCTGCCTTTGTTTACATAGGCAAACACATTGATTGTTTCGGGTTCGTATATTTCAAGGACACCGTTTTCATCTATGGAAGCATTGTCTTCATTATCAACACCAAACTGAACCTGAGAATTATTGAGCTTGACTACAGTGTTGTCGCTCATAAGAGCTTCAACGCGGAAATTATAAAGCTCGCCGGTTATATATTGATATGCTGATGTAACCTCAAGTTCTTCCCAATCCTGAGCATCCTCCTGGGCATCTTCAAGAGAGGAATAGAATCTTATTTCCGTTACAGAGTTATAGCTGTTTTTGGTGTTACCATAGCCTACATAACGAACATACTGTGCTTCGGAGGGCTCTAATTCAAAAAGCTGCATTTCTGTTGTAAGACCGTTGCTTCTTCCGGAATAAACTGTTTTCCATTCCTGACCATCAACAGAGGTCTGAATGTCGAATATTTCCTGTCTTCCGCCGCTGTAGAATGCCGCATGCATGTGGGTTACTTTTTTAACCTCACCAAAGTCGGCTGTTAAATATGCAGCAGCAACTCCTCCATCGTCTTCGGATGCCTGAGTTTTTCCACTCCAACGGGTTTTAATGTAGTTATCAAAAGCATTTTTACCAAGGTTACCATCATTATTAGTGTCACTTGCAGAAATAACGGGAATGTGCTTGCTTTCTGCACCGCCTTCGGGAATATATTCTTCTTCTTCTGTGCAATACATTCTTATTTCTTTAATATAGGGCTCTGTAATCTCGTATTCATCTTCAACAAAGGTGAAGGTGTAATCCACGCCATCAAGGTTTACTACAATTTCATCGGCGCCTTCTTTTTCGATTACCTGGCCGCCTGCTATATCAACCTTAACTTTATTAACATCAGATTTGAAGATATAGTACTGAGTTTTTTCCGGATGGAAATAAAAAGCTTTTTCGCCATTTACTTCAACATCATATTTCAAAAGAGATTTAAGTTCATCATAAAGCTCAGGATAGTCTTCAAAAGGATTTTCCGAATTTGCAATAATAACCACGCCATTGTCTTCGTAAACATATTTTCCCATTGCCTCAGATATTGCTCTTAAGGGAACGAATGTTCTGCCATTTTCAACAAATGCGGGAGAATCTATCGGAACTTCCTTGCCATCAGCAAGCATTGTGCTTTCGCCAATTTTAATTTTAAGATCTTTGTAGTCACATCTTATGCTTACTTCCTGCGAGGCATCACTCCAGACAACAACACCATCAAAGGCTTCAGATACAAATCTTAAAGGAACCATTGTTCTGTCATTTCGAAGGACAGGTCTTATATCGGGGTTTTTGGAATCTATAAGAGTTTTTATTCCATTTGCATAGGCAAGGCTTCTATCCTGCTGCATTGCAACAACACCATCTGTTATTGATGAAAGGCGGTTTTCTTCTTTGCCTTTAACCGACCATTCTTCAAGGGGTATTATTTTTGTTTTATCATCGGGTGGTGCCTGATTACCTGCAAGGGGAATAAATTCAACAGCTATGGTTGTTTCTTCCTCTTCTTCTGTGAGGTTAATGGCAAGCTTTGTGCCATAGTTTGCAGGCTGAATTGTGGGGTTTGGTGATTCAGGAAGCGGAGCTTCATCCTTCATTATAAATGTGCCGGAAGAGGGAGAGAGAATTCTCGCAAACATTTTTTCTCCCTTCAGAGTTATGACTGCAGATTTTCCATCATCTGCAAGAGAAATTTCTCCATCGGTTTTTGCAAACCACCACACATCGTTTTCTTCCTCTGAGAAAACGATTTCGTCCTGAACAAGAACGCGGCTTCTGTCATCAAAAAGCTTTACTCCTCTTTTTAAGCTTTCTGCATATTCAACATAAGCAGGGCTTAAATCATAGACAACATAGCCTTCGTCTGTGGAGCTTCCGCGACTCATAAGAATCATTTTTTCACTTTGTTCAGTCTGACCAAGAGACTGGTCGGGATTAATAACGATGGTATTATTGCCCTCCGGTCTTCTTATGTAATACTGTTGGCCACTTGTCCAGCCCGGCCAGCCATAGGTTATGGAGCCGGGGAGTTTTATAAATCTCTGACCAAGAGCATCTATTGCAAAGGAACCCATATCCCAGTGCTGATGGGGGCCTTTGTTATATGCACCTTTGACCGAAACAAAGACTGTGTCTTTATTCGTGGTCCAGGAGTTACGCATTGTTGACAGGCCAAGATCAAAGCTCTTATCAAGTGAAACATTATCAACCGTAAGATCCATGGGCTTATAATATAGAAGAGCCTGAACAAGGTCATCACTTCTTTCATATGCCTCATAGGATGCAGGGTCTTTATGAAGATTCATAAAATGCTTAAGATATTCGGGTTTATTAAGTCTTGAAGCAATATACACAAGGGCTGATGAATTAATGTTACCAACAGTTGCGTCACCGTAGTTCGCAGAGCCGATTACGCCTTTAAGATATGTGGCATAGTCACCTGCATCGCCAACTCCGGGAGCTTTAAGAAAATCATATTGGTGGGGTGCTTCCAGTTCGGGAAGACCTTCAAATCCGCCAAATGCTGCTTCTATAGCAGAGTTTGATGCAATAAGATTTGTGAGAGCAAATTTCCAGTAGGCACTTCCTTCGGGATAACCACCATCGGGAGCCCATTCCAGAAAACCATCACTTATGGAACGAATTGCATTATTAAGAAGGGTTTCACAAAGGTCGGGTTCAACATCTGCCAAAGCAATGGCACCAAATATAACACCATTGTTACAAACCATATTCCAGTTGTTTTCCATAACTTCACCTGTGAAGCTTGAGTGCCACTGATACCAACGAGGGTTGCCTTCATATTCACGGATAGATTGTTCAAGGCCATGTGTTTTTATGCCATTTTCCAATGCTTGTCTCTGTTCGTCTGTCCAGCGGTGGTAGCACCAGTCATAAGCAATGGAAACAGACTGAATCATCTGAGCAGTATCAAGCCAGTGGCCTGTGTTCCAGTTTGGAAGATTTATCGCTGTTTCTGCCTCTTGCCAGAGCTTTTCAAGATAGCGTTCGTCGTTTTCTATCTCTGTTACAAGTGCCAGAGTATAGAAAATCGGAACAATGCTCGCCGAAGGAATTACACGACTATGACCATTCTTCTCAAGATCAGCAACCTTATAGGAAAATGCAGGCTGAGTCAGGAGAACATCCGCCCTGTTTTTTACACCCTGATAGAGTGCAGCGCAGAATGGGTCTGTTTTGATTTTCTCGCGAATAACATCAAAATCTGTCACCTGTAGTCTTGGGTGCTTATCTGTCATATGAGACAGCAGGGTATCTGCCGCTTTTGCCTTGGGAGGCTCAAATGTCAGAAATAGAGAGAGTGTCATTACAAAGCAGAGCACGAGTGAAATTGCTTTTTTCATAAAACCATCCTTTCTGATGTAAAACAATTTATTGCTTCTATTGATATTTGTTAGTTATTAAATAAGCTTACAGAGCTTATCTATTGCTTCCATATAATAATAGTCACCATAGATAAGAGTGCAGTCTTTTCTGCCGCTATGATAAAGTTGGCATGCGTGTCGTAAAACGCCTTCTGTTTCAGAGTCGAAGTCTGCACATTTTTCTGTGAGGGTATGGAGAAGTTTTTTTGCTTCGGTTAAATAATATTCTTTTTTCTCAGGGAAAAGAGAAGCATTATCCAGCATAGCGCAGGCAACAATTGCACCTGATGAGCTATCAAGATAGTTAGGTTCTTTGGGCTGGAAGAAATCGCAGGGAGGAACTTCGCCTTCAGGAAGAAGCTTTATAAAGCAATCAATAACTTTTTGTGATGCTTCTTTATATCTTTCATCGCCTGTGTAGGTATAGGCTTTTATAAATCCATAAGCCGCCCAGCCCATACCTCTTGTCCAGGAGGATTCGGTGCTGTAGCCCTGACCTGTTAGGTTTTCTATGTATTCACCGGTGTTGGTATTATAAGACACAATATGTTTAACTGTTCCGTCGGGGCGGATAAAGTTTTTAAGGGTGCTGTCAGCATGAGCATTTGCAATGTTTTTATATCTGCCATCTGTTGATATAATGCTTGCCCAATAGAGAAGCTCAATGTTTATCATACAGTCGATGATTGCCCAGCCTGCCTTTTTATGGTCTTCGCCATCATCGTTCCAGGCTCTTATGTATCCTCCCTTTGGATTAAAACGGGCTGCAAGAAAAATTGAAGCTATCATTGCCGCTTTTTTTGCATCTTCATCCCCGGTGAAATTATAATCCTCGGCAGATGTGATATACCACATAAATCCAACATCATGGTGAAGCTTTTCAGGTTTTAAAAATGCTTCGTTCTGCATTTTTTCAAAATATCTTAATGCTTCAAGGGTTTTGGGATCCTTTGTGTTTTTATATGCAATAAGGAGCATACCGGGCCAAAAACCGGAAATCCAGTTAAGAGGAGTGCTGAGCTTATATTTATCGCTTTCAAAAACGAAATCGGGGAAACCGTCTTTATAACGATTTCTCTGAGATTCGACTTTATTTATTAGTTTTTGGTGAATTTCTTTCCATTGCTGAGTTGTATATTGCATTCTTACCTCCATATATTGACACAAAAGTATCAGTTATTGAAACTTTGTTATCAGTTTCGGATTATTTCCATTTATTACCGGAAAAGCACCTGTTTTCAAGGTTTTTCCGCAATTTAATTTTATCACGATAGCAAAAATACTGTCAAGGTAAAGGGAATATTTCATAATAGAGATTGCAAAAACTGACACGATTGTGTCAGTTTTTGATTTATGAGTTTCATTATCACTTTATGACGATTTCGTTAGCCGGATAAAGGGGTGTGAGATTATCTAAATCTTCAAGGAAAAGGAACTTTATGGTGCTTCCCTGCTGAGGAGGTCTGTCGAAGACTACGGTGGACGACATGGTCATATGATTATAGTTACCTTTGGTAAGCTGAACCAGAGTATTGTCGCTATATTCTGCCGCAACCATCACAGACTTATTAAAGCCCTTCGGAAGCTCATAGCTTATGGAATAGGAAACAGGGATTTCACCTGCATCATAGCCATCGGTGACATTAAATATCTTATATAAATCACCGTTTACAAAAACAGAGTAAATACCATTTTCATAGTTTTCGGGGAGACCAAAATCAAAGTTATAGGCTCCTGTGTCATCTATTTTTGCCTGGTCAATTGCAACAACCTCGCCCAAAGGAGAACGGGTTACCATGGTAACTGTTCTACCCTGTTTTTCAACGCCCCAAACGCGGACCTTGCTGCCAATCACTTCAACATCAGCTTCAGGATGCCAATTATCGAGAGGGGTTATGTATTGTGTGAAGGAAGGTTCACCGCTCTGGAATGGAACCACCTCCACAGCAAGGCTTACATCTTCAACATCTGTGAGATGAACTGCAAGTTTTGTGCCATGGGAATCCAACTTATCTGTGTGTGGTGGAGATGTGGGAAGGGATTTTGCTTCCATAATCTCAAATTCTGCTGCATCAACATTTGAAAGCAGATTAAGATAAACTGACTTTCCGCCAAGACTGAGAATCGCACTTTTATTATTGTTATAAAGGCTTATAGAAGCTCCTGTGTGCATAAACCAATAGAATTCCGAGGGAGTGTTCATTTTGAATTCATCCTGAATAACCAGACGGGTTTTATCGGAAAACATCCTTACGCCTCTGCGGGCGTTTGTTACAGCTGTGTCTTCAATATTTGTGGTTGTGCTTTCATCGGTTTCATCATAAACAGTAACACTCTTTTTTGAATAGACATCTGTCATATTCAGAACTGCATAGGAGCTTTCCTCACCGGAATAGAAGCCTTCAAATTCCGATTCACCTATTGTATGCTGGCCCACAGATTCATCGGGGTTTACAACAACGGTGTTCTGACCTTCGGTTCTGCCTTTATATGCTTTGCTTCTGCCGCCCACATCATAGTCGATTGCACCAAGCTGTTTTGCAAAACGAACACCGCCAAAGTCGAGAGCAAAGGTACCAAGGTCATAGTGGTTGTGGCCTTTTCCATTTATGCCGCCTTTAAGAGCAATCCAGAGAGAGTTTTCATTATCCCATGAGGAACGCATAGACACAAAGTTTTCTTCAAAAAGCTTATCCTTCGGCAAAGTTTTTTCTGATTGTCTTCCGGGATACCATAAAAGACCAAGAGCAAGATTTATTCCGCTGTGGCCTTTTTTTTCAATAACATCAAGATGATATTTGGTGTAGTGAGAATTATTGAATCGATTACCAAGCCACATAAATGCCGGAGACGACGAAAGAGCTCCACCGGAGGCGTCACCATAGTTGAAAACTCCGGCAGGACCATTGGCATATATTGGAAAATCGGGGGTTATGCTGATGCCGGGTGCTTTTGTAAAATCATAATGGAAAGGAGCATCAATGGGAGGAAGAGCATCAAAATTTCCGCCTATTGCATTTTCGAATGCATCTGTTGCCATTATGAGATTTCGGGTGGCATAGTTCCAGTATGTAAGGTTTTCACGGAATGAGCCATCAGAAGAATAAGCATTGAGGCCTGCCTTCATTGAGCGAACTGCGTTATTGATTTTGGTATTATAAAAGGTGGGATTAGTGTCATAAAATGCAAGGGATGTCAAAAGAACACCTGCGTTACATACAATTGTCCAGTTGGAGCCTACCTCGGTACCCTTAAAGCCATAGTGCCATTTGTACCAACGAGGCACACCGTTGTATTCTCTGACAGCGTTTTTAATACCAAGTTCATAGACCTGAGTTTCCATAAGCTTTTTTTGTTCATCTGTCCAGAATTTATAGCACCAGTCATAGGCAATGGATATTGAATGCATCATTTCTGCAGGTTCAAGCCAGTGGCGTGTGTTCCAGTTTGGAAGATTTACAGCATCTTCAATCTCAAGCCACAGTCTGTCGGCAAGAGCACTGCTATCTTCACAGGCAGCAGCAAATGCAAGACAGTAAAATCTTGCCAGAACAGCCTGACTGGATATGATTCTTCTTTCTCCGCCATTGGACAGCACTTCTATATCATAGAGTTTTTTTCCTTCGTCATTGCACATAACGCCTCCGTCTGATATAACGGTAGCCTCGTTTAAAAGGTCATTATACCACCCAGCTGTGAGTGGGTCTGAAAGATATTTTTCTTTAAGACCTGAAAAGCTGTCAACATAAAGTCTTGGATGCTTATCACTTACATATTGAGAAAAATCAATTTCACTGCGTTCCTCTGCCGCAAAAACAGGTAATGCCGAGCTTAAAATGATAAAGCTGAGCACCAGAGATATTAAACTTTGAATTCTTCTTTTCATAAACGCTCTCCGTTCCTGAGATAAAAATCTCATTTACTGACATTTTTGTTTCAATTATACTACTGCAAAATTAACAATTTTTGGAAAATAATATCATTATTTTTAGTGTTTTTTATTGTATCATAGCCATAAAATCGGTGTCAAGCGAAAAAAAATACCAGTTTTATCTTTTTGATAAAACTGGTATTTTTGTCTCAGTTATTGAAATTTTTAATCAGATTCTCTACAGGTGATTTTATATTTTAAATATTTTCTTATGCACACAGTTTCCGGCTCATCTAGAAGCTGAAACATAACTTCCGCTGCCTGCTTTCCGATTTCCGAAAAAGGAATAGCCACGGAGGTGAGCTTTGGTTTGGTATATACAGCTTCCATTGTGCCATCCATTCCCACAACTGCAAAATCATCAGGGATTTTATAGCCTCTTTCCTGAGCAATTTCCATAAAGTTTGCAGCTAATGCATCTGTGAGACCAAAAAAGGCTGAAAAATCTATTCTGTCATCTAAAAGCTTCTCCACCCATGCACGCATCCCTTCTCCAATACTTTCAAATGCCAGATATGAAGGAACAGGCAGATTATATGCCGCCATGCAATCCTTAAAGCCCTGAAGCTTTTCCATCATATTTCGTTTTATTGTTCCACCGCCGCACACAGCTATTTTTTTGTGACCTTTTTTTATGAGCATTTCTGTCATTTCATAAGCGGCGTGATAGTTGTCACAGGTTACATAGCTAACCCCTGAACGATTTATTTCGCGGTAGGCAAAAACAAAGGGAATTCCTCTTAGCTTAAGAGCATCAATGAGTTCGTCTTCCTTTTCCGACTTAAGCCCAAACATAATAACACCGTCAACACGGGGGATATATCTGCTGTCAGTATTATTACCGGACTGCATCAGAACTGTTGCACCGCCTTCTTCCATGCGGCGGATGATGCCTATCATCATTTCGGCAAATCCCTGAAAGCTCGAAAGCCTCCTATCTCCTGATGCACTTATAACGAGTATGGTGCAATTACGCTTTTCCACAAGCTTATCGGGACGATAGTTGAGTTCTTTCATCGCACTTTTTATTTTTTTTGCATTGTCTGCCCTGACGGTTTGTCCTGCAAGAAAACGATTTATCGTGCTTCTGGAAACACCGGAGAGCTTAATTATATCATCAATAGTAGGCATAGTTATCACCTCTTATTCCAAATGTATCACTCTGACACAAAAATGTCAAGATAAAAAACACTTTTATTTCAATAAGTAATGTGAAACTTTACATAAGCCATCTTAAAAATAAAGAAAATTCTATGTTTTAATTAAAAGATAAATTATTGTTTACCGAACTCGATGTTCGGTAAACAATACAGTGAATAGTGAAGAGTGAAAAGTGAAGAGGTATGGAAGATTTTCGCCCTTTGGCGAAAATCAACCTAACTTATTCACTATTCATTATTACCTATTACTT
>JAZRGM010000011.1:0-53303 GCA_045644205.1 Clostridia bacterium | reverse complement strand
TCTTTTATCTATTATTGTTTATCGCATCGAGCGATAAACAATAATTTATCTAAATTTCAAAGCTTTTCAGATTTTGCATATGCAAAAACACGGTTAAGATTATTGAATATATTTATTTTTTATGTTATAATTCATCTATCTGCATGAAAGAAGGAAAGGTAAAATGAAACTTACAAAAAATTCCGGCAATTTAAAATCCTTTGGAAAATATTTTAAACCCTACATACCCATTATCCTTTTAGACTTATTCTTTGCTGCGCTATCCACAGTTTGCGAGCTTGTGCTTCCTATGATTGTGAGACACATAACAAATGTGGCAGAGCTTGGCGATGGTTCTCTTTTGCTGTCCACCGTTTTAAGACTTGGGCTTTTATATTTGTTCCTGCGTCTTGTTGACACCTATGCCTGCTATTTTATGTCATATCAGGGGCATGTGGTGGGAGTTAAAATTGAAAGCGATATGAGACGGGATATGTTTTCCCACCTTATGAAGCTTTCCTTTAACTACTATGACAATGCAAAGGTCGGACAGATAATGTCCAGAATTTCAAACGACCTTTTTGATATAACCGAATTTGCCCATCACGGGCCGGAGGAGATTTTTATCTGCTCAATAAAAATAATCGGTTCATTTATTATCTTAAGCTCCGTTAATTTCTGGCTCACTCTTATTATCTTTGCCATACTCCCTATTATGATGCTTTCAGTTATCTTTTTCCGCAAGGGAATGAAAAATGCCTTTAAAAAGCAGAGAGAGCAGATAGGCGAATTAAATTCTCAGGTGGAAGATTGTCTTTTGGGAATAAGAGTGGTTAAAAGCTTTGCCAACGAAGAAAAAGAAGAAGAAAAATTTGAAAAAGGCAACATGGAATTTTTCCGTTCCAAAAAGAATGCCTATGTTTATATGGCAAGGTTCCATTCTTCGACCAGGTTTTTTGACGGAATAATGTATGTGGCGGTGCTTATTGCAGGTTCGCTTTTTATGGTGTATAAAAAAATTAATGCTGCAGACTTAATCGCATATTTTCTCTATATCCAGACTCTTATTGCTTCAATAAGACGACTTGTGGAATTTACAGAGCAATTTCAGAGAGGTATAACAGGGATTGAAAGATTTAACGAAATAATGAATGAAACTCCTGATATATTTGACAAGGAAGATGCAATAGAAATCAAAACTCTTGAAGGCGATATTTCATTTAAAGACATTACCTTTTCATATTCCGACAAGGATAGTGAGGTTTTATCTCATATTAACATTGATGTTAAAAGGGGTGACAACATTGCCATTGTGGGGCCATCTGGCGGCGGAAAGACAACGCTATGCAATCTTATTCCAAGGTTTTATGATTTAACCGAAGGCGATATTACAATTGACAAAATATCAATTAAGGATATGAGCCTTAAATCCTTGAGAGATAATATCGGAGTTGTTCAGCAGGATGTGTATCTTTTCAGCGGAACGGTTAGAGAAAATATCACCTATGGCTGCGAAAACGCATCAAACGAAGAAATTATTGAAGCTGCAAAAAATGCGGGAGCTCATGATTTTATAATGAGCCTGCCCCAAGGATACAACACCTATGTGGGTGAAAGGGGCTTAAAGCTCTCGGGCGGACAAAAGCAAAGAATATCCATTGCAAGAGTATTTCTTAAAAATCCGCCAATTCTTATTCTCGACGAGGCGACAAGCGCTCTTGATAACGAAAGTGAGCTTATTGTTCAGAAATCTCTTGAACGCCTGGCAAAAGGAAGAACCACCTTCACAATTGCCCACAGGCTCACAACAATTAAAAATGCAACAAGGATAATTGTGTTGACAGAAGAAGGAATCACAGAAAGCGGAACCCACAAGGAGCTTATCGAAAAAGGCGGAGAGTATTCGAAGTTATATGGAATGTATACATCTTTAAATTAAGTAAAAAATAAGAAATCAGCTTAAGCTGATTTCTTATTTTTTATTTTTCATACATTTGTGAGCTTATTCTCGCATGCTCTTTATACCCATTTTCGTCAAGCCATTTTATTGCATTTACATAGCGTTTATTGATTGTTATATAATTATAGTTTACAACAGCAACTACCTCACCTGTTTCTTTTTCCTCTGTGTTATACTGAAGCCTTATGGAATATATGGTTTCATCGCCCACGGAATCGTAGTAATAAAGCTCATTATAGCCAAGGCTTAAAACATCCTTGCGGACTTCTTCAATAAACTCCCTGTAGTTTTCAATTGCATACTCATGGTCAACAAATACATTTGTTATTTTGGAATCCTCCATGAAGATTATTTCGCATTTCTTTTTATAATCCTCCACTTCATAGAGTTCTTCCATAACCTTATTGCATTTATCGTGGGGAACTATATACTTTCTCTCTAATGTTTTTCCATTTTTGAGCTTATATTTTATATGCAGATTTGTTAAAGGTTCTTCATCGCCATAGTAGGCTCTTCCGCTTATTTTAGGAATCTGCCCTTTGGCAAATTCGCTGTGAAGGGAAAGAGTCATATCTATTATTTTTTCATTTTCACAAAAAGGTTCTTCCGGTCCGTAATAATAATTATAAATCGTAGCCTGCTTTATTTCTTCCTTTTCAGGCATACGGGTTTCAAAGCCAAAAAATGTGGTCTGAGATACAAATGCAACCATTAAAGCAAACAAAATAGCAAATACAGAATATCCCTTCCAGGAATAGAAAATATTTAGCGTTTTCTTTAGAAGCATCTCCGAGGCAACATAAGCCACAAGGCTTATGATTATAACGATGATGGCAAAAACTATGTTGTTTTCTCCGATATATGAAGAAAATACAACAAAGCATAAAGACGCGGCAAGGAAGGTTACAGAATATTTTAATATGCTGTGAAGACAAGCAAAGGCTGCAACATCGCCTGATGTTTCAAGCTTTCTGTTTTTATAGAGATAATAGGAAGAAACATATAACACAATAGATGCCAGAAAAAACTCAATATATTTCCATGCTTCAATTTTTTCGCGGAAATATTTATCGGATAGACCAAATGTAAAATAGACAAAGTTGTTATTTGCAATAGTTTCAAAGATGGTGTCAATCTGGGTGTAGCCATAGATGAATTTTTCTGCCATTGTGCCAAAGGCTGCAACAATAATAAAAAGGAAAACATGAATAAGAATATTTATTCCGACTGCTGCAAATCCATTACCTGTCAGGTTTGATGCAAAAACTGCACAGGAGAACATTATAAAAAGAGTATAAAGATTATATTCTGTCCACAAGATACAATGTGCCGGCTGAAAATAATCGCCATAGCCAAAAAGCGAAACAAAAACAAGGATAATTCCATTTAAAACCACAGGAACAGCCATAAGGGTGAAGGCGGCAAGGATGGAGGATATGTAGTTGGCTTTTCTTGTGACAGGAAGGCTATGAACGAAAACTGTTTGATTTTTGGAATGGATAAATCTGAATATCATAACAGAAACAACAGTTGGAACCGCTATTGCAAGAAGAATGGGGAAAACCATGTAGTTGCTTCTTAAAATCAGAGGATTATCCATAAAATAATTATCGGGAACATGGAGATAATGTGTTTCAGCGCTTAAAAGCACAGAAAGCGGAACCAATAAGAACAAGGCTATAAAATAAAGTATGCTGCCCCATAGATACCTTTTAATGGTAGATTTATAGATACCGGGATTAAAAAATGATGTTTTTAAAGTCATAGCCCATACCTCCCAATTCATAGATAAATACCTCTTCAAGAGTAAGGCTCACTCTTTCCAAAAGTATTGGCTGCTCATCGTTTATTATTTTCTGAATTTCTTCGGGATTACCCTTAATGATTATGTTGTAGACAGAGCCGGTTTTTGAAATATGCATAATTCCGGGGAGAGAATTTAGGAATTCTTCCCTGTCTTCTTTAAATGAAAGCTGGAATTTGCAAACCCCGCCCTTTAAATCATCAAGAGGTTTTTCAGCAATCAGCTTTCCTTCGTGAATAATGCCTACCCAATCGCATATGTCTTCCAGCTCTCTTAAGTTGTGGGAAGAAACGAGAACCGTCATCTCTCTGTCGGCAACATCGGCAATAACAAGGCTTAAAACCTGCTTTCTCATAACAGGATCAAGACCGTCGAGAGGTTCGTCGAGAATAAGAACATCGGGCATTGCCGAAAGACTAAGCCAGAAAGCAACCTGCTTTTTCTGACCTTTAGACATTTTCCTTATCTGCTTTTTCTCATCGAATTTAAAAATTTCTTTAAGCTTTTCATATCTTTCCAAAGAAAAATCGGGATAGATGTCTTTATAGAACTTTGCCATCTGACCTATACTATAGGTGGAATAATAAAACCAATCATCTGATATATTTAAAATACGCTTTTTGATATTTTCGTTTTCATAAACCTCTTCATTATCCACAGTTATTATTCCGCTTTCAGGCTTAAGGCAACCGTTTATATGGTTGATAACCGTGGTTTTTCCTGCTCCATTAGGGCCAATCAGACCATAGATTGTGCCTTTTCTGACATGGAGCGTCATGGAATCGAGAGCTTTGAAGCTATCAAAATGCTTCGAAACATTTGTGACCTTTATCATTTAAATTCCTCCTTTACCTTGCTTATTACGCTGTCTATTTTTCCCTTATCTTCCCCAAGATACATAAGAGCTTTAAGTGATGCTTCAAGACTTTCATAGAGCTCTGCTATTTTTTTGCTGTCCTTGGTGTGGGAAACAGGGGCAACAAAATTACCTCTGCCCTTTATGCTATAGATAAACCCGTCAATTTCAAGCTGCTTATACGCTTTCTGGACTGTGTTGGGATTTACCGTGAGGCTAAGGGAAAGCTCCCTTACCGATGGAAGCTGCTCTCCTTCAGACAAAACCTTATTTATGATAAGATTTTTTATTCCATCTTCTATCTGCTCATGAAGACTGCGGCTGTCTTTATAGTCGAGAGTTATCATTTAATCACTCCTTTCAACTGTATTATGTGTCCTAGTACAGTTAGAATACACTATGTTTTTAATTTTGTCAAGTAATTTTTTTAAAAAATAAAGGGTTTGTAAAAACAAAGTGTTTTTACAAACCCAACCGTACCTATTCACTTTTCACTATTATCTATTCACTAAAAAGATATTCGCATATTTTATGCTAATATCTTTTTCTATATTCTAACTCCTATACTTTCTCCCATTTTAACCTTATATTCTTCTCCCCTGTTGCTGGCGGATTTTATTTCGGTATCGATAAGAGCAATATCTTTTTTTATGAGCATAATAATTGTTGAACCGCCAAATTCAAACAACCCCTTTTCTTCACCACGGGTGAAGGTATATTCCTGATGATAATTGACGATTTTTCCAACAAGCATTGCTCCCACCTCCATAAACACAACATCATCAAAATTGTTTGTGCCAAGGATGGTATATTCGCGGCTGTTGGTTTTGAAAACAGGATACTTTTCAAATGCTATCGGGCGGACTGTGTGGAATACTCCGGGAATGGAAATATTTTTCAGTTTGGCTCCTGTATCGGGATAAATATAACGATGATAATCTGACGGAGTGAGCCTGAAAACAAGGCAAAGACCACCTTCATATTCTGATGCAAGAGAAGGATTGTGCAAAAGCTCACTAAGGGAATAGCTTGTGTTTTTAATTTCAAAGCTGCTGTCAGGAGTTATGTTATATGCAGTTAAATACCCGTCGCAGGGCGAAATAAGAGATATGGGATTCATATCAACCGGCCTTTTGCCTGGACGAAGATTACGGGTGAAGAAATGATTGAAGCATTTCCAGTTTTCAATTTTATAATCACTCATATCTATTGAATTTTTCTTTATGAACGGCTCAATAATAAACTTTGAAAGATAGCTGTTCATAAATGAACCTGCCATCTTTGAAATGGCAGGTGTTGTGAGTAATCTAAGAAGAATTCTTCCGGGTAGTGTTGTATATAATTTATCTGGCATTATATAAATTTGTCCCCTTCTTTTAAGATAAGCAAAAATACTAAAAGCCCTACAAAAGCTGTGGCGATAAGACCATGCATATAGGGTTTTTTAATTTTAAATTTTGAAACAAAACAAGCAGCTATAACAAGAAGTGCAACGCTATAGATATTTATTGTGGAAATCCTTTTAATATATCTTCCCATTAAAAATATAACAGGCAGAAGAAGGGCAACTGATGTAACCGGAAGACCTTCATAGTATTCTCTTTTACCGCCTTCATTTTGCTTGCGGTTGATTTCCTGAACATTAAAATAGCCAAGCCTTATAATTGCAGCAAGAACAAAGACTGCAGAAGCTAAAATATCAAATGCACTAACTGATATTTCCTTTATTCCATAGCCCAGCATAGCAGGAAACACACCAAAGCACACAAGATCACAAAGGGAATCTATCTGAATTCCAAAGCTTTCTTCGTCGGGAGTGCGCTTGCATCTGCGGGCAATTGTTCCATCGAACATATCACAAAGTCCGCAGAACATAAGGCAGATAAGAGCAACCTTCGGGTCGCCTCTTAATGCTTCTGTCATGCCATATACTGCCGAGAAGAGACTTAGATATGTTAATACCACAGATACATTATAATAACCTATCATAAATTCACCTCAAAAAATTAATGCACCATTACTTAAAATATTCTAAAAAATATTGTAACACATTTTATATTCATTTTCAAGATTAAATGACAAAAAGTGCTGAGAAAAGTGCTGAGAATAATAATTATGAATTTTTCTTAAATAAAAGGTAACAATATAGCTGGAGGTGTTTTCAATGACTAAAAAAGAAAACCAGAAAAACAATAACAACAATAATAACAAGAACAATCAGAACAATAACCAGCAGAATAATAATCAGAATAATCAGAACAACTAATAAAATCAGTAAAAACAGCTGTAAAAAGTTCGGAAGAATTTTTTACAGCTGTTTTTTATTTTATTGAATTTTTTGTTTTGTTGTTATATAATAAGTTTATACTTATTATGGAGAAAAAGGCTATGAAAAAAAATACTGTTTTCTCGCATTACTATGATGCAGAAGATATAAACCCACTTCGCAGAGAAATACTCAGATATATGGCATGCGATAAAGAAAGCGAAAACGAAACTAAGCTTATTGATGAGTTTTTGCCGATTGTTAAAAATGCCGCATCACCAAGAGGGAGCTTTGCTTTTTTTGAGCTTCAAAAAAAAGATGACTCTGTTTTTATTGAAGGAATAGAATTAAAATCAAAAGCACTTTTTAAAAACCTCAAATCATGCGGCAATGCTATTATTTTTTCTCTCACTCTTGGCATGGAACCCGACAGACTGATTTCAAAGTATTCTCTTAAAAGACCTTCGGCGGCTCTTTGCATAAATGCAATAGCCACTGCAATGATTGAAAAGTATGCCGATGTGTTTTGTGATGAGATAAAAAAGGAATTTAAAAAAGAAAAGCTGTATCCTATGCCAAGGTTCAGCCCCGGATATGGTGATTTAAGCCTGGAAAACCAAAGCTTTTTTCTTGGATTGACCGATGCTACAAAGCTATGCGGAATTAACTTGACAGATATGTTTATGATGACGCCTTCAAAATCAATAACTGCTATAATGGGTGCATCAGATTTGGCTTTATCCTGCATTAAACAGGGATGCGAATTATGCAACAAAACAAACTGCGAATTCAGAAGATAGGAGATTTTTTATGGACATATTAAAAAAACTTGGAAAAGAAATGCTCTTTTTTGAAGGTGGAATGGGAACAATCCTCCAGAAAAAAGGCTTAAAACCAAATGAGCTTCCTGAAAGCTGGAATATATCTCACAGCGATATTATAACGGATATTCATCTTGCCTATTTAAAATCAGGGTGCAATATCATAAAGCTCAACACCTTTGGCGCAAACAGGATTAAATTTCCCGATAAACTTGAGCTGAGAGCTGTTATAGAGGCTGCATTTGAAAATGCAAAAAGGGCAATTAAGCTATCAGGAAGAAAAGACGACATCTACATAGCTCTTGACATCGGTCCCTGCGGAAAGCTTTTAAAGCCTCTTGGTGATATGGAATTTGAGGATGCTGTGTCGCTCTTTGGTGAGGTGGCAGCAATTGGAAACGATTTGGGAGCAGACCTTTGCCTTATTGAAACCATAAACGACCTCTACGAAACAAAAGCAGCAATACTTGGTGTTAAGGAAAATTCATCATTACCCGTATTTGTTACAAATGCTTATGACAAATCGGGAAAGCTTATGACTGGTGCTTCTCCTGAAGCAGTTGTTGCCTGTGTGGAAGGGCTTGGTGCTGATGCCATCGGGCTTAACTGTTCGTTTGGACCAAAGGATATGAAACCAATTATTGAAAGAATAGTCGCTTCCTCATCGCTTCCTGTTATAGTTTGCCCCAATGCCGGACTTCCAAAGATAGAAAATGGGGAAACTGTTTATGACATTGATGAAGACGAATTTGCAAATCTGATGAAAGATATTGCAGGATGCGGAATACATGTGGCAGGAGGATGCTGCGGAACAACGCCTGATTATATGAAAGCTATGATAAGTAAGCTATCAAAGCTCACCCCCAAAAAAATCTGCGAAAAAAATATTTCTGTTATATCCTCATATACCCATGCAGTGAAATTCGGGAAAACACCTGTTATAATCGGTGAAAGAATTAATCCCACAGGCAAAAAGCTATTTAAAGAAGCACTAAGAAATAATGATATTGACTATATTTTAAATGTGGGATTAAATCAGGAGGAAGCCGGGGCTCATGTGCTTGATGTTAATGTTGGTCTTCCTGAAATTGACGAAGCTACTACAATGAAAAAGGTTGTGGTCTCATTGCAGGCTGTGACTGATTTGCCATTGCAGATAGACACCACAAACAAAGAGGCTATGGAAACTGCCCTAAGGTTATACAACGGAAAAGCTATGGTGAATTCTGTTAATGGAACGAAAGAAAGCATGGATGCTGTTTTTCCATTGGTGAAAAAATATGGTGGTTTAGTTGTTGCTCTTACTCTTGATGAAAATGGAATCCCAAAAACTGCAGATGGAAGAATTGAAATAGCAGAAAAAATCTACCGTGAAGCTGAAAAATATGGCATAAAGAAAAAGGATATTATAATAGACACCCTGGCAATGACAATAAGCGCCGACAAGAATAGCGCAAAGGTATCTCTTGATGCACTAGAAGCAATAAGAAAAGCAGGGGGAAACACAGTTTTGGGGGTTTCAAATATCTCATTTGGTCTGCCCCAAAGAGAATTTATTAATTCTTCCTTCTATACCCTTGCTATGGGAAAAGGACTCTCTGCCGCAATAATAAATCCTCACAGCGTTGAAATGATCAAGGCATACAGGTGCTTTATGGCACTTTCGGGAAATGACGAAAACTGCTCCGGATATATTGATTTTGCATCAAATGTGACAATTTCGGAGACGGTCGGAACCGATAAAAAAACAGAAAGCACCGAAGAAAAAAGCGGACTTAAAAATGCTATTATAAAAGGGCTTTTAAATGAATCCAGAAGTCATACAAAAAAGCTTCTGGAAGCTTTATCTCCCCTTGATATAATAAATAATGAAATTGTTCCTGCTCTCGATATTGTTGGAAAAGGGTTTGAAGAAAAAAAGGTTTTTCTTCCTCAGCTCCTCATAAGCGCCGAAGCTGCAAAGACGGCATTTGACGAGGTTAAAAACAAAATTGCTGCATCGGGTGGCAAAAAGGAAAGCAAATGCAGTTTTGTTATTGCAACAGTTAAAGGAGATATCCACGATATTGGAAAAAACATTGTTAAGGTGCTTTTAGAAAACTATGGATTTAATGTTGTAGACCTGGGGAAGGATGTGGAGCCGGAGGCTGTGGTGGAAGCAGTTAAAAAGCACAATGCTCCAATTGCTGGACTTAGCGCTCTTATGACAACAACTGTTCCTGCAATGGAGGAAACCGTTAAGCTTTTAAAGAAAAACTGCCCACAAGTTAAGACGGTTGTCGGCGGAGCTGTTCTGACAGAAGAATATGCAAAGATGATTGGTGCGGACAAATATGCCAAAGATGCTATGGAAACTGTGAGATATGCAGAAACTATAAATAAGCTATAAAAATAAAGAAGGTAAAACGCTTGTTTTACCTTCTTTATTTTTAGTAGGAAATAGTAGGAAATAGTAAAAAATGATTCAGAATGGACAAATCGAACCCCAAGTAAAATTTATTTTACTTGGGGTGGTAACCCGAAGCTGTACAAAAGTACTGCGAGCGGTGAGATTTGTTCATAGCAAAAGGCAATATAACCAGAAAAAATATCGTAAAACTACGATATTTTTTCTACATATAAACTATTAATTTAAAGCAAATTAATCCATTAAACCCAAATTTATTTCTGCCTTTTGCGGTCTGGACTTTTTTTACATTTCCTTAAAAGTTATATCCTGCTTCTAATGCCTTTATATTACTTTCAAGCATTGCAGCCTTTGCTGGTGGAACAAGCTTTGTTACAGCTCCAACAAGCTGATCCCAGGTAAACATATTTGTTTCTTTGATTAGCTTACCTACCATAATCATATTGGCAAGCTTAGGTATTCCCATGTCGTTTGCCATCTGGGTAGCCGGGATTCTGAAGGATGCAACATCTTCCCTTTCACATTCTCTTGAGATAAGGGTGGAATCTATAAAGATTTTTCCGCCGGGAAGAACTGCATTTTCAAATTTATCAAGCGAGGGGCCATTCATAACAACCAAAAGCTCAGGCTCTGTTATGATTGGTGATGCAACGCTCTCATCGGATACTATAACGCTGCAGTTAGCTGTGCCTCCGCGCATTTCGGGGCCATAGGAAGGAAGATGAGAAACATTTTTTCCTTCTATCATTCCTGCATAAGCAACAACCTTACCGGAAAAAAGTATACCCTGACCGCCGAAGCCGGCAAATATTGTTTCAAAAGTCATATTATTTTGCCTCCTCTTCTTTGGTAATATCTTTATAAACACCTAAAGGATATTTTTTGAGCATATTGTCTCTCATCCACTGGAATGATTCCTGAGGAGACATACCCCAGTTTGTAGGACAGGTTGAAACAACCTCTACAAGAGAGAAGCCTTTTTTATCAATCTGCATCTGGAAAGCTTTTTTGATTGCGGCTTTAGCCTGCTTGATGTGGGGAATTGTGTCAACTGTAACTCTTTCGATATATGCAGGACCATCTAAGGTTGCAAGCATTTCGCTTACTTTTATGGGGTTACCCTGGGTTTTAACATCTCTGCCATAAGAAGAAGTCTGTGTTACCTGACCGGGGAGAGTTGTGGGAGCCATCTGACCGCCTGTCATACCATAGATTGCATTATTGATAAAGATTGTGGTTACATTTTCGCCTCTTGCAGCAACATGAACTGTTTCTGCAGTACCGATAGCAGCAAGGTCACCATCGCCCTGGTATGTAAATACCACTTTATCGGGGCGTGCTCTTTTTATACCTGTGGCAACAGCGGGAGCTCTGCCATGGGCAGCTTCCTGCATATCACATTCAAAATAATTGTATGCCATAACGGAGCATCCAACAGGTGCAACACCTATTGTGTCGCCTTCGATTCCAAGTTCGTCGATTACTTCAGCAACAAGACGATGCACTATGCCATGAGGACATCCGGGGCAATAATGAAAAGGAACATCGCTGAGCGCGTGGGGTTTCTGAAAAACTTTTTCCATTATTTATTACCTCCAAGCTCTATGATTTTATTTAATATTTCTTTTGGTGTGGGAACGATACCGCCGGTTCTTCCGAAGAAGTGAACCTGGGCTTTGTCGCCTACAGCCAGCTTAACATCTTCCACCATCTGACCTGTGCTCATTTCAACACAGAGGAATTTTTTCTCTTTGCCATTTAAGGCTTTATCAAATGCTTCAAATGGGAAGGGCCAGAGTGTTATAGGACGGATAATACCAACCTTTAAGCCCATTTCCTTCGCTTTTGCCATAGCTGTTTTTGCGATACGGGATGTTGTGCCATAAGCAACAAGGATAACATCTGCATCTTCGGTATCTACCGCTTCATAACGAACTTCGTTTTTAGCAATTTCTTCGTATCTCTTCTGACGCTCTAAAACAAGCTTTTCAAGCTCAGATGCTTCAAGGAAAAGAGAATTTATGATATTTTTCTTTCTCTTCATTCCTGTTCCGCTTGTTGCCCATTCTTTTTCGGGAAGCTCATTTATGTCGGCATCTTTGAATTCAACAGGCTCCATCATCTGACCGAGCATACCATCACCCATAATCATAACGGGGCATCTGTATTTATCACCAATATCAAAAGCATCGCTTGTTAAATCAACCATTTCCTGAATTGAGCTGGGGGCCAAAACAACGAGATGATAATCACCATGACCGCCGCCTTTTGTTGCCTGGAAATAGTCGGACTGAGCAGGCTGAATACCGCCAAGGCCCGGACCGCCTCTTACAATGTTTACAATTACGCATGGAACATCAGCACCTGCAATATAGGAAATACCTTCCTGCTTTAAGCTTATTCCGGGAGATGATGAGCTTGTCATTACTCTGACACCTGCTCCGCCTGCACCATATACCATATTTATTGCGGCAACTTCACTCTCTGCCTGCAAAAATGTTCCGCCAATTTTTGGCATTTTCTTTGCCATATATGCACTAACCTCTGTCTGAGGGGTGATAGGATAACCGAAGAAATGACGACAGCCGGCTCTTATTGCAGCTTCTGCCAGAGCTTCGTTACCTTTCATTAAAACTTTGCTCACTTTAAAAACCTCCTTTGAACCTATCTCTCAACTTCGATTACAACATCAGGACACATGGTAGCACAAAAAGCACATCCTATGCATTTATCCTGTTCTTCTACTGTTGCAGGGTGAAAACCTTTTGCATTGATTCTGTCGGTTGCCATTTTAACAATCTTTTTGGGACAAACCTCAACGCAAAGACCGCAGCCCTTACATCTGTCTTCTCTGAAACTAACTTTTGCCATATTTAAAGCCTCCTTTAAGGGATTTAAATTTACTACTGTTATTATATTAAATTATATATTAAGCAAATGCATCAAATGGCAATTGCATAAATAACTTTAGGGGGAAAAGCTTTTCTTTTAATTCTCCTGGGAGCTTATTTAATATATCTTCTGTGCCGGATATATATTTAACCTTTATCCCGGTTAAATGGGATACTTCATCTATAAGCTTCAAGGAATCTGTTATATCTTTTACTGATGAAAGGTATGAAAGGTTGGTGTTATTTACAATTGATGTTACCTTGCATCTTGAAACATACTCAATGTCCTTTATAAGCTTTATTATGTCGTCTGAATTAGATGTATCGGGACGAAGAGCATTTATAACAAAAAACATTTCATAGTCTTCTTTTGAAATATAGGGATAAAACTGACCAAGAGCGATAGCTCCGTCATCATCGCCACCAACATCTAAAACAGAGGGGGGAGAATTTTCGGAAAATACTGAAATTATATCGCTTGGAAGGCTTGGAAGGTCAAGATTGGTGTTGGCGTATTCGGGAGCAATAACATTTACATTTTCTTTTTTCAGAAAATCTACTGCATCGTTTGTGCGGAAATATGGGTTTACAATGTCCATATCGCATATAACAGATGAGCCATATACATCCTTTAATTTAAGAGCATAGTTTATGGCAAATTCTGTTTTCCCGCTGCCATAATGACCTGTTATGATGTTAATTTTTTTCATATAATCAATCCTTTTTGGATTCTTCAACAATCTTTATTATGGAATTGTTTATTCTAAGCTTTTTATTTGTAAGCTTAATGATTAAAAACCACCCTGCACCCAAAGCTGCAAAAATCAGGATGCTGTATGCTCCAAGTGAATAGTGTTCACAAATTAATGCGGCTATAATAAGAATTAAAACAGGGATGATATAGAGAATAAAGCTTGCCAGAAGCACAAGTGAGGTTTTACTTTCTATAATGACTCTGTCCCCTGCCCTTGCCCCTATTTTATTTAAAACGCTTATCTCATAGCTGGGGTTGGAGCAAGCACCACACGAGGCACAGTCATGACCACATGCTGAAGATTTTGAAATTGTGACAATGGCTTTATCGCCATTTACAGCTGATACAATTCCTTCACCTGTCATACTTGGCACCTCTTTTACCTGGATATTATATTATTATAGCAAAAACGACATAATTTTTCAATAGGACTATAATGTTAATTTTATACAAAATTGTTTTTATGTAAAACTAAGTTTTTGAACATTAAACAAAGAGCCTGCATTTTTATCTGCAAGCTCTTTTAAATCACTTATATATATCTGTTGTAATGGCGTCTTGCAATTTTTTAATAGTTCCCGTGTTTGCAAGATACCACTCACCATCGAGCTTTACAATATCAAAGCTCATTTTAACTGTGTTGACCGCATAGTTTGTGGAAACAATGCATTTAAGATTTGAATAGCCCTCGGCTTCTACTCCATTTGCAAGGTTCCATTCCTTAACCTTTTCATCGGATAAATCTATTGCTGTTTTTTCTGCAAGTTCTATTTCTACTGTGCATTTTGAACCAACATATTTAACGATATGGGCATGCCACTGTTTTGTTGCATCAAACATTCTTTGGCGAAGCTTATTATAGCTTTCATTATAGCGGAATTTTCCCAGAATGGAAATCGCATCAAATTCGTTTGCATTGGGGTTGGCAAAAGCCTCCAGGCAATCCACAAGCATTTCCTCTGTTTTGCATTTTGTGAGCTCGCTTGATGCTTTTCTGAGTTCTACCTTTAATAAGTCAGGGTAGATTCTGTTTCCAACTACCTCACCATTTATCTTTGGTTTTTCGTTTTTTTCAGCCTTTTCATCGGTGCATGCACCAAGAGAAAGCGCAAGGCTTAAAACGCAGATAACAGAAATAAATTTTAAAAATTTATTTTTCACTTTTTATCATTCCTCTTTTTTTATTAGGTCGCAAACAACAGCCCCGGTATATTCTATTAGAGCTTTTGATGAAACAAGGAGCTGACAGCCCTTAATACCTGCACTTATGGTTATTTTTTCAAAATCCTGGCATGTATCGTTAAAATAGGTTGTAAACTTTTTCTTCATCCCAACAGGTGAACAACCGCCGCGGATATAGCCCGTTAAAGCCAACAAATCTTTTACATGAATCATTTCTATCTTTTTGTTGCCGGATAGCTGAGCCGCTTTTTTTAGGTCAATCTCCTTATCGGCAGGAATACACATAACTATAGGGCCTGTTTTATCCCCTTTTGCAACTAAGGTTTTAAAAACCATGCTGCAATCAAGGCCTACAGATTTTGCTATTGTAACTCCCGAAAGGTCGTCATCGTCTACCTTATATTCCAGAGCTTCATAAGGAATTTTTGCCTTATCAAGCATTCGCATTGCGTTTGTTTTAGTCATAGCTTTATCCTTTAAAGAGCTTCTATTGCATCTGTCATATTATCAAGCCAATCGCCTTCATAAAGCTCAATAAGGCCTGCGTCTACCCCACCTGCAATTTTGGGGTTAATGGGAAGGCGGCTGATATTTGTGATACCATGGGCTGCAGCAATTTCTTCAATATGGCTTTCACCATAGATTTTATGCTCTTTGCCACAATCTTCACACTTGAAATAAGACATATTTTCAACAATACCTATAATCGGCACATTCATAAGCTGAGCCATTTTAACAGCTTTGCCAACTATCATTGAAACAAGCTCCTGGGGAGATGTTACTATAACTATTCCATCAACAGGGATAGACTGGAATACTGTGAGAGGAACATCACCTGTTCCGGGAGGCATATCAATAAACATATATTCTGTGTCCCAGATAACATCTGTCCAGAACTGCTTAACTGTGCCGCCGATAACAGGACCGCGCCATACAACGGGGTCTGTGTCATTTTCTAAAAGAAGATTAATGCTCATTACATCTATTCCTGTTTTGGTTCTTACAGGAAGCAGACCAAATTCGTTTGCCTGAGCTTTCTGGGTAAGACCAAAAGCCTTTGGAATTGAAGGTCCGGTTATATCGGCATCAAGGATAGAGGTGCTATAGTCTTTTCTCTTCATATTAACAGCCAAAAGAGATGTTACAAGAGATTTTCCAACACCGCCTTTACCGCTGACAACGCCTATAACCTTACCGATTTTACTCATCTGGTTTGGTTTTTCTATAAAACTCTGGGGTTCTTCCTTTCTTGAAGAGCAATTTGCAGAGCAGGTTTCACAATTGTGTGTACATTCTTCGCTCATTTTTATACTTCCTTTCCATTAGTTATAATAATCAACTATATTATTTTACCACATTGTTAAAATATAATCAAGACACAAAAAGATTTCTTTTCCGTCACTACCGGTGCAGAAAAGAAATCTTTTTTGAAAACTACAATTATTTATATCAAATAAATTTCTTAAGTTTTTTTACCGCAGTCTGAGCGCAGATTCCCGTAAACACCCCTGTTATGACCGAGGATATTATAAGAAAAAGAAAATAATATGCTATGCTAAGTTGGCTTGTTATTATAACAGCCGCAATAATCTGCCCCAGATTATGGGCAAAAGCACCAAAAACACTTATTGCCCAGATATTTTCCTCACATAAAAATCTCTTTAATATTGCCATAACAAGAAATGAAAGAATTCCGCCAAACAAACTGAAAACCAAGGATACCGGCTGGCCAAAAAGCAGCGAAGATAAAAGTATTCTTATTAAAACAACCGCGAAGGATGCTTTTGTTCCAATCATATAAAGGCAGATAAGAGTTATGACATTTGCAAGACCTAGCTTTACACCCGGCACAGGAACAATCGGCGGAATAAGGCTCTCAAGGGTATAGAGACCAAGGGAAAGAGATGCCATAACTGAAATAAAAACAAGATAAAATCCCTTTGTTTTTTTCATTTTATTCTCCGCTTATTGCATCTATGTCGTTTTCATCGTTGGTAAGCTTTATAACAACATTATTCGGAAGACATACTATAGGTCTTGCATCACCGGTTATGGCACCCTGCTTTATGCAAAGACCATCGGGGCAGTCGGCATCTGTCATGGAAATCTGCCCTTTTTCAACTAAAATAACATTGCTTCCAACGGTTACTGTGTAGGGTTTTTCAACATCGGAAATATTGATTTTATGCACTAAAACTCCGTCCTGATAGATGCATGCGTATTTTTTCTCAGACTGATTTGTGCTTAAATATATTATTCCTGCCGCCGCGGCTATCGCTGCCACAGAAAAGCAGACTGCCATTATTTTGCTTGATTTTTTCACTGCGCATCTTCCCTTTCTGAAATAAAATTTTTATATTCTTCTATTACTGATATGAGCTTTTCGCCGGTTTCAGTTTTGAATATTTCCGCGCGAAGAGTTGCCCCGCCATGCATTCCCTTTGTATACCATGCAACATGCTTTCTTGCTTCTCTTACGCCCACATACTCGCCCTTTAGCTTTATAAGAAGCGCAAGATGCTCTTTCATATACTGAAGCTTTTCTTTATGGGATATATGAGTTTTACAAAATCCATATTCCATATATTCATTTATCTGAGTGAATATGAATGGATTGCCCTGACTGCCTCTGCCTACCATAACTGCATCACAATTTGTTTTACTAAACATATCGCAGGCACTCTCGGCATCTGTGATGTCGCCATTGCCTATAACAGGAATGGAAACAGCTTTTTTGACATCTGAAATTTTGCTTCTGTCGGCAATACCGGAATAAAACATTTTTCTTGTTCGGGGGTGAACTGTTATGGCACTTGCGCCATTATCTTCTATTATTTTTGCTATTTCGCAAACATCGGCAAATTCATCATAGCCGGCTCTTATTTTACACATAACGGGGATTTTAACCTCGCCGCTTACCGCTTTAACAATTTCACCGATTGTTTTGGGTTCTTTTAAAAGAGCACTCCCCTCCCCGTTGCCTGTTATTTTTGGGGCAGGGCATCCAAAATTAATATCTAAAAGCTTAATACCCATCTGCTCAAGCTTTCCTGCCGCTTCTGCCATAATTTCCGGCTCCCTGCCAAAAATCTGAACAGCAAGGGGTGCTTCAGCGGGATCTGTTGCTAAAAGCTCCAGAGTTTTGCGGTCGTTATAATGAAGAGCTTTGGCGCTGACCATTTCGCTAAAGACAAGACCAGCTCCCCATTTTTTGCAGATAAGCCTGAAAGCCAAATCGGTTACACCTGCCATAGGAGCTAAAAATATATTATTTTTTAATTGTATATTACCTATTTTTATCATAAATATTTCCCTATTGTATTTTGTATGTGTAATCTGATATACTACTTATCCTGCAAATAAAATTCAGTATAAAATTTCCTACAGAAAAATGGATGTAAAAAAATTATAATTCTTTTACATCCACACTAATTAATCTTTTTTTGAATTAAGAGTTAAAAGCTCTTCCATAAAGGAATTAATATCCCTGAATTCGCGGTAAACAGATGCAAAACGCACATAGGCTATGTCATTGATTTTTTTGAGCTTATCCATAACAAGCTCACCTATCTGTGTTGAGGAAATCTCTCTGTCGAGAGAATTATTGAGTATGCTCTCTATTTCGAGAACAACGCCCTCAACCTGAGCAAAGGTGACCGGAGTTTTTTCGCAGGCACGAAGAATACCATTGAGAAGCTTCTGTCTGTTATATGTCTGGCGTTTGCCATCTTTCTTTATGATAATAAGCGGAACTGATTCAACCTGCTCATAGGTGGTGAATCTCTTTTCGCATTTTAAACACTCGCGTCGGCGTCTGATGGAAGAACCGTCGTCAATTGGTCGGGAATCTATAACCTTACTTTCAAGATAGTCGCAATATGGACACCTCATAATTGTGCCTCCTATATGGTTTGGATTTTAAAAAATATGCTGTACATTTAACATATACAGCATATTTTTAAATTAATTAGTTTCTGTTAAGAAAATCGGGAATTTCGAAATCGTTTGATTCGAAGGATTCCATATTCTGTCCTTCTTCTTTTTTGGATTTTCCGTCTTCAAAGCCTGTTGCAACAACAGTTATAACGATTTCATCGCCGAGAGATTCGTCGATTGATGTACCGAAGATGATGTTTGCATCAGGATCAACAAGCTGATGAACAAGCTCAGATGCCTGCTCGATTTCCATAAGACCTAAATCACCATTACCTGCAACATTTAACACAACCTTCTTGGCACCATCGATTGTTGTTTCAAGAAGAGGACTGTAGATAGCATCTTTAACTGCTTCTTCAGCACGATTATCACCTGAAGCACGGCCAATACCCATATGAGCAACACCGGTGTTTCTCATAACTGCAGAAATATCGGCAAAGTCGAGGTTGATGTAGCCGGGGCTTGTGATAAGATCGGAAATACCTTTAACACCCTGACTTAAAATCTGGTCTGCCATTTTGAAAGCATCCTTCATGGATGTTTTTCTGTCACATATATCGAGAAGCTTATTGTTGGGGATAACAACAAGAGCATCAACGCAATCTTTTAATGCTTCAATACCTTCTTCAGCACGAGCCATTCTCTGCTTGCCTTCAAAACCAAAGGGTTTGGTAACAACACCAACTGTTAAGATACCCATTTCCTTTGCTATTGAAGCAACGATAGGAGCTGCGCCGGTTCCGGTTCCGCCGCCCATACCGGCTGTAACGAATACCATATTGGCATCCTGGATAGCCTGCTTGATTTCATCGCGGCTTTCTTCGGCTGCTTTCTGACCAACTTCGGGATTTGCACCTGCGCCAAGACCTCTTGTGAGCTTTTCACCAATCTGGATTTTGCCGCCTGCTTTTGTTCCATTTTCGCCGAAAAGAACCTGTTTATCTGTATTAACTGCTATAAATTCAACGCCTGAAAGTCCATCTTCAATCATGCGGTCAACAGCGTTATTTCCGCCACCGCCAACACCAACAACTTTCATATTTGCGCCTATAATTTCTCTTTCGTTACCATATTCTAACACGATATTACCTCCTCTATCCCATATAGATAATTTATTATAACATAACATTTCAAATAATGCTATAGTTTTTTATAATTTTGTACAATTTAAACAATTACAATGCTACAATATATGCAGGATTAAATTACTGTCTTTCCCATTAGGAAATGTGCTTGCAGGATTAGGAAACTCTGCTTGTTACACTACTTGTGTCGGACAGTTCGATTATGCCACCGTTTTTGGGATAATCTTCATCTAGAATTGCCTTAAGGAAGGCTATTTTATATTCCAGAGTATCTTTGTTTTCCTCTCCGTCTTCGCCAAGATTTACGACGGTATCTGTTACTAATGTCAGGGATATTTTATCTGTATCCTTTATATTTACGGTTTTAACCTGAGTTATCATCCCTCTTAGAGATAGCTGAGTCAGGATTTTTGTGAGTATGGTGGCTTTTTTTTCTGCTTCTTCATCATCGAGCTTTATAAAGTCTCCTTTTTCTGTATCGAATGCTGTGACACCGGTAACAAGAGGACACTCCATTTCACAGGTTTTTGTTATAACCATAACCCTGCCGCTTTCATCTATTCCGGCGTAGCCTGATTTTACCTTTATATAGGCTTTTTCTGTTTTTTCCGTAACACTTAAAGTAAGTTTTCCCGGAAGGGTTCTTTCTATTTCGCATTTATCCACTCTGAAAAGCTTCTCAACTCCGCGGATAGCCTCTGTGGTATCCACAGCAAAAATATTATCTCCTTTTGATATTCCGGATGCATCAAGAATCTCTTTGCTTGTGAGATAATTGTTTCCTCTCACATAGATACTGCGGACATTAAAAAGCGGTGATATAAAAAGCAGACACACGCAAACTATAGCAAGACACATTACCCCTGCCATCTTTACCCTGCCGGCTGTGATTTTATATGCCCGGCGTCTCTGACTGCCGGAGTGTTTTGCTGACTTCTGGTCCACTTTAATCATTCCTTTCTATTTTTGCCCCCAGATTTCTGAGACTATGGCAAAGATTTTCATATCCTCTGTCGATATAATGCACATTTGAAATACCGGATGTTCCATCAGCGCAAAGTGCCGCCACACAGAGTGCCGCACCACAGCGCAAATCTGATGCCTCAAGCTCTGCGCCCTTTAGCTTCTCCACACCCCTTATAAAAGCAAAGCCTTTGTGGGTATTTATATCAGCTCCCATTTTCTCAAGCTCTTTGCAATGGGAGAAGCGATTTTCAAAAATGCTTTCTCTTATTATTCCAAGACCATCCGACACACTCATAACAGCTGCCAGAAGAGCCTGAGAATCTGTGGCAAAGCCGGGATAAGGTGCGGTTGAGATATAGGGAATGTTTTTTATATTATCTGAAGGATAAATTGTGAGACAATTACTTTTTAAAAGAACCGACGCGCCCATTCTTCTTAAGACTGCAATAAATGAAGAAAGGTGACGCGGATTTATGTTTGTTATAGTTATGCAGCTTTTAGTTGCAACAGCTGCCGCAAGGTATGTGGAAGCAACAATGCGATCGGGAATAATCGTAACCTCGGCATCTTTCGGATTGGTCGTGCCGATGATAGAAATTATTTCTGTTCCATCGCCTGAAATCTTTACACCAATTGACCTTAAATAATCTGCCAGGTTTATTATTTCCGGTTCTTTTGCCGCATTTATTATCGTTGTTTTCTTAGGAATAAGAGATGCGGCAAGCATAATATTTTCGGTTGCTCCGACTGAGGGAAAACGCAAATCGACACAGGCGCCTTTAAGCTTATGGGCAAGGCAGGTTACTCCGTTTGTATCTTCTATAATTTCCATACCCATTTTTCTGAAAGCATCAAGATGAATATCTATCGGGCGGCTTCCTATCTGGCATCCGCCATGACCTGCGATAAAGGTTTTTCTGCATCTTGCCGCCAGAGCTCCTGCAAAGATGGTGGAGCTTCGGGTTTTTATCATTATTTCTCTTGGAATATTACAATGAACAAGACCGGAAGAATCAACAGTGACTGTTTTATCATTGCGGATAACCGAGCATCCCAGGAGTTTGAGAATTTCTATGGTATTTTGTATATCAGATAAATCAGGACAGTTATGTATTACGCTTTTTCCGCTGTTTATAACGCATGCTGCCAGAATCGGCAATGCCGCGTTTTTTGCTCCGTGAACATCTATGCTTCCGCTTAATTTATTTCCGCCTTCGATTATATAGCGGCTCATAATTGCACCTCCGAATTGCACAGTTTATATCTTGCAATCTTTTATATGTTATGCAACAGGAAGAACAATTGTTACCAAACAAAACCGTAAGCTCCGCCGAGGGGGTAGGTAGGTAGGAGAATGGCGGAGCTTACTTAAGTAAACTAACTATTTTATAAGCTCTTCAATTTTACTGTGGATAATATCAAGGGCACTTACCGAGCTTATGGCAATTGATTTTTCGCTCATTTTAATTTGTGCTTCTTCGCTTAAAAGAATTGAATCCACCGCTTTTTTTAGAGTTTGTTCATTGAAATCTTTTTCCAAAATTGTTATAGCTGCACCATTATCGGAAAGGGCGCGGGCATTATATTCCTGGTGATTGTTTGTTACATTGGGTGAAGGAACCAATATGGCAGGCTTTCCAAGAGCTGAGAGTTCAGAAACGGTTATTGCTCCTGAGCGGCAAACCACAAGGTCTGCAGCATTTAAAACTTCATCCATATTATGAATATAGGAAACGAGATTTATGTTTTTTCCCAAAACAATATTCTCTGTTTTTATCTGATTTTTAATTTCCTCAAAATTCCTTTCACCTGTGGCAAAGATAATCATTGCGTTTTCAGGATAGCTTTTGTTTTTTATATATGAAAGAGCCACGGAATTTATCTTTGCAGCTCCAAGGCTTCCACCAAAAATAACAATCAGCTTTTTATCGGTTGCATTCAGATTTTTCCTTGCCTCGTCTCTATTAAAAGAAAGAACAGACGGGCGGATTGGGTTACCTGTGAAGACTATGTTTTTTGCTTCGGAAAGATATTTCCTGCTCTCCTCAAAGCTTATTGCTGTGACGCTTGACTTTTTTGAAAGAAGCTTTATGGCACTTCCTGGGAAAACATTCTGCTCATGAATAATGGTTGGAATCCCCATTGAATTTGCAGCCATAACAGCCGGGGCGCAAACATAGCCGCCTGTGCCTATGACAACATCGGGCGAAAACTTTTTGATTATTTTTTTACAATTAGATTTAGCTGTGAGCATATGGTAAAGAGATTTCATGTTTTTAAGGGTTAGCTTTTTTGAAAGGCCCTCAACATTTACATATTCTATATCATAGCCCTGCTTTGGAACGAGAGTACTTTCAAGACCTCTTTTTGTTCCCACAAAAAGAACCTTTGTGTCGGGATTTTTATCTATTGCAAAACCAGCTATGGCAAGAGCTGGATTGATATGTCCGGCTGTGCCTCCACCTGCAAGCAGAATTTTCAATTTTAACACCTCTTTAAAGTTCACATTCTCTTGATATTGAAAGAACAACACCCATCTGGGCAAGGATAAATACAAGGGATGTGCCGCCATAGCTAAAAAATGGAAGCGGCATACCTGTTGCCGGCATAGATGAGGTTACAACTGCGATATTAAGAACTGCCTGAACAGCTATAAGGGCTATTATACCGATAACTGTCAGAGAAGAAAATTTATCTGGTGCATTAATGGCAATTTTGATACCTTTCCAGATTAACACTACAAAAAGCGCAATAACTAAAAGTGCACCCAAGAACCCCAGTTCCTCACATATTACTGAAAAAATAAAGTCGTTCTGTGGTTCGGGAAGATACAAAAACTTCTGGCGGCTCTGCCCAAGGCCCATTCCGAAAAATCCGCCGGAACCGATTGCATAGAGAGACTGAACAATCTGCCAGCCATCACCGGTTACATCTTTAAAGGGGTCTAAAAAGGTTACAAGTCTCTTAGCACGGTAGTCGGCACCTATTGCGGCAAAGCCTATAATCGGGAGAGCAAAAATTCCAACATTTATAAAATGAGTTATTTTGGCTCCGGCTGCCCACACCATTATAACGCCGGTAAGACCAATAACCATGGCACCGCTGAAATGAGGCTCCAGAAACACAAGTCCTGCAACAACCCCTATAATTGCAACATAGGGAAGAAAGCCAAGCTTAAAGGTTTTAAGAGCTTCTTTATAGGTGGTGAGACTGCGGGCAAGGAAAACTATGAGTGCAAATTTTGCAATTTCTGATGGCTGAAAGCTTATAAAGCCAAAGCCAAGCCATCTTTTTGCGCCTTTAACAGTTGTTCCCATTATAAGAACTGCAATTAAAAGCACCACGCTTATTGCCATTATGTGGATAGCATATTTATAAAGGGTTTTATAGTGGATACGAGATACGAAAAACATTATACAAATGCCGATTACCGCCCATATAAACTGTCTTTTTATAAAGTAATATGCATCGCCGAACTGATAGTGAGCTGTTGCACTGCTGGCGCTGAACACCATAATGAGACCATATGCCAGAAGAGCAAATACCACAAGAAGAAAGGAATAATCCATTTTATTTACTTTTTTTAAACTGCTGCTCTTTGGGATAACTGCCAATATGGGTTCCTCCTATACTACATAATCATTAAATAACCAACAACACATAAAACTGCAGTAACAATGGAAAATGTTAAGACAATGCACTTTTCATTCCATCCGCACATTTCAAAATGATGGTGGATGGGACTCATTTTAAATATTCTTTTGCCGGTAAGTTTGAAGGATGCAACCTGCAGAATTACCGACAGGGTTTCCATAACATATACCCCACCTGCAATAACAAGAATAAGGGGATTTTTGAGAAGAAGAGCTGACGAGCAGACTATTCCGCCTAAAAACAAGGAGCCTGTGTCGCCCATAAACACCTTTGCCGGGTGGCTGTTGAAAAGAAGAAAACCCAGAAGAGCAAAGGAACAAATTACATTTACAACAGTTATGGCATAAAGACCTTGCCTATAGGATACAAAAGCAAAAAAGGCACACACAATAACCGTTACCGATGATGCAAGCCCGTCTACGCCATCTGTGAGATTGACGCTGTTGGTGCATCCGATTAAAACAAAGAGTGCAAGAGGTATATAGAATAATCCCAAATCAATTTCCTTATTTATAACAGGGATAATAATTGATGTGTCGATAAGCTTTAGTCCATATACTGCAACTATTATAAATACAACAGAAAAGAAAAGCTGCGCCAAAAATTTCTGTTTTTCTGTGAGTCCGAGATTCCTCTTTTTTACAACCTTTATGTAATCATCAGCAAAACCAACTATGCCAAAGGAAAGAGCAAAAAGCGAAAGACTCACTCCCAGCTTTGTCCGGGCAAAAATAAGGGTGCATAAAATAACCGGAATAATAAATATGAAGCCGCCCATGGTGGGTGTGCCGCTTTTTTTCTTATGCCAGCTTGGCCCTATTTCGCGGATTTCCTGACCGAATTTGAGCTTATGCAGTATGGGAATCAACAAAGGTCCCAAAATTGCCGCTATTACAAAAGATAGTACTGCTGATATTATTAGTGTGTTTGTCATTGTCTGTCACCTTATTTCATAAGTGTCTGAGAGATTGTTTCAAATTTCATAAAACGAGATGCCTTTATAAGAACTGCATCGTCTTTTCTTAAAAAGTCTTTTAAAAATTCTGAACACTCCGCGGTGTTTTCAAAAATATAAACTTCTTTATTTGTTGCTTCTTGGGCAATAAATTTTGCATCATCACCGGCTGTTATGAGAACATCGGTTTTTGACAAGGCAACAGTTTTGCCAACCTCACGATGAAGTTCTTCTGATTTTTCGCCCAGCTCCCCTATGCTTCCCAAAACAGCTATCCTGCGTTTTGCCGAAACTGTGTCGAGAACGCCAAGTGCCGCTTTTACCGACTGGGGGCTTGAATTATAGCAATCGTTAATGAGCTTATATCCATTATCGGTATTTATTATATTCTGTCTTATACCATCGGAAGTGTATGACTTTAAGCCGGCATAAATTTTCTCATAGCTAAGATTAAGAAGTGAGCCGACTGCTATTGCCACAAGGGCATTATATATATTATGAACTCCGAGGGGATTTATGCGGTATTCTCTTCCATCACATTTAAAAAGATTGCCATTTTCATTGCTCACAATATCTGTGGCAACAAGGTCACACTCTCTGTTTTCTATTCCAATATAGATTGTTTCAAAATTAAGGCTGCCTTTTAATGACCAGAGATACGGATCATCACCATTTAAAACAACTTTTCCATCCTCTGGAAGACCTTTAAAGATTTCTGTTTTCGCTTTTAAAATACCTTCCCTGCTTCCCAAAAACTCTATATGGGATGTTCCGATATTTGTTATAACAGCGATATCAGGACGGGCGCATTTTGTTAAAACTTCAATCTCTCCAAAATTGCTCATTCCCATCTCAACTACTGCTGCACTATGGTCTTTATGGAGACCAAAGAGAGTTAAAGGAACTCCTATATCATTATTAAAATTACCCTTTGTTGCAAGGGTGTTTAAGCCCTTTTGCAATACAGAGGCAATGAATTCTTTTGTTGTGGTTTTGCCAACGCTTCCTGTGAGCCCAACAAGCTTTATTTTAAAAAGGTTGCGGTAATAGGAAGCCAAATCGAGAAGTGCTTTTCTTGTGTCGCTGACCATTATGGCAAATAAAGCATCCTGGTTTATCTGTCCATCGGAGCAAAGATAGCCTGATATGCCCTTTTTGCAGGCATCACAAATAAAAGAGTGGCCATCGAATCTCTCACCCTTTATTGGAATATAGAGACTGCCATCTTCAAGCTCGCGGCTGTCGCAGCTTATGGATGTGACGATTGCATCTGCATTACCATAAATAAGTCTGCCGCCTGTTGCTTTTGCAATTTCTGAAGCTGTGAGTTGTTTTATTACATATGCCATTTGCCAATACCTCTTTTAAATCTTCGCAAGAATTTCTCTGACAACTTCTCTTTCATCAAAGTGAATTGTGCCTTCTGCAAGAATCTGATAAGTTTCGTGACCCTTGCCGGCAAGGACTATAACATCACCCTTGCGTGCATTTTCCATTGCATATCTGATAGCTTCGCGGCGGCTTTCTATGACAACATAATCAGCACCGCTCATTTTTACGCCTTCTTCAACCATTGAAATTATTTTCATTGGGTCTTCTGTTCGGGGGTTATCGCTTGTTACAACGCAGAAATCGGCAAGCTCGCCTGCAATTTTACCCATTATCGGGCGTTTTGTGTTGTCGCGGTCTCCACCACATCCAAAAACAATAATTGTTCTTCCCTTTGCAAAGCCCTTTACGGTTTTTAAGATATTTTCTATTCCGTCGGGAGTGTGGGCATAGTCAATAAGGACTGTGTAGTCTGTGTTTGTTTTAACAACCTCTGCTCTGCCCTTTACTCCATGGGCAGAAAGGAGAGCTTCTTTTATAAGGGGGAGTTCTATCCCACAGCCAAGAGCTACCGCTATTGCACAAAGAGCGTTATACACAGAAAATTCACCGGGAATTGCAAGGCTTATTCTTTCACCAAAAAGATCAAAAGATACTCCATGGGAAGAAAGAGAAATGTTTTCAGCCTTTAAATCTGTATTCTTATTACATGAATATTCATAGAGCTTTCCTTTGGCTCTTTTTGCCATTTCTGCGCCATAGGAATCATCTGAATTTATAACAGATACATCACTTATGGAAAACAGCTTTTCTTTTGCTTTGGCATAGTTATCCATTGTGACATGGAAATCAAGATGATCCTGGGTAAGGTTTGTAAATGCTCCCACCTTATATCTGCATCCATACACTCTGTCTAAATCCAGTGCATGTGAGGAAACCTCCATTATGCAGTAGTCAACTTTTTCTTCTGCCATCCGGGCAAAAACACCCTGAAGCTCTATAGAATCAGGGGTTGTTCTGCCGGTTTCAAAAACCTTATCGCCAATCATATTCTGATTGGTGCCGATAAGACCGACCTTTTTTTCGGCATATTCAAGAATATGCTTAACAAGATAGGTAACTGTTGTTTTGCCATTGGTTCCGGTTACACCAAGAAGCTCAAATTTTTTATGAGGATTATCATAGAAATTTGACGCAGCAAGAGCCTCTGCCTTTCTGGATGACTTAACAACAATCTGAGTACAGCTAATGTCAGGACGGTATTCTTCACAAATAACCGCAACCGCACCATTTTCAATGGCGCTATCAATGTATTTATGACCATCCGTCTGAAAACCACGAACAGCAACAAAAAGGCTTCCGGAAATGCACTGACGGGAATTATTTGTTATATGGGTAATCTCTGCATCAGACGAATTGTATATTTCAACAACATCTATGCCGCAAAGTATGTTCTGAAGCTTCACAAAAAGCATCTCCCTTTATGATATTAGTGAACATTTGAAGTGTAGTTGAATTCAACAGAAACCACACTACCCCTTGGAACCTCAGTTCCAGCTTCGGGACTCTGAGTGCCGACAAGGGCACGATAGTTGGCAACTTTTCCGCCCTTAACCTTCATATTGAGTCCGGCGTTGGTTAAAAGAATGTTTGCATCAGATGCAAAATAGCCATTAAGATCGGGAACGGTTACCATATCGCTTTCTATGGCTTCGGTATAGAGAATAACAACACCACCATCGCCAAGAGCTGTGCCAGCCATGGGGCTCTGGGAAACTATTGTGTCTCCGTTTCCGTATTTATAGTATTTAAGTCCGCTTGCTTTTATTGAAGCAATGGCCTCGTCATTTGTTTTACCCTTTACATCAGGCACAAAATTATATGTTACCTTTGAACTGCTTTCTATCTGCAGATAAACAAGCACATCAGACATTATCTCCTTAAAAACAGGAGCCGCTATCTGACCGCCCATATAGGAACCGCCTGTTGGTTCATCAAGCATTATAAGACATATTACCTCAGGGTCGTCGGCAGGAGCAAAGCCCACAAAGGAAGCTATATACTTACCATTGCCACGGGGGAATTTTTCACTGGTTCCGGTTTTTCCGCCTACTCTGAAGCCATCAATAAATGCATTTTTACTTGTTCCTTCAGCCGCAACGCCTTCCAATATTTCGCAGACTGTGTTGGCTGTTTCCTTACTTATTACCTGTCTTATTGTTTCCGTTTCAAACTTTTTTAAAACCTTTCCCTTATCATCAACAAGGGATTTTATGAGACGGGGTTTAACCATAAGACCGTCATTTGTTATTGCAGAATATGCAGTTATAAGCTGGAGAGGGGTTACTGTAAAGCCCTGACCGAAAGATGATGTAGCAAGCTCGGTTTCATTGAAGCGATCCATTGGATAGAAGGTTCCGCTTGCTTCACCGGGAAGGTCAAAGCCTGTGGTTGAGCCAAAGCCGAAGGCTTTATAGTATTTATAAAAACGATTATTGCCAAGACGGGCTCCAACCGACATAAATACAGGGTTACAAGAATTATAAACACCCTGCACAAAGGTCTCGCTACCATGACCGCTTGTATTCCAGCAATGGATGTTATAATCAGCAACCTGAACAGAACCGCTGCACACGAAATTTTCGCTGAGGCCTACTATATTCTCTTCAAGAGCCATAGCAGCAACCACCGCTTTAAAGGTTGAGCCCGGCTCATAGGAATCAACCACAGCCTTGTTTCGCCACTGTTTGTTGAGTTCGTCGGAGGTTTTCTGAGTTCTTTCTTTTTCGTCTTCTATCTGGGCTATTTCCTTTGCCTTTTCATCATTGATGATAGTAAAGGGGGAATTAAGATCAAAGCTTGGATGAGTTGCCATAGCAAGAATCTCACCTGTTTTTGCCTCCATAACAATACACGCCGCACCATTTTGAACATTGTAATTCTGGCAAGCTTTTTTAAGGCTGTCTTCAACCTTTCTCTGAATAACCTCGTCTATTGTGAGAACAACATTAACGCCATTTTCCGGGTCGATATATTTTTCATATTTAAATGGCATATCGGTGCCGGCGGCATTTTTGGCTGTGATTATTCTTCCGGGAAGACCCTTTAAATAATTCTCATAAATCATTTCAATTCCGGCAAGGCCCTGATTATCTGTTCCAACAAAACCTATTATATGCGAAGCAAGGCTGCCGCCAGGATAGTATCTTTTGAAATCCTCCACAAGGGTAATTCCAACAAAACCTTTTTCTCTGATTGCGTCAGCCTGATCTTTATCTATTTTTCTTTTAATAACCTCATATGAGGAATCCCTTGAAATGATGTCAAAGACCTTTTTCTTACTCATTCCGAGAATTTTGGCAAGACCTTTGGCAACTGTGTCTCTTTTATCCTTGGGAATTTCTCTTGGGCATGCGGTGACTGTGTCTGCAGAGGCACTTTTCGCCAGTTCTTTTAAATTGCGGTCATAGATGGTGCCTCTTTTTGAAGATATAGCCACATCCTTGGTCTGCTGCAAGGCAGCTTCCTTGCTGTACTGCTCTCCGCGAACAAACTGTATCCACCCTATGCGGACAATCAGGAGAGCAAAAAGTACCACAATGCCTATTAGTATACCAAGAAGGCGATTCTGCATGCCAACATTGGTTTTTTTACTCATTTAATTTATTCCTTTCAATATTAACTGCCTGATTATATGTATATTGAAAAACTATCGGATATATGCCAGGAAAGACTGAACTCCTGAAATTATTCCTTCTACAAAGCCAACCTTTTCTTCCTGCTTACCTGCCATTTCAACATAGTCGCTCTGAACAACATTAACATACACATTCTGATAACTCTCAGGATGCTGCATACCAAATTCGCTGATGGCTTTTCGTTCAACTTCGTTATAGTCTACTCCGGATACAATTTCAAAAGAAAGCTGAGTATTTCTCACCTTCATATCCTCAAGCTCTTTACTAAGCTCTGTAACCTTACTTGCAGACTGCAAAAGAAGCGCATTTGCAAAAAGGAAGGCGATTGCTGTTACAAAAACAACGCTCATAATAACTGCCAGCTTCTTTCTTGTGATTATATCCTTTTTTTCTTTTATTATTTTTCTGTTATTCTGTTTTTCCTGTGCCTGTCTGGTGTAGTTTTCATATTGGTCAAGTTTGTACGCTGAAGTTCCATCGTATAATTGCTCTGCCAATTTTTTCACCTCTCCTATAATTTTTCACACACTCTTAATTTTGCGCTTTTTGAACGCTTGTTATGGGATAATTCTTCATCTGACGGAAGAATTGGTTTTGTTGTTATAATTTTTCCTGTTGCTTTTTTTCCGCACACGCAAATCGGGAAATCTTTAGGGCAGGTGCAGGTGCCCAAAAAGCTCTGGAAGGTTTTTTTAACTATGCGGTCTTCCAATGAATGAAAGCTTATTATGGCAAGTCGTCCTCCGGGAGCTAAGCAATCAAAAAAATCGCTGATAGATTTTTTTAAGGGTTCAAGCTCACTATTAACTTCTATTCTGATTGCCTGGAAAATTCTTTTTGCAGGGTGGGAACCCTTTTGTCTGAATTTTTCAGGAATTGCTCTTTTTATGATGTCAACAAGCTCAAGGGTTGTTTCTATGTTTTTCTTTTCTCTCTGTGAGCAGATTATTGATGCTACCTTTTTCGAGAACTTTTCTTCTCCATATTCATAAAATATACGGATTAAATCTTCTTCTGAATAGGTGTTGACCACATCATAAGCGCTAAGGGGTGATGTGCGGTCCATTCGCATATCCAAGGGAGCATCTTCCATATAGGAAAAGCCTCTCTGGGCAGAATCAAGCTGATAAGATGACACACCAAGATCTATAACTGCTCCGTCTATTGTATCTACAGAAAGACTATGAAGAATCTCTTTAATATCTGAAAAGTTACTGTGAACATAACTTACATTATTAAATGATGAAAGTCGTTTCTTAGCGGCTTCCAGTGCATCGGTGTCGCGATCAATTCCTATAAGCTGCCCCTTATTTGACAGACGCGACAAAATCTCAAAGCTATGTCCGCCTCCGCCAAGAGTTCCGTCGGCATATATGCCATCAGGTTTTATATTGAGTGATTCAATTGTTTCGTTAAGAAGTACAGACACATGACAAAATTCCATATCTGCCTCCTATATGATGATTCCTTTTTCATAAAGGTCATCTGCCATCTTATCGGTGTCGATGCTTTCAATGCGCTCGATAAGTTTTTCACTGCTCCAGATTGCAAGCTTATTGCCGCTTCCTGTAACGGTTACTTCTTTTTCAAGGCAGGCATAGTCCCTTAAGGTTGGTGGAATTAAAAATCTTCCCTGTTTGTCGGTTTCACAATCGGTTGCACCGGAAAGAAATAAAAGTGAGAAATTTCGTGCTTCCTTACTTGAGAGCGGAAGAGCACTTAGCTTTTCGCAGAACTTGTCCCATTCTTCATGGCTATAAACATAAAGGTTTTTATCAAGACCACGGGTTATAACAAAGCTATCGCCGATAGCTTCTCTGAACTTAACAGGCATAATGATTCTGCCCTTTGAATCCAGATTATGTTTGAATTCACCACTGAACAAGCTCTTCACTCCCTTTCTGAAAATAATCCGGTGTACTTTATGTGATTTTCACCACCAAACACCACAAAGTTGCACTAAATGCCACTTTTGAAACAATTATAAACCATTTTTTTAGATTTTGCAATAGTTTTTAGCATAAAAAAAACACCGATTTTCATTATATCGGTGTTTTTCGGAAATTTCGTTAAACTTGCACAAAAAGCTCATTGCCTTTTGAATTTAAATACACTCAAAAGCGACTTTTTCTCTGTGTCGCTCTATGTTTTATTCAATTGTCACTATATCAAAACAGCATATTTTGTGGCAAGCTTATTAAATGGCACAAGTTATAGTGTTTGTTGAGATTTACCAAAGCTGCTATTGCATTTCTATATACATATTTTCAATACCATAATATGGCACAGAAAGGTTTGGAGTAAGCTTTCCTCTTATTCTCTTATTTAAAAAGCAAGCTTTATTTGAGAAATAAAGAGGAACCTGAACAGCAGAATCTCTATAGTGTCTTTCAAAGCTCTGCCAGCTTTGTTTTTTCTCTTCACTTCCGGAAGCCATGTCAAGATTTGTAACAAGAGCTCTGAACTCTCCGTCATCATAATTGCATATTCCGCTCATGGGAGATGAAAACATAAACTGCATATCGCAGCTTCCTGTGAGCATAACCTCCCCTATATAAAGCTCATATTTTCCAAGAGCCACCATATCGGAATAGGTGGAGAATGGCTTACCATCGAGAGTGATTGCATAACCCGATGACTCAAGCTGCTGCTTAACAGCTACCGCCAGGCGGGTTTTGGTTTTGCTTTCGGAATTATAGAGCAGATGGCAATCAACAGTTTTGAATTTTTCATTATCTTTGACAGTTTCTTCCTTGGATTCTCCCTCCTCCGGGTTATTATAATATGCTTTTTCCCTTATCGGTGAATTTGCCGGCACAGCATGACCAAGCATAATATCGTGAGCAATTTTTTTACTGTCAATGGAATTTAATATGCCTTTTCTTTCGGAGGATGTGTCGAAGTTTTCATTCTGACAGTTAATCCCGATAAACGAAAAACGATTCTGCTCATTTTCAAAGGTCCGATACATTGATGATGTTAGCTCCAGTTCCCCAAAGCCACGCCAGGATGTTGTGAGAGCATCTACAATGCCGGAGTCAAAAGCTGAGATTATTGTATCTTCATCAGAAAGAATTTCAACATTGACATTATCTATATAGGCTTTTTTATCTCCACCATGCCAATCGTCGTTTGCTTTAAGGATAATGTTTCTTCGTGCAACGATTGTGTCATATTCATATATTCCTGTTCCATTTGGAACAAATTCCGGGTTTGATGCCATAAAATCATCTGATTTAAGTCCCGCCGGAAGGATGGGAAAATCAAAATTATTCATAAAATCAGTTTTACTTGAATTAAGCTTTATAACAACGCCGCTGTTGCCATCAGCACTATAGCCTGCAATATATTTCATGAACTCACTATGACGGTCGGAATAAAGAGCCATATAGTTGAGAGTGGCAACAACATCGGCTGATGTGAAAATCTTTCCGTTGTGGAAGCGGATATTTTCCTTTAGCTTAATCGAATAGACTGTGTTGTTTGCAGAAGCTGTGTAGCTATCTGCCAGAACTCCTTCAACGCTCTGATCTTCCTTTAAAACAAAAAGACCTTCATATATTAAGGAAAGAAAATCTAAAACAGAGGCATGCTTTGTTACTATTGGATTAAGAGTATCATAGGAAACACAGGCAAGGCGAAGTGTGCCTCCGTATGCCGCGCTCTTTTTTTTCGCTGTTTCCTTTGAAGCAGTCTTATCGTCAGAAGAACACCCGGGAAACATTCCTACAGCCATCATTAATATAAGAATAAGAGATATTATTTTTTTAACCATAATTTTCACCTTACTGCGATTCTTTTAACTGATATGCATTTTCCGCTTGTTTCGTCTATGGAAAATACTGCACCGCAAAGCACAGCGGGACCGTTGGAGTATTCAAATCTTTGAGGTACAGCTTTTGTGAAGCGATTGATTATTATGTTTTTATCAACACCGAGGACAGAATCCTCACATCCGGTCATTCCAATATCGGTTATATATCCTGTTCCCCTTCCGGTCACAAGCTCATCGGCTGTCTGAACATGGGTGTGGGTGCCAAAAAGAGCCGAAACCTTTCCGTCAAGATAGAAAAGCATTGCTCTTTTTTCGCTGGTTGCCTCAGCATGAAAATCTACTATTATTATGTCGGTTTCACTTTTGAGTTTTTCTATTTCTTTATCGCAAGCTTTAAAGGGGCAGTCAAGGGATAAACCGATATTTACTCTGCCCATTATATTTATTATTCCTATTTTAACCCCCCTGCATTTTACAATCGCAGAACCAAGTCCGGGAGTTCCATCAGGATAGTTGGCAGGGCGAAGAATATTGTTTTCTGTTTCAAAGAGCCTGAGCACATCCTGCTTGCCGAAGGTATGGTTACCAAGAGTGAAAAAATCCACCCCGGCATCTGTGAGATCATCATAGTTTTTTCTTGATATGCCAACTCCTGATGCATTTTCAGCATTTGCTATGCAGAAGTCTATATTTTCATCAGCTATGATTTCTCTTAATACTAATTTTGTGTGTTCAACACCACATGAAGCAAAGATATCACCAATACAAAGTATGTTCATATAGTTCCTCTTTCTGAATACGGAATTAAAATATCTCATACAGCAAGAAACGGGGCTTCGCCGCCCCGCCTGCGGCGGAAGTGCGGAGCATTATCGCATTACTTAAGCCATGTGCATTTTTGAAAAGCAAAGCTTTTCAAAAAATTTTGCACGGCAATATAATCAATTTTTTTACTGTATAGGAACGCAAATTCCTATACAGTAAAAAATAAAGCTACATGCCACGAGCCAGATTACTTAATCTCAGATACTTTTTCAATTACATAAATAAACAAAAAGGTGCAAAAAATTCTATTGGATTTTTTGCACCCCTTTTCTCATTTATTTTGCATAATCAACTGAGCGCGTCTCCCTTATAACATTGACTTTAATCTGTCCGGGATATTCAAGCTCACTTTCTATTTTCTTAACTATATCTCTTGCAATAAGGATTGTGTCTTCATCTTTAACATCTTCAGGCTTAACCATTATTCTGATTTCTCTGCCCGCCTGTATTGCATAGGATTTTTCAACGCCGCTGAAGGAATTTGCAATTTCTTCAAGCTTTTCAAGGCGTTTTATGTATGTTTCAAGATTTTCTCTTCTTGCACCCGGTCTTGCAGCGCTTATTGCGTCACATGCCTGAACAATACAAGCAATAACTGTTTGCGCTTCAACATCACCGTGGTGTGCCTGAATTGCGTGAATAACATCATTTGATTCATGATATTTTTTAGCAAGGTCAACACCAATGTCAACATGGGAGCCTTCAATTTCATGGTCAACCGATTTACCGATATCATGGAGAAGACCTGCTCTTTTTGCAACTTTAACATCAACACCCAATTCTGCCGCCATAATTCCTGCAAGATGGGCAACTTCTGTTGAATGTTTGAGCACATTCTGACCATAGCTTGTTCTGTATTTCATCCTACCAAGAAGCTTAATGAGTTCAGGATGGAGACCATGTACCCCTGTTTCAAAGGTAGCCTGTTCACCCTCCTGTTTGATGATGGCTTCAATTTCTTTTCTTGTTTTTTCAACTGTTTCTTCAATTCTTGCCGGATGAATTCGTCCGTCAACAATGAGCTTTTCAAGAGACATTCTTGCAATTTCTCTCTTGATTGGGTCGAATCCCGAAAGAACAACTGCTTCGGGAGTATCATCAATAATTAAATCTATACCGGTTAATGTTTCGAGGGTACGGATGTTTCGTCCCTCTCTGCCGATAATTCTTCCCTTCATTTCGTCGCTTGGAAGTGAAACAACAGATACGGTTGTTTCTGCAACATGATCTGCAGCACATTTCTGAATTGCTGCACTAATAATATTTCTTGCACGCTTATCTGCTTCTTCTTTTGCTTCTTCTTCAATATTTTTAATAAGCATAGCAGATTCGTGGCGAATTTCAGACTCTACATTCTTTAAGAGGAAGGATTTTGCCTCTTCTACTGAAAGTCCTGATATTCTTTCCAAGATTTCAAGCTGAGCACTCTTAACTTTTGCTGTTTCTTCTTTAAGGTCTTCAGCTTCTTTAATCTTTTTGGTGAGTGTTTCTTCTTTTTTCTCAAGTGCTTCCGATTTTTTATCGAGAGCTTCTTCTTTTTGCTGAATTCGTCTTTCCTGACGATTTATTTCATTTCGTCTTTCTTTGATTTCTTTTTCGAATTCATTTCTTGCTTTGTGAATTTCATCTTTTGCTTCGATTAAGGCTTCTTTTTTCTTTGTTTCAGCCTTTTTCTGAGCATCGTCAATAATGGCTTTTGCCTTTTGCTCGGCACCGCCGATTTTCGCTTCGGCTATCTTCTTTCTGTAGATGTTGCCAACTAAAAAACCAATGACAAGAGCTACAGCAGCAGATATCGCAGCTATAAGAATTTCCATCTTCTTCACTCCTTTCATAAGTAAAGTTTTAATATTTGCTAATCAAACTGAAATACATTAAGCAAAGCTTAATTGTTCATCTACAAGCGAAACAAAATCTCACTTGTATCAAAATCTAAAAACATACACAATATATTGTATAACAAAACAAGAAACATGTCAATAAAAATTTGCAATATTAAAAATTAAAAAAAGACACAAAACCCTTTTCGGAGTTTTATGTCTTTAAAAAGGGAAAGCGGCTTCCGAAGAAACCGCTTTTGGATTATATATTATTCACCAAGAATATATACACCTACAACTTTTTTGTTTATAACAACTGCAACCACGCGTGATGCTGCTGCCGGGTCATTAACTTCATTAAGATCAAGATAATTCTTAATAGCACCAACTGATGAAAGTGTAAATTCTGCATTTTTAGCAGAGTATTTATAATACTTAGGATTATTCAGAGAGAGAGAAATAGGTGTTTCATCAAGAGCTGAATTTGCTACAGGATCATAAAACTCAGGTGAAATCAACATAGTTTCTGTAGTAGGTTCACTATATACAGTTCCATAGACAACCTGATAATATCCGTCACCTGATGTGTCATCCTTCTGAATGTGGTGATCTGCGATTTTCACTGTACCTGTTTCATTTGTAAGAGTTGTGCCATTTATAAATACAGTTTTGATAACTGTTACTTCACCATTTTCAATGGCAAATTTAGCAAGGTCACCGCTCTTTAATGAAGCTGCTGCTGCCATAACATCTGCTTTATCACTTGTAAGAATTGTTGGACGAGGATCAGTTTTCACATCATCGCCAACCTTCTGATAGGTTATCTTCTTAACCGTCTGACCTTCGTCGTTTCTGGCATCATTAACAGCTTCTATTAAGTATACAGGTGTTCCGGGGTTTACAACAGCTGCTGTTGTCTGGTCACCGGTAAGATAACGAACAATAAGCTTTGCTGTTGTGCCTACAAGATCATATGCCGCTACTTGATATGTTCCGGTATTTGAGAAAAAGCTTAATGATTTTTTGGCATACCCATCGTGGTCTGTGATATCCACAGGAACAACAAAAATTGTTGTTGCATTTGTTCCGGAAGTTGCAGCATTAAATGTTGTGCCATTTCCGCTGAAGCTATACCCACTTGTAGAATAGGTATATTCAGCTTTTGTTTTCTGAGGCTCTAAAACTTCAAATGAGGTAAACATTGTACCTGATGTCTTATATCTTACAGGAAGAACAATTGTCCCGCCATTTTCACCTATGCTGCTTACTGTTGCTTTGGATTTTAAATATTCAATAGTTTCATTGGAGGTTTTGTTTGAACGGGTACCGCCTTCAATGATTGACATATCGTCTCTTAAATTATATTCAAGATATTTTCCGCCTGTTGTTAAAAGCTTAATGGCATTTGTTGCACCAAGACCGCCGCCCTGGGCATATGCAACGATAAGACCATAGGGGTCGGATGTTTCGTTCTTTTCTGTGTATACGATTCTGCCAAGATAGTCAAGGTAGAATTTTGCATTGTCACCATTTGAGAAACCTGCATCAGGACATCTATTGTCAAGAAGGGTTCTGTAGTAGGGAGCAAGCTCATACTCAGCTGTTCCGATAACGATGTGTTCATAGTCGGAAGAGAATTCATTTACATCACCTGTTACATAAGCAGAAGAAATGATAACAGATGTTCCTTCTGTTGTTCCATAAGGAACTGCAACGCTTACAACTGATTTATTTGTGATTGCGCTGAGAGATGATGATGAAGGCTTGCCGCCTTTTGAGCTTACCTTTGTTACACTTGCAACATCTTCTTCATCAAGATTGAGAGCTGCAAGAGATGTGTAGGTCTGGTTTTTATCATATATTGTTGTTACACCATTTGTTGTTGATGGTGAATTTACAAAGTATGTTTCGTAGCTTTCAACGATAACAACTTCTGCTGTTTTTTCATTTGAATCGTTGCTGAATAAGGTAAGTGTTCCGGATTCAACATCGAAATAGCTTGTAATATCAAAGCCTGCGCCAACATCTGAAGGCTTAACAGGAACACCATTATAGATAACATAAGGTTTTGCACCGAAGGTTACTTTTGTTAAGGTGTTTCTGAATTCTGCATTTTCATCGGCAAAATATTCAATATAATTTGAACCAATGTTTACAATCTGCCAGGGTTCTAAAGTTACGGATGAATTGCTTCCGTTTACTCTGGTAATTCTGGTGATTTCCTGTTTGCTGCCGGTGCCTGTGTAGGAATAAGAAACTCTATAGCCTATATAGGATTTTACTGTTTCCATATCCAGCTTGCCGCCGAGAGTAAATATCTGATTATCAATCTGAACTCTGTTTCTGCCAACAGGGGTTGCATCTAAGCTATAGTCGGTTACACCCATAACTACGCCTTCTTCAGATTTCGCATTGTCTTTTGATTCACCAAAAGAGCTGCCTTCTCCGCTTCCCTGTGAATAGATGGGTTTACCGCTTGCGTCAACACCTGTCTGTGTGAGAACAGGGCAATCGAGCATATTATAGATAAGGTGAGCAACAATACCTCTGTTTGCAGGAGCATCACCTAAAGCTGCAGCATTTTTGGTAAGGCCAATCTGATTTGCAATGTTGAGGTAGCCCTGATACCATGGTGTGAGAGTTGTGTCGGTAACGGGACCATAACCAAGAGTACACACAATCATCTTGATTGCTTCACCGTAGGTTACATTGTTACCCGGTTGGAATGTACCGTCAGTATAACCGTTTATGGCTTTTGTTGATACCGCATAGGATATGTAGGGAACTGCCCAGCCATGGGGAGCATTCATATCAGCGATATCGGGGAATGTTGTGGTTGTGGCAGAGAATGTGTAGCCGCTTGGAGCACTTGATACTGCAAGAAGCTTTGAAAATTCTGCACGGGTTATTGTGTTTTCAGGCTTAAATGTGCCATCTTCATAACCATTTATTATGCCCTGGTCAACGAGAGCTGTGATTGCTTCATAATGTGCATAGTCGCCTGATACATCAGAAAAATCTGCTGCAGGAGCTACCATATACATTGAGGTGAAAGCAAATACAAAGATGAGGAGCATTGATGTGATGCGTTTTGTAAATTTCATTTTTTTACCTCCTTAGTATGTCTTTATATTTTCAGACACTAACTTATTGTAATTGTATCATTTATACTAATAATAGTCAACTGGAAAAAACAATTGAAAACTAACTGTAACATAGTCTATACACAAAGAAATGGAATAAAAATCCCACAAGAGATTTTTATTCCATTTTAATAATCACTTTATTTTCGCTAAGGCTTTTTCTTACATCTATTATTCTCTGGTTTTCACTGCCGCGGAATTTGAGCATAATGTTTTTCTTTTCTTCAATAAACCTTCCGTCAACAAGAACATCTATATATGAAACAAGCTCATCGGTGACCTCACAATGTGCCCTGCCGGAAAGTATTTCCTTGTCAAAAAGATAACCGGAATAACACCATATGCTTTTTTGGGGATATATCTTTCTGACCTTTTTTAAAAGTGGCAAGAGCGCTCTTTGATTCTGCGGCTCCATAGGTTCACCGCCAAGAAGAGTGAGCCCTTCAATATAGGAAGGCTCCAAAAGCTTTATGATATGCTCTGTCGTCTCTTCGGTAAATGGGGTTCCGTAGCCAAAATCCCAGGTTTCACTATTGAAACAGCCCTTGCAATGATGAGTGCATCCTGACACAAAGAGAGTTACCCTCACCCCTATGCCATTTGCAATGTCATTTGGATTAATTCTAGCATAGTTCATTACAGATGAAGTACCCTTTCTTTGATTTCCTGGGTTCTGCCCTGATTCCAGAACTGACTGCCGATATAACCGCAGGTGCGTCGGGCAACATTCATAGTTGCCTGGTCGGTGTTGCCGCAGTTGGGGCATTTCCAGATGAGCTTACCGTCGGCATCGTCTTCAACAACGATTTCCCCGTCAAAGCCGCATTTCTGGCAGTAGTCACTTTTGGTATTTAACTCAGCATACATAATATTATCATAGATAAAGCGGATAACAGAAAGAACAGCTTCGATATTATTCTGCATATTGGGAACCTCAACATAGCTTATGGCTCCGCCGGGAGATAATGCCTGGAATTTTGATTCCAGAGAAAGCTTTGAAAAAGCATCTATTTCTTCTGTTACATGAACATGATAGGAATTGGTGATATAGTTTTTATCGGTGACACCTTTGATTTTGCCGAATCTCTGCTGGAGACATTTTGCAAATTTATAGGTGGTTGACTCAAGGGGAGTGCCATAGAGACTATAATGAATGTTTTCTTCTTCTCTCCACTTTAAGCAGGCGTCATTTAATTTCTGCATAAGCTTAAGACCAAATTCTTCACCCTCGGGTTCTGTGAGTTTTTTTCCTGTGAGCTGATAAACAGTTTCCCAAAGACCAGCATAACCAAGGGATATGGTGGAATATCCGCCATGGAGAAGCTTATCTATTGTTTCACCTTTTTCAAGTCTTGCAAGAGCGCCATACTGCCAGAGAATGGGGGCAGCATCGGAATAGGTACCCTCCAGGCGTTCGTGGCGGCATTTAAGAGCTTTATGGCAAAGCTCAAGTCTTTCATCTAAAAGCTTCCAGAATTTTTCTATATCCTTGCCTTCTGTGGTGGCTGAGCAAGCAACATCAACAAGGTTTATGGTTACAACGCCCTGATTGAATCTGCCATAGTATTTTGGTTTGCCATTTTCATCCACATAGGGAGTTAAAAAGCTTCTGCAGCCCATGCAGGTGTAGCAATTGCCATTTCCATTTGAATCCACCTTTAATTTCAGCATCATTTTTTCTGAGATATAATCAGGAACAAGACGCTTCGCTGTGCATTTTGCAGCAAGCTCTGTGAGATAATAATAAGGTGAATCGGGATGGATATTCTGCTCTTCCAAAACATAGATAAGCTTTGGAAATGCAGGAGTGATATATACTCCGGCTTCATTTTTAACACCCTGATATCTCTGAAGGAGAGTTTCTTCAATAATTATGGCAAGGTCCTTTTTCTCCTGCTCATTTTTGGCTTCACCAAGATACATAAACACAGTTATAAAAGGTGCCTGACCATTGGTGGTCATAAGGGTTACAACCTGATACTGAACGGTCTGGACTCCGCGGTTGATTTCTTTGCGCAGACGCTTTTCAACTATCTCAGAAACAATCTTTTCATCGGTGTTTCCGCCTGAGGTTTCTATCATTTCAAGAACTTCCTGACGGATTTTCTCCCTTGAAATCTGAACAAAGGGAGCAAGGTGGGCAAGAGAGATGCTCTGTCCGCCATATTGACTGCTCGCAACCTGAGCTATTATCTGAGTTGCAATGTTGCAGGCTGTGGAGAAGCTATGGGGTTTTTCTATCATGGTGCCGCTGATGACTGTGCCATTCTGGAGCATATCCTCAAGGTTGACAAGGTCGCAGTTGTGCATATGCTGAGCATAATAGTCGGCATCGTGGAAATGAATAATCCCCTTTTCATGAGCTTCAACAACATCGGGCGGAAGAAGGATTCTTTTTGCCAGGTCCTTTGAAACCTCGCCTGCCATATAGTCACGCTGAACGCTGTTGACTGTTGGGTTTTTATTGGAGTTTTCCTGTTTTACCTCCTCGTTGTTACATTCAATAAGACTTAAGATTTGATTATCGGTTGTATTGGCAATACGGGCAAGATTTCGGGTAAAACGATAACGGATATATCTTTTGGCGGTTTCCGGAGCACCCTGCAAAATAATATGGGTTTCAACAAGCTCCTGAATTTCTTCTACCGAAAGACTGCGGTTTGCCTCAACGCAATAATCCTCAATAACATTTACTATGTATTCAATTTGTCTTTTGGAAAGTTCGGGTTTTTTCTCTGTGGCTTCGTTTGCTTTTTCGATAGCACGCATTATTTTTTCGCGGTCAAAAACCTCTTCAACTCCGCTTCTTTTAACGATTTTCATAACACTTTCTCCCCTGATTTATCTGAATTTATATTATACGAAAAATACACAAGATGTTGTGTGCTTTTCTATTATATAACACAATATCTTCTGTGTCAACAACTATTTTTTATTTTTTCGTTTATTGCCCGAAAGCCTTGTGACAGCAAGGCTTTAAAGGCAAAAAGGATGCAAAAAACATTCATTTTTTTGCATCCTTTTTAAAAAAACAATATTAAATTTTGATTACAAACAATCACTCAAAAATTAGTTCTTTCATTGTGGCAACATAAATATCGGCATTTTCTTTTATTATGTCTTCAAATTTTTCGGCACATTCATCATAAACAGCCGCAACCTTAATTCCGCCTCTTTTAGCTGTCAGGACAGCGTGGTGAGCATCTTCAAAAACCACAGTTTCTTCAGGCGTAAGCCCCATTTTATTTGCGGCAAGATAATAGATGTCGGGCTTATCCTTATACATCTGTAAGTCGGGACATGACAAATAAAACTCAAAATATTCATCTATTCCCGTCTGCTTTAAAACTGCTTCTATAAATCTTCCGGCGGTTGCAGAAGCTATACACAGCTTCTTTCCCTTTTTTGCGGCATACTGAAGAAATTCCTTAACTCCTGGTTTGAGCTTTGCATCTCTTCCATAAAGAATACCCAGCATCTCATAGGTTTTTTCAAGAAGCTCTGCAGGGGTATGGGGAATATTATATTCTTTCACCACATACTCACACACCTCTTCGCTTGTTAAAAGCCGAACATCATCACGAATACTTGGCCTTGGCTCCTTGCCAAAGCTCCTTACAAGATTAGGGGAATATGTTTCGTAATATGGCATAGTGTCGGTAAGGGTGCCATCAAGGTCGAAAATAAAACCCTTGGCTGATGAAATTATTCTTTCATAATATGAATATTTGCATCCGCACCAGGCTTGACGATACATACCTGTTTCCTGAGATATTTCGCAGGAGCGCTTGTAGCCATCCTTCTTTTTAAAATCATTATAAAGAAAGCCTACTCCATATTCTTTTGAAAGGCTCTCGCCTATGGTGTTGAGCCTTTTTGCATCCTTTAAAGGACTAACGGAAAGAGTGCTTGCAAAATAGTCAAACCCATGGGCTTTGGCATACTCCGCAGTTTTTTTTAGGCGAAGGTGATAGCAAAGGGTGCATCTTGCGCCACATTCTGCATCGGTTTCGCGCCCCTTTATGGCATTTAAGAATTCTTCCTCATTATAATCTTCGCATATGACATCTATGTCATATGAAGAAAAATACTCTCTGCAAAATTTTTCCTGTTCCTCTGAGCGCTTTGCATATTCGTCTTTTGGGAAAATATTGGGGTTATAATAGTAGACAGTTATGCCAAAATACTTTATCAAAAGCTCAATTACAGAGCTCGAACAAGGCGCACAGCAGCTATGAAGCAAGAGAGTTGGCTTTTTCGGAAGTGCCGATACCTTTTTTATTTGATTTTCAAAAAGACTGTAGTAATTTATTCTTTCCACTTAAGATACCTCTATTTCAAAACTTTTCTGAATGAAGATATATATTTACTTATAAAGCTTAAAACAACAAGCTGTATTGCCATGCTTATAAGAGCTGAAACAGCGCGCATAATAACAAGATTATTAAAACTCATTTTCATAAGAGGCATTAAAAGATAGCTTGTGAGGCAAAGATTTAAAACAACAATATGGAAGATGACGCAAAGAATGATTCTGAGCATCGTTTTGAAGCCCTGCCATGAACCCATACCAAAAAACACAAGACCATAGGTGAAGCCATAGAAAAACTCTACCATTGTTATTTGCGGAAGAAACATTCCCCCGACAGGATTCACCATAAATGCAATTACATCGGAAAGTGCGCCAACGATTCCACCCCATATGGGGCCAAAAATAGCAGCTGTAACAAAGACAGAAATAAACTTCAGGGATATTTTTATTCCGGAGCCTATTCTCACGGTGCCATAGATTGCAAGAAGAACACTTATTGCAATAAGCAGAGCAAGAACGCAAATATCTTTTGAGCTGCTTATCCGGGCATAAGGCTTAACCCCGAAACAGGAACATATAAGACCAGCTAAAAGAGTTAAAAGAAATACTCTTATAAAGAATGACAAATCAAGGGTGAAATTGAGAAACGATGAAGAAAAAACTATCCTAAGAGATATATCGTTTCTGAAAAAGGACGCATATATTTCAGCAGAAAACAAAATACCAAGAAGAATAAGGGCAAGAAGGGAAAGAGTTTGCCCAAGTGAAAACAGACCTGTTTTCCTTCCGAAATACATGGCGATAAGAGCTATGATTACCACCTTTAAAACTAAAATAATTACATCAGACATAAAATCTCCTTCTCCCGTTTCGTATTTTTGCACATTTAACCTGAACTTAAGATAAATTATTGTTTATCGCTCGATGCGATAAACAATAATGTGATATAAATTCCCAGGGGAATTTGCGATATAGCAAGCTGCGATATATTGCTTACGCAATGCGATATGTGCCTTTGGCACATTGTGGTAGAAAACTGCTTTGCAGTTTTCCTTAAATTACTATCAAAGCCGCCAGAGGCGGGTTTGTACCATTACATTTGTCCCCGGGACAAATATATAGCTTGCCGAAAGGCAAATATAGCTACGGAGTAATATAGCATCAGCATTGCTGATATATCGCTATTGTTTATGTGTCATTAAGACACATAAACAATAATTTACAATAAAATAAACTCCCCACATTTGCATTTTGCTATGTTGGGAGTTTACAATTAAACGCAATTTTTATGTAGCAGCGGATGGGAAACTGCACCGCAAATCTTAAAAGACTTTTCGTATGAGGACTCTACTCCCATTCCTCACCACTTAACGCGCAATTTCTGCTCTGTGTTTTCTTTATTCTACCACTTTTTATTTTTCTTTTCTATATTAATTATATACAAAATTATTTAATGCGATATACTCTTTTTGCATTTTCAAAGCTTATAGCCTCTATTTCTTCAATGGTTTTACCTTTTATTTCAGCCAATCGTTTTGCTACCTCGCAGACATACACCGGGCAATTTCTTTTGCCTCTGTAGGGAACGGGGGCAAGATAGGGAGAGTCTGTTTCGATAAGAATTCTGTCATCAGGAACAAAGGCAGCAACCTCAAGAGCTGTGCTTGCATTTTTAAAGGTTACAGGGCCTGCAAAGGAAATATAATAGCCCATATCCAAAAGGATTTTAGCGCTTTCTTTGCTTCCGCTGTAGCAATGGATGATGCCTGTATTATTGGAGTTTGCTTTTAAAATGTCGATGGTGTCTGCCATGGCATCACGGGTGTGGATTACAACAGGCTTTTTTATTTCATCAGCTAATTTTAGCTGACGGTCAAACCACACTCGCTGCTTATCTCTTTCGGAATTATCATAATAATAATCAAGACCAATTTCACCAAGCGCCACAGCCTTCGGGCTTTCCAGAAGCTTTTTTAAGCTTTCCATATCTTTTTCGCAAAGATTCTGGGTGTCGTGGGGATGTACTCCGCAGGCAGCAAAGACAAAATCATATTTTTGAGCTAAGCTGACAGCCCTTTTAGAGCTTTCCACATCGTAGCCGATTTCACAATATGCCCCTACTCCATTTGATTTAAGAGACATAATGAGTTCTTCTCTGTCGTCGTCGAATCGTTCGTCGTTTAAATGTGCATGAGTATCAAAAAGCATAATTACACTATCCTGTTCCTTTTTTCGCCACTATTAAAGGCTTTTATATTTAAAACTATTTCTTCCATGCATCTGTGTCTTGATTCAAAAGCACCCCATGCCATGTGGGGAGTAAGGCACACATTGGGAAGATGCATAATTCTAGTATAGGGATGATTTTCGGGGAATGGCTCCACCGAATAAACATCTATTCCAAGGCCTGCAATTGTTCCCTTTTCTATTGCCTCACAAAGAGCCTCTTCATCGGCAACCCCACCGCGGGCAACATTAATGAATATAGCATTTTTCTTCATTGAAAAAATTCTCTCGCGGTTTATAAGATTTTTTGTTTCTTCATTGAGAGGTGTGTGAACGGATATTATGTCACATTCTTTGAGGAGGGTATCTATATCCATATTTTTGTATTCATTATGAGGTGTTCTTTTGCAGACGCAAATCTCGCAACCAAGAGCCTTTGCAACTTCGGCAACCTTTGAGCCTATTCCGCCGCAGCCCACAAGCCCCCATTTTTTGCCGCTCAGTTCGTGATACACAGGCACAAGGCGATTCTGAATTCCGCTTTTTGTATAGCTCATATCTTCAACAAAGCCATTATATTCCGGAAGGTGGCAGGAAAGGCTCAGAGCCATAGCCACCGTTACCTGAGCTACAGAATTTGTGCTGTAGCCCTTTACATTGCAAAGAGCAATTCCGTGCTTCTTGCAATAGCTATGGCTCACATTATCAAAGCCTGTGGCAGCAATGCAAATAAGCTTAACCCTACCCGGATCAGGAAGGGTTTCTTCATTTATTTTTACTTTATTTAAAACAAGAACATCTGCATCCTTGGTGTGGTCTTTTAATTCCTCCAAGGATGTCTGTGGATATATGGTAACACTTCCAAGCTCTGAAAAAAGCGAAAGCTCTAAATCGTCACCCAAGGTTGATGCATCAAGTATTGATATATTCATAAAATCCATCCTTTTTAGTATTACAAGAAATACTATAACATAAAAAGAGAGAGGGTGCAAGACCCTCTCTTTTTTTAAACAATAATAGATAAAAGATAATAGAGAATAGTGAATAGAAATGGTTCAAAGCCGCCTGTAGCGGCTTTGTTCCGATTCTCTTCACTCTTATCTCTTCTCTCTTCACTATTATTGTTCTTCAATTCCATAGACACCAAGATTTTTGTTTTCAAAAATATCATTTGCATTCTGAACAAAATCTTTACAGTTGTAGATTCTGCCATTTGAATCGAAGCGTATTTCATAGAGCCACAAGCCACTATAATTAACTTCTTTTAAGGCATTATATACTTCCTGCCAGTTTACCACACCCTGACCGGGCATCCAATGGCGTTCATTTATAAGGTCGTAGTCGGATATATGAACCGTGACGAGCTTATCGGCAAGACCTTTTATGAAATCAACAGGATTTCCGGGAAGCATATGGTTGGTGTCAACACATACTCTGAGGCGGTCATCGGCACTTAAAAGCTCTCTTACTTCGTCAACTGTTGTTGGGATGCATTTTGGAGGAAGATTTTCCACACACACATTTCCCCCGGCTCTATGAGCAATCTCAGCAAGGGCAGCAAGACTTTCCTTTGAACATTCCATTCTGTCGTGAAATTCACTTTCGGAAAGTTCGTTTCTTCTTATGATACCGCTTGAATGAACAACATATTTATCTATGCCATATTCTCCTGCTCTTTTTATTAAATCGCCCATTATCTTAACTGTGTTTTTGCAAAGTTCTCTCTTTGAAAGGTCTATAATATCAAAGGGTTTAAAGGGGAGATGATAGCTCCAGAGCTTGATTCCGGATTTATCGGCAGCTTTTTTTATATAGTCCATATCATAATTCATCTGAGCTTCGAAAGGACCTGTAATTTCCATTCCGTAGATTCCTGCTTCTTTATAGTCATTAAAAAGCTTCTCGTCTATATCTTTTCCTGTTGATGACAAACCTATTTTATACATATGGTTACTTCCTTTCCTTTACTTTTCCATAATATATCAGAAATAAAACCCAAAGGCAAGAATCCCATCGGAAATTCCTGCCTTTTATTTCTTAAAACGGGAATAATTTCTGTTTTAATTCTTCGGTTAAGGGTGCGCCATATTCGCAAACCTCAAAGCTTTCTGCATAGCGGATTTTTGAACCTTTTTCTTCGCCATATTTTTCAATGAGCTCCCGTCTAAAGCGGGCGGCAGTTTTTGCAAAGCGGACAGCATAGCCCTGACTTGATGCAGCCATTACTTCTTCATCAGTTGTGTCGGCTGTGATATTCATACCTTTGAGCCATTCAAAGCGTTCTTCCGGTGTTTCGGGAACCTCATCAAGATTTCCGTGGGTATAAGGAAGCCATTCGTAAACCTGACATACATTAAGGTCGGCAATTTTAAGCTTAATATCTATTTCAGCATCTGCATCAATTATAATATCGCTTCTGAATGGAGGCTGGGTAAACCTATCTTCGTTATACATTATAACAGGCATAAAACGCATTGCAGGTACATCAGGACACTCATGGGGAACTGTTAAAAGATATGAAGCATCCTGCACAAGCTGACCTGCGGCACGATGGTCGGGCATATAGTCGTTTGTTCTGTGGGTTATAATTAAATCGGGACTAAATTCTCTTATGTAGCGGATGAGGCGTTTTCTTGTGGCAAGGTCGGCAACAAGATTGCAATCGTCAATATCCCACACATCATAGGTTACGCCGAGAAGCTCTGCCACTGCTGCTGATTCTTTCGCGCGGCGTGCTGTGGTTTCTTCGGGAGTCATTATGTGGTGACCTCCGCAACCGTTACACATACTTAAAAAGCGAACTTCATATCCCATTTTAACATATTTATCTGCCAGTGCTCCGCAGCGGAATTCATTATCGTCCTGATGAGCGCCAATCATTAAGATTTTCATTGTTGTACTCCTTTAAAGTCTATTTTATAGATTCAATATATCTGTCATATGCAGCCTGATTGATTTTTATAAGTTCATCATAGCCTGCTTTTTTAGCTGCCTTAACTGCCTTGTCATATTCTTTGATAGAAGCTTTGCCAAGAATGATATTTGAAATTGCGGCATCAAGATTATCACGAGCGGCAGACTGAATATTGGCTGATTTTGTTGCTTCTTCGCCTGTGTAGTTTACAGGGGGGAAGGTTGATTCTTTAACAATATCTGTGTTTTTATTCCATAAAACAATCGCATCCATCTGTTCTTCGTAGGGATAGAAGCCTTTTAAATAGTCGGGGTGCTGATTTAATCCGGGAGCATTTGCAGGACGCATAAAATGGAAGAGAGCAGCGTCAACAGAATGTGCTCCGATTTCTTCGTGGTCGTAGATTACATCTGTGTAGACATAATGGTCTTCACCGTCTTCACCTTTTTCAACGGTAAAGGTTTCACCTTCTATACCGAAGCATTTTAAGATGTTGCCTTCTTCGCCATACACATAGTCACACCATGAAATTGCTTCTTTGTAGCGTTCTTCATTGTCTATGCCGCACTGAACTGTGATGGCAATTGTGTTGTCAATAGCTTCTCCCTGAATTGTCTGGAATCTTGAAACTTCACCCTTTTTAAGAACAGGGTAAGGACATGCAACCACGCTGAAATCAGGATTTCTTTCTTCCATTGCAGGAAGAAGCTTACCCATAGCTGAGCCAACCATACCTATGGATGCAATTGAAGTGTCATTTGTCATATAGCCCAAAACATTTTCAGCAGCATTTGTTACATAGTCAATATCAACATAGCCTTTTTTCATCCAGTCGGCCATTTGTGCTACATATTCTTTGTAGGGTTTCTCAAAGGGGCCGAATTTAACCTTACCATTTTCAATATACCAGTCTTTTGCAACTCCCCACGCGCCATTGAAGGCTTCGCTTCCGGTTATGGAGAAGAGTGCTTTCTGACCTGTGAGCGGTGCTTTAAAACCATTTTCTTTAGCAGTTTTTAAACAGAGTGTCCAGTCGTCAATGGTTACAGGAACATCAAGTCCCCATTTATCAAGCATATCCTTACGGATATAAAGACCGTTGAAGGCTCTGTAGGTGCCGATGTTCATATTTCTGAATCCAAAATAGTTACCTTCATTTGTGAGAGACTGAGCTTTGTAGAGGTAGTTGTTTGCCTTACCTTTTTCGCCTTCCATCCAGTCGTAGTAGTTGGGGGCATAGTCTTTCATATAGTCGTTAAGAGCAATTATAACACCGTCATTTATTGCCTGCTGAGGTCCGCCGGTGTATGTTTTCCAGCTGTATTCAATCATATCGGGATAGTCGCCTGATGACATAAGAATCTGAAAAGCCTCGGTTCCTGTGGAACCTGCGGAAGGATGAATAAATTCAACCTTGGTACCTGTTCTTTTTTCAATTTCCTGATACAGCATCATTTCACTATATGACTTGAGTGTTTGTGATGAAGTGCCATCCATTTTTACCCAGTAGGTAAAGCTCGAACCTGTCTGCACTTTTTCTACCTTTTTGCCGCAACCCGAAAAAACTGCTGTGAGCATTGCAAGCGAGAGAATGAGTGCAATAAGTTTTGATAATTTTTTCATTTTGATTTCTCCTTATTTTAATATTTTGATTTGTGGGAGGAGGTTAACCCCTCCCCTGCAAGCAATTATATTTAATCTGATAAATTATTGTTTATCGCTCGATGCGATAAACAATAATTAAAGTAATAGGTAATAATGAATAGTGAATAAGTTAGGTTGATTTTCGACAAAGGGCGAAATTCTTCCATACCTCTTCACTTTTCACTCTTCACTATTCACTGTATTGTTTACCGAACATCGAGTTCGGTAAACAATAATTTATCTTTCAATTTAATCAGCTATCCAGTTCAACAGGTGATTTGCCGACAAATGGAATATCACCAAATATTCCCTTTACAACTGCTTTTTGTATTTCGGGAGAGAGGTTGTAGGCATTTATAAAGGTGTAGGCATCATCCATAAATTTGTACATTATGTGGGGATAGCCAAGAGATACACCAATTGATTTTTCTTTGCCATAAACAAAGGCGTGGCGAAGGGACCAGAATTCATCACCATAGAAGCTTGGTGCTCCTTTGGGAGCGTGGAAATTTATGTAGCCTGTGTAGACAATTAAATCATATTCGTTTGCAATTCTTTCGGCATCTTCGAAGCTGTCGATTCTTCTCTGCAAAAGAACCTCACATCCATAGCTTTCAAAGGCTTCTTTCATATGTGAAAGAGCTGTGAAGCCGCGTTCAGCATGGGTATAGGAAATAATTGCAACCTTTTTAACTTTGTTTTTATCAAAGGGAATGCTTCCGTGAAGGTCTCTTATGAGTGTTACGCCTGATTCCGCAAGTTTTTTTGCAACAGCCTGGGTTTTTGCTCTTGCTTCTTCCACAGTGTATTCGGGATTGCGATAGCCTTTATCAAAAAGACCGAGCTTCTCTTTTAAATCTAATACTCTTTGGCAGGCATCATCTATTCTCTCTTCGGAAACTGTGCCCTTTTGAACCTCATCATAGATAAGGTCAACTGCGTCAACTGATGCTCCTAAAAGCATATCGTTACCTGCTTTTATAAATTCGGCATAAAGTCTGCCGCCATTATAGAAGCTTGTGAAGCCGCCCATTGTAACATCATCGGTTACAACAACGCCTTTAAAACCAAGTTGTTCTTTTAAAAGCCCTGTGGTGATTTTATAGGAAAGACCTGCAGGCACTATTCTGCCATCAACTTTTGTATCGTCGGCTGCAGGGAAAACATGGGCAACATTCATTATTGTGTCAACGCCGGCTTCTATCATTGCCTGATAGATTGAACCGTTTTTCTCCCACCACTCATCCATTGAATAAGTCATGGTGGTTGTAACGATGTGAGAATCACGGTTTTCGTGGACATCGGGACCGGGGAAATGCTTTGCACAGGCTGCAACATTCATTGACTGATAGCCTTTCATATAGGCAATGGAAAATTTAATTAAATCTTCGTGATTGGCTGAAAACTTTCTGTTTACAGAAGCAGAGAGTCTGTTGCCATAGTCAACAACAGGCGACCAGAGCCAGTCTGTGCCATTTAATTGCATTTCGCCTGCAATGCATTTTCCAAGTTCGAACGCCAATTCTTCACTATTGGCAGCACCAACAACCAAGCCGCCGGGGAATGTGGAAATATCGGAATGAGTGCCACCTGCATCATTTGCGGCAATCATCGGGATTTTAACCTTTTCTCTTAGTTTTTCATACCACTCTTTAAGCTCTTTGGCAGTGAATTTAACATTTTCCCGCCAGCAATTGTTAATCTGGTTAACATCAACATTACCATGGAGCCAAACTGCACCATACTGATATTTTTCAGCCAGTGCTGCAGCTTCTTCGGGATCACGCATTTTGGTGTAGGAAGAATCTGCATACATTAAAAGGTCGCTCATTCTTACGATTACAAGCTGAGCTATTTTTTCTTTGAGTGTCATTTTTTTAATATCTGGTTTACTCATTATTATGAACCTCCAATTCTGTGACGCATTTATTGTCTGTTACAATTGAATTTTTGCTAAATATAAATTATTGTTTAATGGCTCGATGCCATTAAACAATAACAGTGAAGAGAGAAGAGATAAGAGAGAAGAGAATCGGAACAAAGCCGCTAATGGCGGCTTTGAACCATTTCTATTCACTATTCTCTATTCACTTTTATCTAT
>JAZRGM010000010.1:0-69642 GCA_045644205.1 Clostridia bacterium | reverse complement strand
TAGTTAATGTGAACCGCACAAAATGTGCAATTTGTCAAGTACTTTTTAAAAATTATTTTTAAATATTACAAAACAAAAAGAACCAAGCTTATTTCTAAACTTGATTCTTTTTGCTTTATCTTAACTTAATGACATTGCCCTATGGGTGCTTTTTTATATCATTTTTGAAATATCCTTTTTCATTCTCTGTATTATTCTTTTCTCAAGCCTTGAAATATACGATTGAGATATTCCCAATATATCGGCCACCTCTTTCTGGGTGTGACCTTTTCCGCTTTTAACACCAAACCGAAGCTCCATAAGATTCTTTTCTCTTTTTGATAAGTTTTCAAGTGCAATAGATAAGAGCTGCTTGTCAACCTCGTTTTCAATATCCTGATAAACAATATCCGAATCAGTTCCCAGAATATCCGAAAGTAAAAGCTCGTTTCCATCCCAGTCAACATTAAGCGGTTCATCAATGGAAATCTCTATCCTTTTTGAACTGTTTTTTCTTAAATACATAAGAATTTCGTTTTCTATGCATCTGGAAGCATATGTGGCAAGCTTAATATTTTTGTTCGGTTTAAAAGTGTTTATAGCTTTAATAAGACCAATTGTTCCGATGGAAATTAAATCTTCAATGCCGATTCCGGTGTTTTCAAATTTCTTTGCAATATAAACCACTAATCTGAGATTACGCTCAATAAGAGCCTCTTTGGCAGTTTTGTTATCGGTTTCAAGCATATTTATGTATTTTTCTTCCTCATCCTTTGAAAGTGGTGGGGGAAGTGTTGACGGGCCTCCGATATAATACACCTCGTGACTAATAAATAATGAATTAATAATTCTTTTAAGTTTTTGGGGTAAAGTATCAAACATTTGCATTTTATCCAATCTCCTGTCATAATAAAATATCCGGGTTAAATAATGCTCCATATTCTCCGGGTTTTGAAAGTACATCCGGACTCATTGCTACCACCGTCTGCACTGCTTTTTTTCCGTCAATCGTAATTTCATCAGGGATAAACCCCAACATCATTCCTTCTTTGTTTCCAAGAGAAGAATAGGGAATAAGCCTTAGCTTTGTATTTAATATATCAGCTGTATCAATATCCGGTATTCCATCTGGGAAAAGCTTGTAAAGCCTTCTTTTTTCAACAATTATAACCGGCGAATTGCTAAACGGATCGGTGAGAAGATTACCTGTGTCGCAAAGGGCATCAATTTCGCAAATTCTTCCCGAAAGAGTTATTTTAAGGGTTTTAATTCCAAGGTTTCTGTTTCTTTTAAAAACTGCAGTACCAATAAAAATAACACCATAGCATATTGTCCATGCCATAATAAGCCTTGAAAGCGGAATGTTAAAATAGAATATGCCATTTTTAATAACCGGGGCAGCCTCATTTTTAAATCCGCCAAAATATATAAGCGACAAAAGCACTCCTGCAAATGTGAATGCCACCATGTAAAACACAGCTGTGTATTTAATAATTTTAATTAAACCGGCTCCGGGGCTTATAATTTTAATCATCACAACAGAGACAGCTATCTTAAAAGGAAATATGTATAAAAAAGAAAGCTTTGGTAAAAACATCAATACAGCATACACAGCCCCCAGTGCAGAAGATAAGCAAAACCTCGATGTAAGCGGTTTTTCTTTCATAAATAGTGATGATATTTTGAGTATAATAAGATTTATAAGAAAATTAATAAGAAAAAGCACATCGGCATATACGGTTGCACCCATATAATCACCTCACTATCATTATATGCCAAACCACTCAGGAAAAATGTAAAGAAACGACGAATAAAAAAATTTTTTTTATTTTAAAATCCCCCTTGCAAAATTATTATTTATATGATATACTATTCGGGACACAATTGTTCGTTTGGAGGTGTTTATTGTGATTATAGCTTTAAAAATTGTACATGTTATCCTTTCAGTATTATTAATTGCAATCGTACTTTTCCAGTCCGGCAATCAGCAGGGGCTTTCAGGTTCAATAGGCGGTGCATCTGAAACATTCTTTGGCAAAAACAAAGCCAGAACAATGGACGCAATGCTTGCAAAATGTACTTCAATAGTAGCAGTTCTTTTCATCATTACATCCATAGTTCTTTCCTTAATACTTAATAAGTAAAAGATAATAGCAGACCTTTGGTCTGCTTCAGACTGTCGAAAAAGAACGCATCGCAAAGCGCGAATAAAAAAACAAAGCCTATCATCAGAAGCAAAGTAAGTTTTGATGGTAGGTTTTTATATGTATGTTGTTTTTGGCAAGTATGCCAAAAACCGGAATTTCAGGCGCTTTGCTTACTTTGTCATCACTCATTGCCGTACCATCGTACTGCCTGCTTCGTGATTCCTCGTCTGCGTCCATTTTCGTTTGTCTGTTTTTCTTTTGACAAGAAATAAAATACTCCAAAAAAAAGGATTTCCCTTTTTTTTGGAGTATTACTATTTAGAAAAAGTTTATTCCGGCAGTATTTGTCTGATATATAAAATAAACAATCGGGGTGATAAATATGAACATAAGACAGCAATCCGAATTATTTGAAGAGAGGGTTTTGTCATCAAATGCCACTCTTTCAAAAAATTCAAAAGGCAGAAAAAGGTTTGAGGAAAAATGCAGTCTTCGAACAGATTTTGCCCGTGACCGTGACAGGATAGTTCATTCAAAAGCTTTCAGGCGTTTAAAGCATAAAACTCAGGTGTTCATATCTCTTGATAATGATCATTTCCGCACCCGCCTTATCCACACTCTTGAAGTTTCTCAGATTGCCCGCACAGTTGCCCATGCCCTTCGTCTCAATGAGGATCTTGTGGAAGCAATTGCTTTAGGCCACGACCTTGGCCACACTCCCTTTGGTCATTCGGGTGAAAGGGCGCTTGACGATGTGTCTCCCTGCGGCTTCAAGCACTATGAACAAAGCCTCAGAGTTGTTGACATTCTTGAAAAAGACGGAGAGGGTATGAACCTTACCTTTGAAGTGCGCGATGGCATACTCAATCACTCCGGAGACAATATATCTGCAACTCCCGAAGGTAAAATCATAAAATACGCCGACCGCATAGCCTACATAAATCACGACATCGACGATGCCATAAGGGCAGGAGTAATAAGCTTTTCGGATCTTCCGCCAGTTCTTGTGTCTGCTTTGGGAACAACAGGCTCCGAGCGAATAAACACCCTCATAACCGACCTTGTAAATAACAGTCTCAAAACAGAAACAGTTTCAATGAGCACCGAAATCGAAAGCCTTATGATGGCTCTTCGTGATTTTATGTTCCGTAAGGTATATTATAAGCTTGCCGAGCGTGATGACCAGGCATATATGGTAATAGAAAAGCTCTATAAATATCTTAATAAAAATCCTGAATATATGCCTGAAGAATATAAAAAACTACTTAAAGATTATGACACACCTATCGTCGTATGCGACTATATTGCCGGTATGACCGATAATTTTTGTGTTAAGCTATTTAACGAGCTATTTATGCCTATTAAATAAGCATAAAAAGGAAAAATCACTTTTTTGTCGAATAAATATAATGTATAATAAAAGGAGGGATATGCATGCCGCTTTTTCCTGACTACATAATTCAGGAAGTTGCCGATAAAAATGATATATACGATGTAATATCAAAAACTGTAAGGCTTAAAAAAGCCGGTAGCTCCTATATCGGGCTCTGTCCCTTCCATAGTGAAAAGACCCCCTCGTTTTCTGTGTCACCAAGGCGTGGTATTTTCAAATGCTTCGGATGTGGTGAAGGCGGCGATGTTATCCGCTTTGTTATGAAATCAGAAGGTCTTTCGTTCTTCGATGCGGTAACAAAGCTTGCAGATAATGCAAACATATCTCTTCCCAAGGTTTCCGGCTATAGTAAGGAAGCTGAAGAAAAAAAGAAAGAACATAATAATCTCATTTATGAAATAAATAAAGAAGCAGCATCATTTTTCTTTGCTTCAATAAAATCTTCTCCAAAAGCGATAGAATATTTCAAAAAGCGTCAGCTCGACAGCCAAACGGTAAAAATGTTCTGGCTAGGGTTTGCACCTGATGGATGGACAAGTCTTTTTGAGCATCTGAAATCAAAAGGCTATGCCGAGGGAGATATTTTCGATGCCGGTCTTGTTAAAAAGCATGAATCCGGAAGATACTATGATACCTTCCGCAATCGCATAATGTTTCCCATATTTGATGCAAAGAAAAATATAATAGGCTTTGGCGGAAGAGTTATGGACGATTCCAAACCTAAGTATCTGAATTCACAGGATTCACCGATTTTCAGTAAAAGCCGCAACCTTTATGGCTTCAATATTGCCCTTCATTCAAAAAAAGATTTCTGTATTCTTTCCGAAGGCTATATGGATACAATCGCTCTTATAAAATCAGGCTATGACAACACCGTTGCAACCCTTGGCACGGCGCTCACAAGTCAGCAGGCAAAGCTTCTTTCAAATTATTTCAAAGAAGTTGTTATCTGCTATGACAGCGACAAAGCCGGCAGAAATGCAACTCTCAGAGCCATAACGGTTTTGAGGGAACATAAAATAAAAATATCGGTTCTTGATCTTAAGGCAGAAAAAGACCCTGATGAATACATTAAAACCTACGGTAAAGCACGCTTTGATTCTGCTCTTTCGTCAAGAAAAGCAGATATGGTGTATTTAATGGACTATTTCGGGGAAAACTACGATTTGAAAAAATCAGATGATGTTATAAACTATATCTCCGATGTAACAGCATATCTGAAGCTTATAAAAAGCAGCGTTGAGGCAGATGTATATGTTGGTATGCTTTCATCGCAGACGGGTGTCGGGAAGGAAGCAATTTTCTCCCAGATAGGTCTAAAAAAAGATGAATCCCCCGCCGCATACGGTCTTAGTGATGCTGATGTAATAAATGTTGTAAATAAATCAGGACTTCCAAAAGATAATAAAGACTATCTTGACAAAACCCGTTCTTTGCTTCTTGGCACTCTTTTCTATGATAAAAGACTGTTTGAAAGGTTTTTGCCAAGACTGGATGAAGATATGTTTGAAAGAAATGTCCATAAAGCAATTTTTGGTTATATCAAGGCTTGCTTTGAAAATGGAGAAAAGCTTTCCAACACAACTCTCATAAATAGCTTTGAATCAGAAGATGACATTCAGGAAGCATGCGGAATCCTTGCTCTTGATATTCAGTCGGATGATAGTGCAAAGGCGGTAGAGGATTACATAAACGAAATAAATGCCAAAAGCGGTCCGGAAAGGGCGCTTGAATTACTAAGGCAAAACAAAATAACTTTGGAACAATTCAATGAAATTATCAATAACAAAGGATAAGAAAGGGGAATTGACATGAGTACAAAAAAAGAAGAAATGTCAAACGAAAGCAAGAGCCTTATCATAAAAAAACTTATTGAAACAGGGAAAAAGAAGGGGATTCTAAGCTATAAAGAGATTCAGGATGCCCTTGAAGAAATAGACCTTACTGTCGCTCAGATGGAAAAGGTTTATGAAACAATCGAAACAAAAGGCATAGAACTTGTTGAAGATCTTGACCGTGAGCTTGAAGAAATTCAGAATAGTGAAGAAGAGGAAGAACTCGATCTTTCTGTTCCCGAAGGAATAGGCATTGATGACCCTGTTAGAATGTATCTTAAGGAAATCGGAAAGGTACCCCTTCTTTCAGCTCAGGAAGAAATTGAACTTGCCGAAAAAATGCAGTCAGGCGATGAAAGAGCAAAAAAACGCCTTGCAGAGGCAAATCTTCGTCTTGTTGTCAGCATAGCAAAGAGATATGTGGGCAGAGGTATGCTCTTTTTAGATCTTATCCAGGAAGGTAATCTCGGTCTTATAAAAGCTGTTGAAAAATTCGACTGCACCAAGGGCTTCAAGTTTTCAACCTATGCAACCTGGTGGATTCGACAGGCAATAACCCGAGCTATAGCTGATCAGGCAAGAACTATCCGTATCCCTGTTCATATGGTTGAAACCATAAATAAGCTCATTAGAGTTTCCCGCCAGCTTTTGCAGGAATATGGAAGAGAACCCCATGTTGATGAAATTGCAAGAGAAATGAATATGAACGAAGACAGAGTTCGTGAAATAATGAAAATAGCTCAGGAACCTGTGTCGCTGGAAACTCCCATAGGCGAAGAAGAAGACAGCATCCTCGGTGATTTTATTCCCGATAGTGATGCTCCGGCTCCATCCGAAATGGCGGCATTTATGCTTTTAAAAGAACAGCTCATGAATGTTTTAGATACCCTTACCCCAAGAGAAGCAAAGGTACTGCGCCTGCGTTTTGGTCTTGATGATGGCAGAGCCAGAACTCTTGAAGAAGTTGGCAGAGAGTTTAAGGTAACCCGAGAAAGAATCCGTCAGATAGAAGCAAAGGCACTGCGCAAGCTCAGACACCCCAGCCGTAGTAAAAAGCTCAAGGATTTTCTTGAATAATAATGAATTCAAAAAGAAAAGCAATATGCCTTTCAGCCGCAATTATTCTGTTGATATCAATAGGATGCATAGCCGCAGACTGTCATATTGCGTCTTCTTTTAATAAGGAAAGATATTCATCTTCATCCTCCAAACAGCTATTTGAGGTAAAACTAAAAGGCGGAGTAAAAAAAGAAGGTAAATATCTTGTAGAAGAAAATACTCTCATCTATGAATGTATCCGTATGGCAGGCGGGGTAAAGAATAATGCGGATTTGTCCGGCATAGAGCTTACAAAGAAGATAGATGCAGATTGCACTCTTCATATTCCCACTCTGAAAAAAGGCGATATAAAGGTGGAAAGAGAAGTGCAGTTTTCGTCAGATGGAGAATATATGCAGTGTGATATCAACAGAGCAAGCGCAGATATGCTCGAATATCTTAATGGCATTGGCGAAAAAACTGCTTCAAACATTGTAGCATACAGAGAGAAAAATGGATTTTTCAAAACAAAAAATCAGATTATAAATGTAAAAGGAATAGGTGTAATAACCTATAATAAAATAAAAGACTGCATCACAGTCGGAGGGGAGCAAAATAAATGAAAATTTTAATAGTTGATGATGAAAAGCTTCTTGTAAAAGGAATGAAATTCAATTTTGAACAGGAAGGCTATCAGGTAGAAACTGCCTACGATGGAGAAGAAGCTCTGCGACTTGCAAGAGATAAAAATCTTGATATAATCATACTCGACCTTATGCTTCCCAAAATGGACGGACTCACAGTCTGTCAGAAGGTGAGGGAATTTTCAAATATCCCCATTGTAATGCTCACAGCAAAAACTGAAGATATGGATAAAATAATGGGGCTTGAATATGGTGCCGATGACTACATAACCAAACCCTTTAATATTCTTGAATTAAAAGCAAGAGTAAAGGCAATTATGCGTCGCGTAACCCCCATTGCTTCCCCTGAAGAGAGAACAAAGATGCGATATGGCTCAGCAGAGCTTGATTATAACCAGCGCAAGATAACCTTAGGAGGCATAACAACAGATTTAACCTCAAAAGAATTTGACCTCATAGACCTTCTGGTAACAAATCCCGGAAAGGTATATAGTCGCGATAATCTTCTTGATCTTATCTGGGGTTATGACTATCCCGGTGATGCAAGAACAGTTGATGTTCACATCCGTCGTCTGCGCGAAAAAATTGAGCCAAATGCCGCAGAACCAAAATATCTGATGACAAAGTGGGGAGCTGGTTACTATTTCCAGGATAATGAATAAACCATTTAAAAAGCTGAAATTCAGTAGTATAACTACCCGTCTTGTGTTCACATATTTTCTTATTATGCTTCTGACACTTCTGCTTTTTAGCTACTACATACTCTCAACCACCAAAAACTATCTCTATGAAGATGAAAAGCAAAATGTCACCACCATGTCCAATGTTGTGGCAAGCTTTGCTGTGGACTATATAGATCCCGAAACCCAGAAGCTTGACAGAGAGAAATTCACAAAATTCATAAACGAAATCCGAATCGATTCCCAGATGCGTGTTCTTATCCTTAATAAAGATATAACCGTTCTCTATGATTCTCAGAATAACCGTAATATGCTTGGCACAGCTCAGGTTCGCCCGGCAATTTTGGCGGCGGTAAATGGCGTGGGTGGGTTTATGGAATATCAAACAGACGATGATGCTGTCATTTTTGATGCAACAGCTCCTGTTCTCACTCTTGATGGCGATGTAATAGGTGTCGTGGATATTGTTTATGTACCCGAAAGCGTCACAAGAATTCATTCGGCAATAATGGGAGAAATGACATTTCTTATTCTTGTTATAAGCCTTTTGGTGGGAATTATAATCTTTGTTGTTGCAAATCTTGTGTCAAAAAGAATAGTTGATTTCACCTCTAAAATAACATCAATGAGTGACGATGGTATTCTCGATGAAAAGCTTGACATCTCAGGAAATGACGAAATTTCCCGCCTTGGTGAAGCCTTCAATATGATGAGTGAAAAGGTAATAAACCTTGAGCAGCAGCGTGTTCAGTTCGTGTCCGATGCATCCCACGAATTAAAAACTCCCTTAAGCTCCATAAAGCTTATGGCTGATTCAATTCTTCAGAATCCCGACATCAGCATGGACTATGTAAAGGAATTTTTAGAAGATATGAACAATGAGGTCGACAGGCTCAATCGTATAGTTAATAAGCTTCTTTATATCACAAAAATGGATATGTATAGAGAAGATGACAATAAGAATCTTGAACTTATAAGCCTTAATGATATAGTTGGCGGAATCGAAAAGAACCTCCAGCCTTTAGCAAAAAAAGACGACATAACTCTTGTTTTCACGACCCCCGGTGAGATATTCTTAATGGCAAATAAAGATGTTTTGTGGCAGGGGATATACAATATAGTTGACAACGCCATAAAATATACCGATGCCGATGGGTATGTCCTGGTTACTCTTGAGCAAAAGGGTGGCAAGGTAATCATAACCGTCCGCGACACAGGTGTTGGCATAAGCAATGAGGAAATAGACAAGATTTTTGAAAGATTCTATCGCGTTGATAAGGCTCGTGCCCGTTCCACCGGCGGGACAGGCCTCGGCCTTGCCATCGCTCTTGCCGCAATAAAGTATCACGATGGTGAAATAGATGTTAAAAGTGAACCCGGAAAGGGCTCTGTTTTCACAATAATTCTACCCGATATTATTCCAGGAGCAGAAGAAATTAAAGACGATGCTTCCCAAGAGCAGATGTAGGAGGTGAGGGGCATATGAAAAAAATAATTAATATAATCCTCATTTGTGTGATGCTTGCATCCTTTACCTGCTCCTGTGCAGATAAAAGTAAAGACTCTTATATAGATGTCAGTCTTTATTTTTCTAATTCTTCAAAAGACAGTCTCGTAACCGAAAAGGCAAGTGTTGACGAATTTTTAAGAAAAGATACGGTAGGCTTTGTCCGCAAAATAATGAAGCTTCTTTTGGAAGGCCCGAAAACAGAGGGATACAAAGCTGTTATTCCATCTGATGTAAAATTAAGAGGAGTGTCTCTTGAAAAAGAAGAAGAGGGAACAGTAAATATAGACCTAAGCAAGGAATATCTGAGCCTTAGAAAAAAAGATTCTCCCAATTCGGATGAACTCCTGGCAAGATATTCAATAATATGCACTCTTTGTCAGTTTGAAGAAATCAAGAAGGTAAAGATTTATGTTGATGGCAAAGATATGCTTGCATTAAGCGGAGATAATGAGATTCTTTTAGCGATGGGTTCCAACAACATAATGATAGATTCACCCTCCAGCATAGACACCAAAACTGAAAAGTTTGTAACCCTTTATTTCACCGATAAAAACGGTGTAAATCTCTATCCCGAAACTCATAAAGCAACCATGGCAGACAACAGTCTTGAAAAAACTGTTGTAAATGAGCTAATAAGAGGCCCTGTTTCTGGTAGCTATGTTCGCACTTTTCCTGAATCTGTTCAGCTTATAAGTGTTGAAACAACGGGCGGAATATGCTTTGTAAATTTCTCCGGTGCATTTATGCCAAAAGAAGAAGACAGCTTTTCGCAAAGAACAGCAGTATATTCCGTGGTTAATTCTCTGACTCGTCTTCCGGATATAGAAAAAGTTCAGATTTTAATAGACGGAAAAAAACCGGAAAAAGACGATTATCAGCTTTTCAGCATCCCTCTTGAGCGTGATGAAAGTATGATAGTTAATAAAAAATAGCAGGTGATATTTATGAACCAGACTGTTTTTATTACAGGAGGAACAAGAGGCATAGGAAGAAAAATTGCCGAATGCTTTCTGAATAAAGGCTATAATGTTGCAATTACATTTGAAAAAAGCGAAGAGATTGCACATGAGATGAAGAGTAAGTATAAGAATTTTATTGCCATAAAATGTGATGTTGCAAATTCCAAAGAAGTTAACCTTGCTGTAAAGGAATGCACTAAAACTTTTGGCGGGGTGGATATTCTGATAAATAATGCCGGTGTTTCTCAGCAAAAAATGCTTTGCGATGTTTCTGAGGCAGAGTGGGAAAGAATATTTGATGTGAATGTTAAAGGAATGTTTAACACAGTAAAAGAAGTCCTATCCCATATGGTTCACGAGAAAAAGGGCAGAATTATTAACATATCGTCAATATGGGGGCTTGTTGGAGCTTCATGTGAGGTTCCATATTCGGCATCAAAAGCAGCGATTATCGGATTTACAAAGGCTCTGGCAAAAGAGCTGGGCCCATCGGGTATTTGTGTTAATTGCATAGCACCCGGTGTTATAGACACAGAAATGAACAGTATCCACGATGAGGATACCATAAATGAATTAAAGGAAGAAACACCTCTTGGAAGAATAGGAACCACAGAGGATGTTGCAAATCTGGCTTTGTTTCTGGCAGGAGATGATTCATCTTTTATAACAGGTCAGGTCATAAGCCCAAATGGTGGTTTTGTTATTTGAAATTAAATCTTTTGAATAAATTTACACAATAAACAAATAATACCAACAAAACATATTTGGAGGTATTATTATGGAATTAAAAGACTCAAAAACACTACAGAATCTGATGACAGCCTTCACAGGTGAATCACAGGCGAGAAATAAATATACATTCTATGCTCAGAAAGCGCGTGACGATGGCTATGTTCAGATTGCGGAAATATTTGAAGAAACAGCCCACAACGAAAAAGAGCATGCCGAAATCTGGTTTAAGCTGATAAACGACGGACTCGGTTTTACTCAGGGCAATCTTGAAGATGCCGCAGGTGGTGAGCATTATGAGTGGAGCGAAATGTATGCCGGATTTGCCAAAACTGCCGAAGAAGAAGGCTTTACCCGCATTGCCACTCTTTTCAAGCTTGTTGCCAATATTGAAAAAGAGCATGAAATCCGCTATAGAACCCTTCAGGCAAATGTAGAAACAAATAAAGTCTTTGAAAGAGACAGCGAAATTCAGTGGATATGTATTAACTGCGGTCATATTCATAGCGGCAAAACACCACCCAAACAATGTCCTGTATGCGAAAAGAATCAAAGCTACTTTAAAGAAAGGGAACAAAACTATTAAAGTCATTATTGACATTTTTATAAACTATATTATAATTGTTCTGTGGGCGGGTTCCATACCCGCCCATAGTATATTCCGGTGGTGATACATTTGAAAGGCCTCTACATACACATTCCTTTTTGCTTAAAAAAATGCAATTATTGTGATTTTGCTTCATATCCCTCCTGTATTTCAAGGTCAGGTGAATATATTTTGGCTGTTAAAAATGAAATGAAGCAGTATAAAGGCGAAAGAATAGACACAGTTTATTTTGGAGGCGGAACACCAACCCTTCTTTCAGCTCACGAGCTAAATAGTATTCTGGACTCTGTATTTTCAGAATTTCAGCTAAGCCCATCTGCAGAAATAACAATAGAAGCAAACCCCTGTACAATAAATAAGGATAAATCCTCCGAGCTAAAAAGAATGGGGTTTAATCGCGTCAGCCTTGGAGCACAAAGCTTTATAGAAGATGAGTTATGGCTTCTGGGGCGAAAACATAGCTCTATCCAGACCATGGAAGCCTATGAAAGCCTTAAATCAGCCGGATTTAATAATATCAGCCTTGATCTTATGTATGCACTTCCGAATCAGACTATGGAATCCCTTAGCACTTCCATTGGGCAGCTGCTAAAATTAAAACCACAGCATATATCATGCTATGGTCTTAAAATTGAAGAACAAACCCCTTTTTATGGAATGCTAAAAAAAGGAGAAATAAAAGAAAAAACAGATGATGAATATGCCGATATGTATGAAATGATATGCGATAGCTTATCTCATGCATCTTATAGCCAATATGAGCTTTCCAATTTTTCTCTTCCCGGATTTGAATCCAAGCATAACCTTAAATACTGGACAAATTGTGAGTACATAGGCATAGGTCTTGGCGCATCATCATACTATAAAGATAAAAGATACACCCATACCACCGATTTTGATAAATATCTAAAAAACTATGAAAATGCCGAAGAATTTGAGCTTTCGTCTGACGATAAAATGAGCGAATATATGTTTTTGTCTCTGCGTCTCACAAAAAGGGGAGCAATTAAAAAAGAATTTGAGTCAAGTTTTGGCGTGGAAATAAATAAAGCGTTTCCCGATGCTATAAACAAGCATTTAAAAACAGGAATGCTTCTTGATTTGGGCGACAGATATGTTTTGTCTCCTAAAGCTTATTATATATCAAATTCAGTTCTTTGCGATTTTGTATGATAAGTAAGTCTATACTTGCATTATAGATGTCTATATTTAATAAAAATATCACTAATTCTTGACAAATAGTGGGAATAGTGGTATTTTATTTATGTTAGCACTCATTTGCTCTGAGTGCTAAAAACAAAAAATAATATACCGGATGAGGAGGTGAACTGATGGAACTCAGCGAAAGAAAAAAGAAGATTCTTCAGGCTATAATAGATGACTATATCGTTACTGCAGAGCCTGTCGGTTCGTCTCATATTTTAAAATCCCATAACCTCGGTGTCAGCTCGGCAACAGTCCGCAATGAAATGGCATCTCTGGAGGAAGGCGGCTATCTTGAAAAACCCCATACCTCCGCGGGCAGGGTTCCTTCTTATCTTGGCTACAGAGTATATGTGGATGAGCTTATGAATGAGTATCGTCTCAGCGTCAGCGAAATCAGCCAGATAACAAATGCATTCCGTCAGAGATACGCAGAGCTTTCCAAAGTGGTGGAAGGCATTTCAAATGCAATTTCGGGCCTCACCAACTATACAACTCTCTACACAACTCCCGCATCCGGGGGGACAGTTATAAAAAGCTTCAAGCTTATCCCCATAGATGAAAAAAGCTTTGTAATGATAGTTGTAATGGATGATGGAAGTGTTAAAAATCGTACCATCCGAACAAAATCAGAATTTGATGGCGGTGTTCTGGATAAGCTTTCCAACTACCTTAACTACCGCTTCTCAAATATAAATTCGTCAATGCTCACCCCTGATGTTCTTGAAAATGAAAAACAGCTTGTTCCTGTTGAATCGGGTATGTTAGATTCAATATTTGAATTTCTTTCCGATATTGCAAACGCCGATAATTCCGGTGATTTGCTTCTCACCGGAACAACCAACATTTTCAATCATCCTGAATTCAGCAGCATCGACAGAACAAGAGAGTTTCTTGAATTTGTAAAAAAAGATAACATTGGCAAGCTCAAGGAACTCATTAGTGCAACAGGCGACAGCACCTCTGTTATAATAGGTAATGAAAACCCTGTTTTAAAAGACAAAGACATAAGCCTTGTTGTTTCCAACTATTCCCTCGGTGGCGGAGTAAAAGGTAAGCTTGCCATAATCGGCCCCACACGAATGGATTATGCAAAGGTTATTTCAACCCTTGATTATTTAACAGCCTGCATAAATGAGGCAATGAGTAAGGAAGGTGAATAAATTGATAAAAAATCCGGAAAATCAGAATGAAGAAATTGTAAATGATGCAGAAGAAATAAAAAAGAAACCTGCAAAGAAAAAAGAATCAAAGGCTTCAAAGGAAATACAGGAATTAAAAGAGCTTCTTGCCGGCAAAATAGATGAACTTGCAGAGCTCAACGATAAGTATCTCCGTCTTTTGGCAGAATATGACAATTATAAAAAACGAACTGCAAAAGAAAAAGAAGCACTAAAATCAGATTCTGTTGGTGAAGCGGTAACTGCTCTTCTTCCTATAATCGACAATTTTGAAAGGGCAATCGCAGCTTTCACAGATGCTGATAAGGAAACAGAGTTTTATAAGGGAATTGAAATGATATACACCCAGACCAAAGAAAGCTTTATAAAGCTTGGAGTTGAAGAAATAAAAGCATTGGGTGAAGAATTTAATCCCGAGCTTCATAATGCGGTTATGCATATCGACGATGAATCTGTTGCAGATAATACCGTTGTTGAAGAATTTCAAAAAGGCTACACCTATAATGGAAAAGTAATCCGCTATAGTATGGTTAAAGTTGCAAACTAATATTTAATTTTATTGGAGGAATAAAAAATGGCAAAAATAATTGGTATTGGCCTTGGTACAACAAACTCTTGTGTATCAGTTATGGAAGGCGGCGAACCTGTTGTTATCGCAAATGCAGAAGGTGCAAGAACTACTCCTTCTGTTGTTGCTTTCACAAAAACCGGCGAAAGACTCATCGGTCAGGTTGCAAAAAGACAGGCTATAACCAATCCCGACAAAACAATCATTTCCATAAAAAGAGAAATGGGAAGCGACTACAAAGTAAAAATTGACGACAAAAACTACACCCCTCAGGAAATCTCCGCTATGGTTCTTTCCAAGCTCAAAGCAGATGCAGAAAGCTATCTTGGCGAAACAGTTTCTCAGGCAGTTATAACTGTTCCTGCATATTTTAACGATTCTCAGCGTCAGGCAACAAAAGACGCCGGCAAAATTGCAGGTCTTGAAGTTTTAAGAATTATAAACGAACCCACAGCCGCTGCTCTTGCATATGGTATGGATAAAGACGGTGAGCAGAAAATCATGGTATATGACTTAGGCGGTGGAACATTTGATGTATCCATTCTTGAAATAGGCGATGGACTTTTTGAAGTTTTGGCCACAGGCGGTAACACACGCCTTGGCGGTGACGATTTCGACGAAAAGATTATGAACTACCTTATTGAAGAATTCAAAAAAGAAAATGGCATCGATTTAAGTGCAGATAAAATTGCTATGCAGCGTCTTAAAGAAGCCGCCGAAAAAGCAAAGATTGAGCTCTCCGGTGTAACAACATCAAATATCAACCTTCCATTTATCACAGCAGATGCCACAGGCCCCAAACATCTTGATGTAACCCTGTCAAGAAGCAAATTCGACGAGCTCACAGCTGACCTTGTTGAAAAAACAATGGAACCCACAAGAAAAGCTCTCCAGGATGCAGGTCTTTCTGCTTCTGATATCAACAAAGTTCTTCTCGTTGGTGGTTCTTCAAGAATTCCCGCTGTTCAGGAAGCTGTTAAAAACTTTATTGGCAAAGAACCTCACAAAGGCATCAACCCCGATGAATGTGTTGCAATGGGTGCCGCAATTCAGGGTGGCGTTCTTGCAGGTGATGTAAAGGATATAGTTCTTTTAGATGTTACTCCGCTTTCACTGGGTATTGAAACTCTTGGCGGTGTTTGCACAAAGCTTATCGAAAGAAACACAACCATCCCCGCTAAGAAAACACAGGTGTTCTCAACAGCAGCCGATAACCAGACATCTGTTGAAATTCATGTTCTCCAGGGCGAAAGAGAAATGGCAGCATACAATAAATCCCTTGGAAGATTCAGCCTCACAGGCATCGCTCCTGCTCCAAGAGGTATTCCCCAGATTGAAGTTAGCTTTGATATAGATGCCAATGGTATCGTTAAGGTAACAGCCAAAGATATGGCAACAGGCAACGCTCAGGACATCACAATCACAGCAAGCACCAACTTAAGCGACGAAGATATCGATAAAGCAGTTAAAGAAGCAGAACAGTTTGCCGAAGAAGATAAAAAACGCAAAGAAGAAATCGACACAAGAAACACAGCCGATTCTTTGGTATATCAGTGTGAAAAAGCTATCACAGACCTTGGCGACAAATTAGATGCTGCAGATAAATCCGACATCGAAGCAAAAATTGCCGACACCAAAAAAGCATTAGAAGGCACAGATACCGAAGCTATCAAAGCAGCTTCCGATGCCCTTCAGCAGAAATTCTATGAGGTTTCAACCAAAATGTATCAGCAGGCAAATCCACAGGGCGCTCCCGGAGCTGATGCGGGTGCAGGTTTTGGTGGTCAGGATGCAGGTGCAAATGGTGGCACTTATGACGGAGACTATACCGTTGTTGATGACGACAATAAATAAGGATAAGTTACTATGGCAGATAAAAGAGATTACTACGAGGTTTTAGGCCTTCAAAAAGGCGCCGGCGATGATGAAATCAAGCGTGCCTACAGAAAGCTTGCCAAAAAGTATCACCCCGATGTAAACCCCGGAGATTCCGAAGCAGAGGCAAAGTTCAAAGAGATAGGTGAAGCCTATGAGGTCCTAAGTGATGCCGATAAAAAAATGCGCTACGACCAGTATGGCTTTGCAGGAGTTGACCCCAACTATGGCGCTGGCCAAGGGGGAGGCTTCGGTGGCTTTGGCGGCGGTTTTGGCGGAATGGATTTCGGAGATATCGGCGATATCTTTGGCTCCATGTTTGGCGGTGGATTCGGTCAGAGTTCTCGCCGAAGAAATGGTCCGCGAAAGGGCAGTGATGTGGAAGAAAGCATATTGCTTTCTTTTGAAGAGGCAGCCTTCGGTGTTAAAAAGCCACTCAAAATATATGTTGTTGAAGATTGCGACGAATGTAAGGGTGTTGGTGCTAAAAACCCATCCGATAAAGAAACCTGCCCCCATTGTAATGGCACAGGTCAGATAAGAGAAGTTCAGCGCACCATCTTAGGTCAGATGGTTAATACCCGTGTGTGTAACCATTGTGGTGGAGAAGGTACAATTATTAAAAACCCCTGCACCAAATGTAAGGGCAAGGGTAAGATAAAACGCGCCAAAAATATTGAGGTGGATATTCCTGCCGGTATAAATTCCGGTGAAACAATAAGCTATCGCGGTCTTGGAAACTCCGGCTTCAAAGGTGGCCCTGCAGGAGATCTTTTAGTTACAGTTTCCATTAAGCGTCACCCTGTCTTTACCCGTAATGGCTATGATGTTCACCTTGATGTTCCCGTAACCTTTGTTCAGGCAGTCCTTGGAGCTGAAATAGAAATCCCCGTTCTTGATTCCGAAAAGAAATATGAACCAGGTAAAATGACCTATACCATTCCCGAAGGAACACAGCCCGGTTCGATTGTCCGCCTTAAAGGAAAAGGCATTCCTCACATAAGAAGCGGTCAAAGGGGAGATATGGTTCTTAAAATAACAGTTGAAGTTCCCAAAAATCTTTCAAATGAACAAAAAGAAACCATAAGAAAATTTGCCGATGAGTGTGGCGAAACAAATTATAAACAGCAGAAGTCTTTTAAAGATAAGATGAAGGATTTCTTTAATTAAAACAAAAAGTGTTGCAATTTTATAGTTGCAACACTTTTTGCTTATTATAATTATATATTGATTAGAATAATCCCGGAATATTAAGTCCACCTGTTAATTTTTGCATCTTTGCAGCATTAGCATCGTCAACCTTTTTAATTACATCATTAACTGCTGTAATGATAAGATCCTGAAGCATTTCAATATCATCAGGGTCGCATGCTTCTGGAGCAATAGTGATTTCGGTAAGCTCTTTCTTACCCGACATCTTAACGCAAACCGCTCCGCCGCCTGCTGTAGCTTCAAAATCTGATGCTTCAAGTTCTTCCTGAGCTTTAAGCATTTCCTGCTGCATTTTCTGAGCCTGCTTAATCATATTGTTAGCATTGCCCATTCCACCCATTCCCATGGGAAATCTCTGTTTTGCCATAATTTATTCCTCCTGTTTCATGCGTTTCCCATTAAGGGAATCATAATAATATTTAATTCCGTCATCGGTTTCTATCATGTAGCATGGTATTGCCGATGAGGTTTTACTTGCCGAATTTTCATCATATGAGCTTACATAGTATCCATATGAAAAATCTGTTATGGTTTTTGGGCTTCCATCGGAATTGGCACACCATCCGGCGGTGTCTATAATCACCGATGGAATATCAGCCATATCTTCATTCTTCTTCGTTTCTTTCAGAATTCCTTCTTTTGTTATATACCAACTTCCGGAAAGATTAATTTTTTTTGGTGTGAACACAGCTTTTATTCTTCCATTAAATATTTCATAGGGTTTGACAAGCCCACTTGCTGTACACACAAGCCCTTCGTCGGTTTTCTCTATGTCTGTAAGGTAGGTTTGTCTGTCAATCCCAATATCATTTAAAATTTGGGCAAATTGAGCTCCGGCATTTGCTTCGTTATATGAATATGTTTCAGTTTCTATATGTGTTTTGAAAACTGTACCCTGTGTTTCAAATTTATAATCTGATTTTTTAAATTTTTCAGTATATATAATATTTGTCACATCAATAATACCAAGCTTTGCTATTTTATCAGGAATAATGTTTTTGTCAAGATTAACATTATAGTTCTTTTTTATTATATTTATGCTGTCGCTTAATGTGTTTTTATCCACATAGCTCGTATCAGATGCCCTGAAATTAAAGCCATATTGCGAATAAATAAGGTATAAATTTATAATAAGAAAAAGAATAATTAAAAAGGTTTTAATGTTTTTCCAGTTCATTTACTGTACCTCCATTTCAAGTGGTGGAACAGGAGTGGAAACAATTGCTGTGGTGTTTCCTTTTGAATCTTCCACATACCATAGCGGAATCCATATGCCTTGCTCATCATAACGGTAAGCTGTAAAGAGATCAGCCACTTTTCCAATATCCGGTGTGTCCACCGATTCAAGTCTGTCTATAGCATTTATGGCTGAGCCGCAGTTTAGTGCTTGCTGATATGGCTCATATGAACTGAAAACCTGCGTATAGGAAACTATTGCACCATTTTCAACCTCAACACTTATAGCGTTTTTCGTCATATGTTTCTTTTCTGAAAATATAATTTTGCTATCGTTTATATAATAATCAAAAGTCATTTTATAGCTAAGACTCTGTATATCGTGAATATCTGATGATATTTCATAATACATAAGAGGATTTTTATCAATAAGACTACTTACCCCATTTACAAAGGTCATGCAGGAATTTAAACAGGCATTAACCGATGTGTTGTCAAGCTTTATACCTTTTGTCTTGTCGTTGGATTTATATTCCAGTACACCATTTGAGTGAAGCTTTAATGTGCCATAGTTTTCAACAAAAACCATTGAATTGTCGCTCTCGGTATATTTCCTTATTCCCGATGTGTTAAATCTGAAATAGGAGAGAATATCTGTATACAGGCTATCATCCTGGGCAATATTTTTAAAATGGTTTCTTTCGCTTAATCTTGGCAGGTATTTTTCTGTTATATTAATGAGAACATCTCTTTCTATAACAACATGATCTTTTATCTTGCTGTCTGTTTCCGAATCAAAGTTAAGCTCAAAAGAATAATAGTTTATTTCAGCATTTTCATTTTTTGCATCATCAATAAACGCTTTAATTGTTTTGCTGTCATAATCAACAATTATCCTCTCCACATCTTCTGTCATACTATCCTTAACATAAAGGTGGGAGAGAGTGGGGATTCTTGCGTCCTCACAAATAATAAACTCTTTGAGGTATCTGACTTTTCCGCCATAGCTATTTGAAAGCTGCGATGCAAAATAAGATGCATCATACATAACCGGATATGAAAAATAACAGGATTTAAGCTTAAGAAGATTGTTCCATTCTTCGCTATCGACCTTGCTTATTCTTTCTGATTTAAGAGCTGCTGCAAGAACAGATGTTATTTCGCTGCTTATTTCGCCATAATTCTGTGATGATTTTGTGTAGAGTACATGGCCGCTCAAATTATTAAAAATTATTTTTGCAGGTCTTAAAATTTCTTCATTGGGGCTAAACTTAGTCTCATTGTCGCTACCTGCCAGACGGTTTTTAACATCAGAAAAGAAACTATAGCCCTCAGGCCATAATTCCTCATTAAACCATTTATTTGCTGTTAATATAATACTGCTGATTACAAGAATAATCAGCAGTATCGATTTAAGTCGTTCAATTTTCATAAGCTTTAGTCACCCTTTCGGACTGACCTGACGGATTAATCGAAAATATCAATAACTCCGATTCCATTTGATTTGAAATTGTCATTAACATTTTCCATATATCCCTTATTAAGAAGAGATATTTCAAGTTTAACAACTTCATATGTAACAGTAGACGAATTAGCAACAACCATTATTGAGTTGAGACCGTCTTTTAAAGTAATCTGCTGAACATAAAGTCCGCTTGAGCCAACATAAGATTCAAGCTTTCCGCCCCACGCATTTCTGAGAACTTCATAGGAGCCTGTTGTCGGATCATAAGCATAAAGAGTAACTTTAGTACCCTTAACTGCAACAGCAGATATAACGCAGTTTCTGTTTGTAGTTGTAGATACGATAGTTTCTGGATTTCTTATGTCAATAAGGTAGTCAACAGTTCCGGAATAATATGCGGGAAGACTTGTGGCAGATGCTGCACCTGATATAAGTGGCATAGATGCAAGAATAATTATGAGAACACAAGCTGTAAGTATCTTAAGCTTTGCCATTTTTACCCACTCCTTACATTTTATTTGATTATATTATACTATACATATATTACAACCACATTACAGACAATTTAAAATATTTTAACAATACTATTTTTTAATATCATCGTCTTTTTTTGCAGGTAATTTAATCATTACCTCAGTTCCTTCGTTTTGCTTGCTCTTAATAGATATTGTTCCCCTATGTGATTCCACAATTTCCTTTGCGATAGCAAGCCCAAGACCGGTGCCGCCCATTTCTCTTGAACGGGCTTTGTCAACTCTGTAAAATCTTTCAAAGATGTGTTCCAGATCCTTTTCGGGAATACCAATGCCGGTGTCCTTTATTTTAATTGTTATAAAGTCAAACATGTGCATTGTGGTAACAGTTATATTTCCGCCCTGTGGTGTGTATTTAATAGCATTTGTAATGATATTTGTTATAACCTGCTCAATTCTGTCGCTGTTACCCATAAAATGCGGAAGAGCATTAACCGGCTCATATTCAAGACTTTGTTTCTTTTCTCTTGCATAGTGCTGAAGCTTTTCAACAATATTTCCCGTAAGAAATGCAATGTCTATTTTTTCAAAGCTTGCTTCTATTGCGCTGTGTCCCAGACTTGATAAAAGAAGAAGGTCTTTAACAAGCCTTGTCATTCTGTCTGTTTCACCTTCAATAACTCTTAAAAAAGACGAATACATTCCCTTATCAAAGTTTTCATCATCCACTAAATCCGAAAGAGTTTCGGTATAGCTTTTAACAGTTGTTAGCGGAGTTCTTAATTCGTGAGAAACATTAGCCACAAATTCTTTTCTTGATTTTTCAAGCTTTTCTCTTTCCGTAATATCTCTTAATACAACAACCACACCGCCCGACTTGTCGTCGGTTTTAAACGGAGCAAAATAAGCACTTATTTCTCTTCCTTCATGGTTTATAACCCGTTCAGTTCCATTGAAATGCTTTAAATATAATATCTGTCCAAGATTTATCTCATAATCCGAAAAAATTTCATCAAAGCTTTTTTCTTCAATGTTTTTTCTGCGCAGTAGTTTTTTCGCGGCAGGATTAATATGGATAATACTTCCCTTGGTGTCAAATGCCATAACTCCGTCGGTCATATATCTTACAATCGTCTCAACCTTTTCTTTTTCACTCTGAATAGCACCAAGGGTTGATTTAAGCTCCGATGCCATATAGTTGAAGGTTTCCGTAAGCTGACCGATTTCGTCGGGGGATTTAACCTCCATGCTGTAGTCAAAATCACCTGATGCCATTTTTTGTGATCTCTGGGTAAGAGATTTAATTGGGGATATTATTGTCACAGATAAAAGAACAGCAAACACAAGTGATATACCGATTCCAAGAAGCAATGCCTGGAAAATTATAAGGAAAATGCTTCTGAGAATACTGTTGGTATCTTCTTTTAAATCCTTAATATAAACAATATATTTAACATCGTTTTTAATTTTAAGAGGCACAGCGTAGTCCATAAAGCTTTGTTCAGAAGATACTTCGCTGCCGAGCCTTCCGCTCATAGCGGCAAAAATATTTGGCGATAAATCGAGCGAAGTGCTCATTTCGGGGTCTGATGTATAATCGCCAACAGGTTTTCCTGTTTTGCCATCAAGCAGAAAATAGTTTCTGAAGCTGTCAATTCCAAGCTGACCCGAATATGCCGACACACTGTCAATAATTTTTTTTGCGTCGTCTTCCATTCCGAGAATAGAACAAAGGGAATCAACATAATCCTGGCTGAAAACCTTGCCATTTATGTTTTTAAATTCATCATGGTAATATCTGTCTGTGGTATCAGTCATAAATGTTCCAATCAAAATTATAACCGAAATAGTCAGCAGTACAAACATTGCACCAATCTTTAAACTAAGACTTTTAAACATACTTTATGCTCCGAAATAATATCCCACACCGCGCTTTGTGATAATATATGTCGGCAAACTCGGATTGTCTTCAATTTTTTCGCGCAGTCTTCTTATAGTAACATCAACTGTTCTAACATCACCGTAGAATTCATAATCCCAAACCTTGTTGAGAAGCTGTTCTCTTGAAAAAATCTTGCCCTGTCTTGTTGCCAGAAATTTCAAAAGCTCAAATTCACGGAAAGTAAGTGAAATAACAGCATCTTTTTTTCTTACCTCATATTTTTCTGTGTCTATGGTAAGATCACCAAAGGTCATAATGTCGTTTCCGGCATCTGAATTCATAGCAGTCTGAGTTCTTCTTAGGTTGGCTTTTACTCTTGCCATAAGCTCTCTTAAGCTAAATGGCTTTGTCATGTAGTCATCGGCACCAAGCTCAAGCCCCAAAACCTTATCCACTTCTTCTTCTCTTGCGGTAAGCATAATAATCGGGACATTTGATTTTTCTCTTATCTTCTTGCAAACTGTAAAACCATCAGTTTTAGGTAGCATAACATCAAGAAGTATAAGGTCGGGCTCGTCTGAAAATGCCTTTTCAACAGCAGCCTCACCATCATATGCACAAATTACTTTGTATCCGTTTTTTTCAAGATTAATTTTCAAAATGTCAACAATAGGTTTTTCATCATCAACAACAAGAATTCTGTTTTCCATCATAACCGGGATAAACCCGTACACCTCCTTTAAAAACTATCAGTGTTCGTTTTTATCGTAACCGCATTTGCTGCAAATTGTGTTAACTGCAAGCTCAACATTGTCACATTCAGGACAATTCCATGTAAGGTCTTCTTCGCTTGTTATTATAGGATTTGAAGCATCAGAATAAACAGGTGCAGTTTCTGCTTTTAAGTTTTCAATTGCAACGCTTGTCTTATCAAGACCAAGCATAATATTAATCTTTTCGCTTAAAGCATCTATGCTGTCATAAATTCTTTTCTGTTCTTTTCTTGTTTCAAGGATTTTGTCTATTATAGCAGCCATTGCCATAAATAAAAGTGCTATTAAAAGTCCGGCAAAGCCGAGCTTTAATTTTAAAAGGAAATTGTCTTTTATAATGCATAAAACCGCAGTAACCACAGTAACTGCAGTTGATGCAATCTTGCAAAGTAAAGATGTTCTGCTGTTCATATCATAACCTCCGTAAATTTTTTTCATAATACCATAGTTTTAATCTTTGTGTCAAATCATAATGAAGACAGAAATTCTTCGCCTTTTTCAATAGAGAAGAGTACAGCCTGCTTTGCAGGTCCGCCTGTTATATTTCTTCCGTCAACGCAGGTTTTTAAATCAATTGCTTCATATATGTCATCTTCAATAATAGGTGAACAATTTTTGAATTCTTCCATTGTAAATTCGCTGAGAGCTTTGCCTTTTTCAATAGCGTAAATAACCATTTTGCCAATAACCTCATGGGCTTCTCTGAATGGCATACCTTTTTTAACAAGATAGTCTGCAGCATCTGTGGCGTTTGTAAATCCGCCGCCTGCACCCTTAAACATATTGTCCCTGTTGACCTTCATTGTTGAAATCATTTTTTCAAACACAGGAATACAAAGCTCCACAGTGTCTATAGCATCAAATATACATTCCTTATCTTCCTGCATATCTTTGTTGTATGCCAGAGGGATTCCTTTCATAGTTGTGAGAATACTTATTAAATCGCCATACACTCTTCCGGTTTTTCCTCTTATAAGCTCCGCAACATCCGGGTTTTTCTTCTGTGGCATAATAGAGCTTCCTGTTGAGCAGCTGTCATCCATTTCCACAAACTGAAATTCGTTTGTGTTCCATAAAATAAGCTCCTCGCTGTAGCGGCTTAAATGCATAATGATAATTGAAAGCGCTGATGCCAGCTCAATAACAAAATCTCTGTCCGACACACCGTCAAGCGAATTAAGTGTGACGCTGTCAAAGCCAAGCTTTTCTGCCACAAATTCTCTGTCAAGAGGATATGTTGTTCCCGCAAGTGCTCCGGAACCCAGAGGCATAACATTGCATCTTTTATAGCAGTCATCCAGTCGGGTAATATCGCGCTTAAACATCTCAAAATAAGCCATAGTGTGATGAGCAAGTGTTATAGGCTGTGCTTTCTGAAGATGTGTGTATCCGGGCATAATTGTGTCAATATGCTCCTTTGCAAGTAAAATTAGGGTATTTTCAAGAGATATGAGCATATTTTTAATGTTTACTATTTCATCCTTTAAATACATTCTTATATCAAGGGCAACTTGGTCATTACGGCTTCTGCCTGTGTGAAGGCGTTTTCCTGCATCGCCGATTCTTTTAATGAGCATTGTTTCAATGTTCATATGTATATCTTCGGCATCAATCATAAATTCTGCCTTACCTTCTTCAATATCCTTCAGAATCTCTCCAAGTGTTTTAATAATAAGCTTTGAATCTTCAATATTTATTATTCCGCATTTTCCAAGCATCTCGGCATGAGCCATGCTTCCTTCTATATCCTGACGATACATCCTCTGGTCAAATCTTATTGATGAATTAAAATCATTTACCTCAGAATCGGTATTTTTGGAAAATCTTCCTCCCCAAAGCTTCATCTGCGTAGTCATCCTTTCTTATCAACGCTTACAATTTCATTACAGTTCTTGATTTAAGATAAAAATAATGTTATTATATATTATAGTACAATAGCGGCGTGTTGACAATACCAAAAATGCATAAATTTTAAAAACAGAAGGAAAGCGCAAAATGATAATTCTTGGCATAGATCCCGGATTTGCAATAGTCGGGGTAGGGATAATAGAATATAAGGGAAACAAATTCAGGGTTATAGATTATTTCGCCATCACAACCAAAGCCCATACTCCTATTGAGCAAAGGCTCAAAATAATTTATGACAGCATAAATGAAACCATAGAAAAATATAAGCCGGACTATGTGGCTGTTGAAGAACTTTTTTTCAACAACAATGCCAAAACAGCCATCGCTGTTGGCCAGGCAAGGGGCGTAATTCTTCTTTCGGCTGTAAATGCCGGAGTTCCTTTTTTTGAGTATACCCCCCTGCAGGTAAAGCAGGCTGTTGTGGGCTATGGCAGAGCAGATAAGGGGCAGGTTCAGCAGATGATAAAGGCAATCCTTTCCCTTTCATCAGTTCCAAAGCCTGATGATGTTGCCGATGCTCTTGCAATTGCTGTTTGCCATGCTCATTCTTATAGGATGTCAAAGCTTGAAACAGGAAAATTCTGATACGGAGGTAAAATATGTTTAGTTACATAAGCGGCACCATTGCCGAAAAAACTCAGAATTATGCGGTTGTGGATGTTCATGGAATAGGCTTTAAGCTCTATACTTCAGCCACATCTTTATCAGATCCCAATGCCAATTGCGGAGATAATGTCACCTTCTATACATTTATGTATATAAAAGAAGGCATAATGGATCTTTATGGTTTCTCCACCAAGGCAGAACTCAGTATGTTTGAACTCCTCATATCCGTAAGTGGAGTGGGGGCAAAGGGAGCCATCTCAATCCTTTCTTTAGCAGCTCCCGAAAAAATAGCAGTCAGCATTGTTACAGACGATGCCGCCTTTATCAAAAAAGCATCAGGCATAGGTGCCAAAACAGCTCAGAGAATTTGTCTTGAACTAAAAGATAAAATTGCAAATGATGCCTTGGTTCCTGACTCAATATGCACAGTCAATCTCAGTTCTTCCGGGGAAACAAGTGCCTCAAAGGATGCAGCCGAAGCTCTTATGGCTCTTGGCTATAGTCGACAGGAAGCAGTAAAGGCAGTAAGCTCAGTAGTAAATCCGCCTGATGATGCAGAAGCCCTTATCAAGCTTGCACTAAAAAATCTTTTCTGATTTTGGAGGATTAAAAAATGGAATTAGACGATAGAATAATCTCCGGTGATATGCAAAGTGAAGACAGCTTTCAGGAAACAAGCATCCGTCCCCGTGTGCTTAGTGAATATATAGGTCAGACCAAAGTTAAAGAAAATCTCAAGGTATATATAGAAGCCGCCCGCGAAAGAAGAGAAGCTCTTGACCATGTTCTTCTTTATGGACCTCCGGGACTTGGTAAAACTACTTTAGCCAATATCATTGCAAATGAAATGGATGTAAATATCCACATAACCTCAGGTCCGGCAATTGAAAAGCAGGGTGACCTTGCCGCAATACTTACCAATCTTTCAGAACACGATGTGCTTTTCATAGACGAAATCCATCGTCTTAGCCACACGGTAGAAGAAATTCTTTATCCGGCAATGGAAGATTTTGCAGTAGACATTATCCTTGGAAAAGGCCCCAGTGCCCGTTCAATAAGACTGGATCTTCCTAAATTTACCTTAGTCGGTGCCACAACAAAAGCCGGAAGTATGACAGGCCCCTTAAGAGACCGCTTCGGTGTTATATCCCGCCTGGAACTCTACACCGCAGATGACCTTGTTACAATAGTTAAAAGAAGCGCCGGTATTTTAGGCGTTCAGATTGATGAAAAAGGCGCCAGGGAAATTGCGTCCCGCTCCAGAGGCACACCAAGAATTGCCAACCGTCTTTTAAAAAGAGTGAGAGATTTTGCTCAGGTTATGTCCGATGGCATCATAACGGGAGAAATAGCGGATAATGCTCTCACAAGAATTGAAGTTGATAAAATAGGTCTTGATTCCACCGACCGCAATGTTATAACAACTATGATAAAAACCTTTGGCGGAGGGCCTGTGGGGCTAGAAACCTTAGCCGCCACAACAGGCGAAGACGCCAATACAATAGAAGATGTTTATGAACCGTATCTTTTGCAGCTTGGATTTATAAACCGCACTCCCAGGGGTAGAGTTGTCACCAAAGCGGCATATGAGCATTTCGGTATTCCATTTGATAAATAAAACATAAGAGAAGAGGTGAAGCAGATGATAAAGAAAATAATAGTATTATTAGCGATAATTCTTTGCGCTGTTTTAAGCCTTTCTATATGCTCGTCTGCTTCTAATGAAATATCTCTTGTAATAAACAATACGAAGGTCGAGTGTGAGGTGCCGCCAATCATTTCTAATGACCGCACCCTTGTTCCGGTTAGAGTCCTTTTTGAATACTACGATGCCAAGGTTTCCTGGAATGAAAGCTTAAGGCAGGTTATGGTCATATCCGGCACAACCGTTATGATATTTAATATCGACAGTAAAATTATGTATTTAAACGGTGCTGTTCACACCCTTGATGCAGCGCCTGTAATAGTAAATGACCGCACTCTGGTGCCGGTAAGATTTATTTCTGAAAAACTAGGCTACATCGTAAAATGGGATGGACTATCGAGAACAGTTTCTGTATCAAAACCAAAGGAAACCTCATCATCTGTATCAACCACAAAACCCGTTGAAAGCAATAAAGATAATGACAATTCCAATCTTGTGAAGCTAAGCTCCATAAGAATTGGTGAAAAAGATGATAATTGCGAAATAACAGTAGTTCTTTCAAAAAAAGTCACCCCAAAGGTTATGACACTATCTGACCCACACAGGCTCATATTTGATTTTTATGGAACAAACTGTCTTGTTGCCGATGGAAATGAAAAGACTGAGTCCGATGTTTTTTCAGAAGTCAGGTGGGCGAGCCATGAGGAATTCACCAGAATAGTTGTTGAAACAAAAGAAGAATGTAAATATCAGATAAGCTATATATCCGAAAAAAACTGCAAAATCACAGTCACATGTGGTAATGACAACAAAAATGACTCTGGCAAAAATCCGGGTGATGAAGAAAATAGCGGAAAAGAAAATAACACATCAAGCTCAGCTGAAAAGGAAAAACCGAAAATAGTATATTCAGGCACTCCTGTCGTTGTTATAGACCCCGGCCACGGAGGCTATGATCCCGGCGCTGTGGGAACAGATGAAAATGGTAATGAGGTATTATATGAAAAGGATGTGTGTCTTGATATTTCATCAAGAATAAATAATATCCTTACCCAAAATGGTATAGATGTCATAATGACAAGAACAACAGATGTTGCCTTTGGCGAAGATGAATTAAATGACCTTCTTGCCAGATGTGATATTGCCAATAATTCAGGTGCGTGTCTTTTTGTGAGTATTCATAATAATGCTTTCACAAACAGTAAAGCCAACGGTGTCTGCGTTTTATATTCCGGTCTGGAATCTGCCAGCGATTATGGCATAACAGGCAAACAACTTGCACAGAATATTCAGGATGAACTGGTCGACGCCACCGGACTATATGATAGGGGCATTGTTGAAAGCCCGGGAATAGTTGTTTTAAAAAAGACAGTTATGCCTGCAGCTCTTGTTGAATGTGCATTCATAACCTGCCCAACGGACAGAGCCCATCTTGAAAGTCCAACAGGAAAGCAAAAAATTGCACAGGCAATATCTAATGCAATCATATCATCCCTCAAGCAAATGGGAGCGCTCGGAAAATAACTTGATAAATTTAATAATTTATGATAGAATGATTTTTAGTTTTAAAATAAAGAAGGTGCAAAATTATGGATTTTAAAAACGAAACTGTAAAAATAAGTGCTGAGAGTATAAACGAAAAGCGCGTTAAAGACACATTTGCCATCGTTTATGATGCACTTAAGGTGAAGGGCTATAACCCAATAAGTCAGATTGTTGCATATTTGATGTCTGATGATCCCACCTTTATCACAAGCTATAATAACGCAAGGGTTTTAATCAGTAAGCTTGAGCGTGATGAGATTTTAGAAGAGCTTGTTAAAAACTATCTGAAGAATCTCTGATATAAGTTAAAAGAAAAACAAAATTCAAAAGGAAGTAGATAAAATGGTCAGTTCAAATTTCTTTTATGATTCAAGAGTAAGATCGCTAGGGAAGTTTAATGAAAATTATGCTTTTGTTATGCTCATTATTTTTTCGCTGATGCCTGCTCTTGCTATGTTTTCTCCTCAGAGCTTCGGTCCTCTCTTTACGGGGATTGCTCAGCTTGAGATATGTGCTCTTTTCATACTTGGTGCATTTCAGCTTATCAGCTACGCATCTTTTTCATCAAGAAACTATCCCACTCCAGTCAGAATGAAGCTTTGCTTTGTAAAATGCTGGGAATCTTTAAAGAACAATAAAGCCGGTCTTTTTTTCATCGGATTTTATGTTTTAAGCGCAGTATCATCCCTTCTTGCAGAAGACACACAGCGCGCCTTCTACGGAACCGATTTCCGCCCCGACGGAGTGAGAATGTATACCTGCTTTGCGGCTGTTTTTGTGTATTCTTCTCTTGTAAAAAGCAAGGTCTTAAAAAACAGGATTATTTTAACAAATATAGTATGTTTTATTCCAATCTCGCTTATAGTTGTTCAGCAGTATTTTGGCATCATAGGAACAGCAGGTGTTAAAGATGCCGGAAAATTCGGCGAATTTTTAATGAACATATATAATAACTGGGGTGTAAGAACAGGTCATTTCTACAAAGGCATGACAGGCTCGTTCTACAATCTTAACCATGTTGGGTACTACATAGTTGTCTGCTCAATGCTTATATCCGGTAAACTCTATAATGCCAAAACCAACAAATCAAAAATTATCTGGGGTATCCTTGCTCTGTATTCATATTATGTAATGATAGTTAATGATACCTTCGGTGGATATCTTGCAATTCTGGCAACTCTTATAATAATGCCCTTGTTTGTTATAATAAAAGAAAAAGAAAAGAATTCAAAAATAATTCTGAATGCATTTTTACCTTTAATAATATTTGTTGCAATAAATCTTGTTTTCATAGTAGTATCTCCAAAGGATAACCCAATAGTTAAAAACTTTGTAACCCTTGGTGAGGATGTTGACAAGGTTGCCACATCTGAAAATCTTGAAGAAGAGCATGCCGGAAGCGGACGACTTGAAATGTGGCTGGCAACGGTTGATATGATAAAAGAAAGACCGCTTTTAGGCTTTGGTCCCGACAATCTCAAGCCTCATTATGTTGAAAGAGATGCCAAGCTTGACCGTGCTCATAATGAACCGATGGAAAGAGCTGTTGCCACAGGTGTTCCATCAGCAATCTTCTATTATGCGGCAATTGTTTATGCACTCATCGTGTTCATAAAGAGTAGAAACAGCTGGAAATGTGAGCAAAGATTTTCATCAATGATGGCAACTGTAGGATATCTTGTTTCATCTCTCACAGGCGTGTTTTTATTTTACACTGGCGGTTTTTTCTTTATGTTCCTTGGGCTGTCAACATCATATGATCCCACAGAAAATATAGAGCTGGCAGAGAATAAATCCACAAAAAAGAAATAAATAATTATATTAATTTATCTAATTGTCATAACAAAAAAATATTGACATGCAATATTAGTTGTGGTATAATTTTATGGTAAACGCACAGAAATGGTCTTAAATCCGTATTCCGGAACCATAATTGGCGAAATTGATTGAGGGAGGTGCAAGACTCATGTATGCAATTATTGAAACAGGCGGCAAACAGTATAAAGTTTCCGAAGGTGATGTTATTTTCGTTGAAAAATTAGTTGCCCAGGAAGGTGCTGCAGTTAAATTCGATAAGGTTCTCGCTGTTGGTGGAGAAAACACCGTAATCGGCACACCTGTAGTTGAAGGTGCAAGCGTTGATGCAAAGGTTGTTGCTCAGGGCAAATCCAAGAAAATTATCGTGTTTAAGTATAAGCCTAAAAAAGGCGAAAAGACCAAAAAAGGTCACAGACAGGCTTACACAAAAGTTCAGATCGAAAAGATCAATGCGTAATCTATGATTAAGGCAGATTTTTTCACCAAAGAAGGCAATATAGTCAAATTCGTTATAGACGGTCACGCCGGTTATAGTGATGGTGATGATATTGTTTGTGCATCCGTATCATCTGTTGCATGGGCTGTTTTAAATGGCCTTGAGAATGTGGCAGGAATTAAATTCGGATACGAAACAGGTGAGGGCTACATATATTTTGTTCTCCCTGAAGAAATAAACCAAAATGATCAAAAAAAGGCTGGTCTTCTTTTAGATACCATGTATCTTTATCTTAAAGAATTAGAAGACCAATATCCTGATTATATTAGTCTTACCAAATTGGAGGTGTAGATATGTTTAAGTTAAACATTCAGCTGTTCGCTCATAAAAAAGGTATGGGTAGTACCAAGAACGGTCGTGATAGTGAATCCAAAAGACTCGGTGTTAAAAAGGCTGACGGACAGTTTGTTACTTCCGGTAACATTCTTGTTAGACAGAGAGGTACCAAAATCCATCCCGGTATCAATGTAAAAAAAGGTAGCGACGATACACTCTTTGCTGTTGCCAATGGTAGAGTTAAATTCGAAAGAGTTGGCAAAGATAAAAAGCAGGTTAGTGTGTACGAAATTGCACAGTAATTATACATTGAATATTTTCAAAATTAAAATCTCAAGTTGTCTTTGCTTCTTGAGATTTTCTTTTTGATTAATAAGGGTTTGAAGCTTTAAAATATTGAATTTTTACTAATCAAAAAGAAATAATGATAGTAGGTGATTTGTTATGTTAGCAGATACAGCAGTCATATATGTTGAAGCCGGCAACGGAGGCAATGGCCTCGTTTCTTTTCATCGTGAAAAATATGTTGCAGCAGGCGGACCTGACGGTGGAGATGGCGGTCATGGCGGCGATGTTATTTTTGTTGTTGATGAAAAGCTCAGCACACTTGTGGATTTTCGCTACCGTAAGCACTATAAAGCCGAAAATGGCGGTGATGGAAAAAGTGCAAAGTGTAGTGGTAAAAATGGTGCAGATCTATATGTAAAGGTTCCTGCCGGAACAGTTATAAAAGATAATGAAAGCGGCAGAATAATTGCCGATCTAAAGCAGGTAGGTCAGGAATTTGTTGTCTGCAAAGGTGGCAATGGTGGTTGGGGCAATTGTCATTTTGCCACAGCAACCCGCCAGATACCCCGTTTTGCCAAAAGCGGAACAGATGGCGAAAAAAGAGAAATAACAATGGAATTAAAGCTCCTTGCCGATGTTGGTCTTGTTGGATTTCCAAATGTAGGAAAGTCAACTCTTCTGTCTGTTGTCAGCGATGCCCGACCTAAAATTGCCAACTATCATTTTACAACCTTAGAACCAAATCTTGGCGTTGTGGATCTCGGTCTTGGCAGAAGCTTTGTTATGGCAGATATCCCCGGTATCATTGAAGGTGCAAGCGAGGGAATAGGTCTTGGTCATGAATTTCTCCGTCATGTTGAAAGAACCCGTCTGTTAATCCATGTTGTAGATGCATCAGGAATAGAAGGCAGAAACCCTATTGAGGATTTTGATCTTATTAATAATGAAATCAAAATGTATAATCCTCTTCTTGCAGAGCGCACACAAATTGTCGCTGCAAATAAGCGCGACCTTGTGTATGACAATGAAATTTACGATGGCTTTTGCAATGAAATTGAAAAAAGGGGATATAAGCTCTTCAAAATATCCGCAGCCACAAATTCCGGAGTGTCAGATTTAATGAATTATGTTTCATCTGTTCTTGACGACATCCCGGTTCCTGTTTTATATGATGAAGAAGAAATCCAGACAGAAATAATATCCTTTGAGGAAGAAGCTCCCTTTAGTTGCAGAGTTGAAGATGGAATATATATTGTCGAGGGCAAATGGCTCAAGCGTCTTTTAGGCTCAACGAATTTTGAAGATAGTGAATCCCTCCAGTATTTCCAGACAGCTCTCAAAAAGAAGGGCGTTATAAAAGCTCTTGAAAAGCTTGGGATAGAAGAAGGAGACCCTGTGCAGATGTATGAGGTTGAATTTGATTATATAAAATAAAGCATAATGTTCGCAATCAGACAAAAATACTCATTTTAAATGAGTAATAATGTTTGACAAGCGGACATTTTTTTTGTATAATAAACTATATGTGTAAACTTGTGTAAATTGGGTTTAAATCCTCTTTGTGAAAGGATGAAATATAAGTGCTGACAAGTAAAGAAAGAGCATACCTTCGCGGCCGTGCCAATTCAATAGATCCCATATTTCAGATAGGAAAAGGCGGCATCAATGAAAATCAGCTTAAGCAGATAAACGATGCCCTTGAAAAAAGAGAGCTTGTTAAAATTCATGTTCTTGAAAATTCTTTTTTAAGTACACGCGCTGTTTGTGATGAAGTTGCAGCACTTCTTGGCGCCGAACCTGTTCAGGCAATAGGAAAGAAATTTGTTATATATAAAGAATCGAAAGACAACAAAACAATCGACCTTAAAATGGTGAAAAACGGTGGCAGGTAAAATAGCAGTTTTTGGCGGAAGCTTCAATCCCATCCACTCAGGTCACCTTATGGTTGCTATGTGTGCTATGAAGGAATGTAATCTTCAAAAGATTATTTTTCTGCCAAATGCAAACCCACCCCATAAAGATAAATTGGGAATCATTTCCGAAGTTCATCGCTATAATATGGTGTCTCTTGCAATTAAAGACACTCCCTTTTTTGAAATATCCGATTATGAAATGAATCCCTTAAGTCCTTCCTACACTATAAACACCATCCGGCATTTCAAATCACTCTATGATGCCGAAGTTTTTTTCATTATAGGTGCTGATTCATTGTATACTCTCGATAAGTGGAGAGCCTATGAAGATCTCATAAAGGAATGTTCATTTATCGTAGCCAATAGAAACAGTAAATATGGAAGTGATTTTTCTGAAGCTATAAGAAAGCATATAGAAAAAGGCGGACGAATAGAAAGCATATCAATGCCAAAAATAGATATAACATCCACTCTTATAAGAGACAAGCTTCAAAGAGGAGAGGATGTGTCTAAATATGTTCCGCAATCTGTAAATGACTATATAATAAAAAACGGTTTATATAAAAGCAATCCGGAGGATTAAATATGACTATTGACCAAATGCGAGAAAAGCTCAAGCTGGCACTCACCGAAAAGCGCTATAATCATTCTATCGGTGTGATGCAAACCGCTGTATCGCTTGCCCGTATCTATGGAGCCAATACCAATAAAACTGCAGTCGCTGCATTATTACACGACTGCGCCAAGAATTATTCAAAATCCGAAATGCTCGAGCTTTGTGAAAGATTTGGAGTTGAGCTTGATCCCATATCCAGAGAATCCACAGGTCTTATCCATGGCTTTCTCGGAGCTGTGATAGCAGATAAGTATTATGGAGCTTGCGATAGTGAAATATATGATGCAATATATTACCATACCATCGGCAAGCCGAATATGAGCCTTATGACAAAAATAATCTACATAGCCGACGGAATTGAGCCAAACCGTAATTATGAAGGCGTTGAGCGTATCCGCGAAACTGCATTTGAAGATATCGACAGAGCTCTTATACTCCAGATAGATTCAACCCTCAAATCCGTCATAAGCCGTGGCGGACTTATTCACACAAATACAATCGATACCAGAAATTTTTATTTGAAAAAGTTAAGGTGATAACAGAATGTTTACTCAAGGTACAGCATTTAAAGTATATATAAAGTGTACCGCACTTATAACAGCAATCCTGGCGCTGTTGGTTTTTGTTTTTGCACCTATTATCCCTTCGGTAATGAATCTTATGGGATTTAATTCTTTTCTGGGCATAGAGTTTACCGGTGAAACCGAAAAAACCTATGTTAATATTCTCCTTATGGGAGTTGACAAAAGCGAAACCTTAAGCGATGTTATGATGGTAGCACAGCTCAATATGATGGATAACACCATAAATATATTGCAGGTTCCCCGTGACACCTATATAAAAAACCGCAGAAGTGATAAAAAACTGAACTCAGCCTACGGAGCCGGAGGAGCAAAGAAAACAATTGAAGAATTGAGCACGGTTGTTGATATTGAAATAGATGACTATGTTATCATCACAACCTCAGGCTTCAGAGATGTAATAGATGCTATCGGCGGAGTGTACTATACAGTCCCCGAAGATATGGACTATGACGATGACCTTCAGGATCTTCATATCCACTTAAAGGCCGGGTATCAGCTTTTAGATGGTAGCAAGGCAGAGCAGCTTGTCCGCTTTCGTGATGGCTATGACCTGGGCGATCTGGACAGAATCCAGGTGCAAAGCGGATTTATAAAAGAAGCAATCCGTCAGATTGTCGAAAAATATTCATCCGATTCCGATGAAGAAATCCGCAATCTTATAGCAACGCTAAGTAATATGGTCACCACCAGCTTCAGCTTCTCTGAAATGTTAAAATATGCTCCCTATATCCTTGGAATAGATATGAATAGCGTAAATATAATGCGTCTTGAAGGAAGTGCTGAGTACCGTGGCGGAGGATCATATTTCTTCCCCGATAATGTAAAGAATCAAAAGCTTATTTTTGAATATTTCAGCCCCGATATTTCCGAGGCAGACCTAAGTGAAGTTCGTGCCCGTGATGAAGCAATAGGAAAGAACTCTGTTTCAAAGAATGTATCTGATGCTGGTATAATAAATACACCAAATAAAGATATTAATGTGTATATAATGGACTATAGCGGCACAAACGGAGAAAGCCTTGGCAAAGTCCGACGCTTTTTAGATGACAAAGGTTATAATGTGGTGGGTGGCATAGAAGCCCGAACCTGCTATGTTGAAAAAAGCTATTCTATCTGTAAGGGTGGAAGCGATCTTTCGGCAAAGCTTGCCCTTGATCTCGGCATAGATACCTACACCGTCAACCCTGATTTAAAGAGCGAAGCAGATGTTGTTATAATAATCGGAAAGGATTTGTAATAATGGATTCAAAACAGTTAATGGAAACCGTTGTAAAATGTATGGATTCCAAAAAAGCAATAGATATAAAAGTTTTAGATATCAGTAAAATCACCACAATGGCAGATTATTTTGTAATATGTCAGGGTAATTCATCCACCCAGATAAAAGCAATAGCCGATGAGGTTGAGGAGAAACTTTCGGACGCCGGAGTTAAGCCTTTTGGCAGAGAAGGCTTAAACACAGCCTATTGGATACTTATGGACTATTCAGATGTTATTGTCCACATTTTTTCCGGAGAATCAAGAAGCTTTTATTCCATAGAAAATCTCTGGTCTGATGCGGAAAATGTTGATATATCAGAAATAATAGACGAATAAATAATAGGAGAGTGACATAAATGAACTACGAATTTGAAAAAATAGAAAGAAAGTGGCAGGAAAAATGGGATGCCGAAAAAACATTCAAGGTAACAGAGGATTCTTCAAAACCCAAATACTATACTCTTGAAATGTTCCCATATCCTTCGGGTAATCTCCATATGGGCCATGTAAGAAACTATTCCATAGGTGATGTTGTTGCCAGATTTAAAAAGATGCAGGGCTTTAATGTTCTTCATCCAATGGGTTGGGATTCTTTTGGTCTACCCGCTGAAAATGCAGCAATAAAAAATGGGGCAAACCCAAAAGATTGGACTCTTTCCAATATTGATAATATGAGAGAACAGCTTAAATCCATGGGCATAAGCTACGATTGGGACCGCGAAGTTGCCACCTGCAAACAGGATTACTATAAATGGACTCAGTGGATGTTTTTACAGCTCTATAAAAATGACCTTGCCTATAAGAAAAAATCCTATGTAAACTGGTGTCCTTCATGCCAGACAGTTCTTGCCAATGAGCAGGTTGTAAATGGAAAATGTGAAAGATGTAAATCAGAGGTTGGCAAAAAAGATCTTGAACAGTGGTTCTTCAGCATCACCAAATATGCCGACAGACTCCTTTCCGACATCGATAAATTAAAAGGCTGGCCCGAAAAGGTTAAAACAATGCAGGCCAACTGGATAGGCAAAAGTAAGGGTGCAGAAGTTAATTTCAAGGTTGATGGAATGGATAAAACCTTAACAGTCTACACAACCCGCCCCGACACAATCTATGGCGTAAGCTTTATGGTTATCGCTCCTGAAAGCCCTGTGGTTGAAGAACTCATTAAGGGAAGCGAAACTGAAAAAGAATGTAGAGATTTTATCCACAGAATGCAGTTTATAAAAGATATAGACAGAGCCTCCACCGATGTTCCTAAAGAAGGTGTATTCACAGGAAGATATGTGATTAATCCTCTAACAGAGAAAAAGGTTCCCCTCTATCTTGCCAACTATGTTTTAATGGACTATGGCACAGGCGTGGTTATGGCTGTTCCTGCCCATGACCAGAGAGACTTTGACTTTGCAAGAAAATATAATCTTCCCATAGATGTTGTGATTTCTCCCGATGGCTCGGATATTTCAGGGGATAGCTTAGATGCAGCTTTTGAAGCTGAAGGCATAATGATTAATTCCGGTGATTTCAACGGAATGAATAATCGTGAAGCTCTTCCAAAAATGATAGACTATATGGCAAAAAAGGGAATCGGAGAAACAAAGGTTAATTTCCGCCTTCGTGATTGGCTCATTTCCCGTCAGCGTTATTGGGGAGCACCTATTCCGATTATTTATTGTGAAGATTGCGGAGCTGTTCCCGTTGACGAAAGCGACCTCCCAGTTATTCTTCCCGAAGATGTTGAATTCACAGGTCTAGGAAAATCTCCTTTGACAACAAGTGAAAGCTTTAAAAATGCTCCCTGCCCCAAATGCGGAAAAATGGGAACAAGAGAAATGGATACAATGGATACCTTTGTGTGTTCATCATGGTATTTCCTAAGATATTGTGATCCTCACAACACAGAGCTTCCATTTGATAAAGATATTGCCGACTATTGGATGAATGTTGATCAGTACATAGGCGGTGTTGAGCATGCAATTCTCCACCTTCTCTATGCAAGATTTTTCACAAAAGCTCTCCATGACCTTGGCTATATTTCATGCGACGAACCTTTTGAAAATCTCCTGACTCAGGGTATGGTATTAAAAGACGGAACCAAAATGAGTAAATCTCTTGGCAATGTTGTAAGCCCCGAAGAAATAATCAATAAATACGGTGCCGACACAGCCCGACTCTTCATCCTCTTTGCAGCACCACCTGAAAGAGACCTTGAATGGAGCGACACAGCTGTTGAAGGCTCCTACAGATTCTTAAACAGAGTGTTTAAGTATATAACAGATAACAAAGAAAAGATTGATTTTAATTCGGAATATGATGTATCATCGCTCACATCAGAAGATAAAAACCTTCGCTATGTTCTCAATTATTCAATCAAAAAAGCAACCGATGATATCAGCATCCGTTTTAATTTCAACACAGCCATAAGCTGCATAATGGAATTGGTAAATGCTCTTTATGCATATAATGGAAATAACAACGCTCTTGTTTCAGAAGCTTCAAAAGCTCTCATCATTATGCTCGCTCCCTTTGTTCCTCATATCACAGAAGAACTTTGGGAAATAGCAGGCGGCAAAGGTAGTGTTCACGAACAGAGCTGGGTTAGTTATGATGAAAAAGCTCTTGTAAAAGACGAAGTTGAAATTGTTGTCCAGATAAATGGTAAGGTAAAAGACAAAATGATGATTTCAACGGGTCTTAGCGATGATGAAATAAAAGAGGCAGCTCTTGGCAATGAAAAAATTGCAGAATTTACTCAGGGCAAACAGGTGCTTAAGGTTATCGTTGTAAAAGGAAAGCTTGTTAATATTGTTGTTAAATAATTAATTACCAGCAAAACCGACAGATAGAAACTATTTGTCGGTTTTGCAACATGGCATTGAATTGTATTGGTTGAATAAAACCAGACGGTAATATATAATAACTAAAGAGGGAATATTTATGAAGAAAATATTATTGTCTTTGCTATTGACAGTTTTAATACTCCATCCCGGGTTTACCTCATATGCTCAGGATACCCTCCCCATACTCATGTATCATAATGTGACCACAGATTATTCGCTTATTGAAAAAGACCCCGATGTCCACATCACAGCATCAGATCTTGAGGAGCATCTTGTAGCTTTAATTAGTGCAGGTTATAACACCATTTCCCTTGAAGATTATTATTCCTATCGCAGGGGAGAAAAAAATCTTCCCAAAAATCCCGTAATCATAACTTTTGACGATGGCTACATAAGTAACTATGAGCTTGCGTATCCGCTATTTCAAAAATATAATCTCAAAGCCACGATTTTTGTTATAGCATCCCGTATGGGCGCTCATAATATTGAGTTTCCTCATTTTTCGTGGGAAGAAGCAAGAGAGATGGAAAAAAGCGGTCTTATAGAGATTGAAAGTCATTCATTCACTCATCCTGATTTTTCAACCCTTAGCTATGGCCAGACAGTTGTTGAAATGAGGCTTGCCCGGTTTGCCATAGAGGCAAATCTTGGGAAAAAGTGTCGCTTTTTTGCTTATCCCTATGGCAAAATGAATATGTCATCAACTGCAGTTGCCAAAGCAGCAGGTTATGAAATGGTAGTTGTAGGAAGAGACAAAAGAGCCGATATTTCAAATGAAAATCTTTTTGAACTCCCCCGCTATACCATAAAAGGCACACATTCGGGTGAGGATATTATAAATCTAATCAGAAAATAGCCCAAAAGGAGATATCATATATGAAAAAAGCAAAGCTTTATGAGGTAAGAAAGATTGAAAGCATAAGAGATATGGTTGAGTCAAGCTGTGAAATATTTGCAGATTGTCCTGCCTATCTTAAAAAGCAGAAAAAAACCATGCCTTATGAAACGGTTACATATGCTGAATTTAAAAAGCTTGTATGGAACCTTGGAACAAAGCTTCTTGAAATGGGACTTTCCGGCAAGAAAATAGCTATCATATCCGAAAACCGCTTTGAATGGGTAATTGCCTATATGGCAACAGTATGCGGCGATATGACAGTTGTTCCCATCGATCTTGAGCTTGCTCCTTCTGATCTTACAAACCTTGTTAAAATTTCAAAAGCATCTGCTGTTGTCTACACGGGTAAGCTTTCTGAAAAACTAAGTAACATAAAATCAGATATTCCTGAATTAGAATACACAATAAATATGGATTCTGAAAAGGTAAGAGAAGGGGAACTTGACCTCTATTCTCTTATAGAAGAAGGAAAGAAATTAAGAGATAATGGAGATAACTCTTATGATAACATCACAATAGATAGAGAAGCTGCAAGAATACTTCTTTTTACATCCGGCACAACCGCACTTTCAAAGGGAGTTTTATTATCTCATAAAAATATCACCACAAATCTTATGTCAATGTGTTCAATGGTAGATATCAAAAAGACGGATGTATTTTTAGCAACTCTTCCCATTCACCATACCTACGCCAGCACCTGCGGTATTATGGCACCTCTCTACAGAGGCTCCTGCGTTGCCTTTGCTGATGGTCTCAAATATATCTTAAATAACCTTAAAGAATCAAAAACCACGGTTCTTTTAGGTGTTCCGGCTATGTTTGAATTAATCCATAAGCGTATCTGGGCAATGGCAAGACAAAATGGCCTTGAAGGAAAATTAAAGATGGGTCTTAAAATAAGCGGAGCGCTCAGAAAATTAGGTATAGATGTAAGAAGAAAAATCTTTAAAACAGTTATTGATAACTTTGGCGGTGAGGTTCGTCTTTTCATAAGCGGTGCTGCAGCAATCGAACCTTCAATCAGCAAAAGCTTCCACGATATGGGCATACTCTTTTTGCAGGGCTATGGCATAACAGAATGTGCGCCAATCGTTGCCCTTAATCGTGACATAGACTATAGAGACGATGCCATAGGCCTCCCTCTTCCCGGTCTTGAAGTTAAAGTTGTAAATAAAAATGAAGATGGCGTTGGTGAAATTATCTGTAAGGGCGACAATGTAATGCTCGGATATTATGAAAATCAGCAGGCAACCGATGAGGTAATAAAAGATGGTTGGTTCTACACCGGCGACTATGGAAAAATAGGAGAAGATGGCTTTATTCGTTTTGAAGGCAGAAAGAAAAATATCATCATTGCCAAAAACGGAAAGAATGTTTATCCCGAAGAGCTTGAAACGATGCTTTCAAGAAGTGACTATGTTAGCGAATGTATGGTTTATGGTCATGAAGATGAAGATGGCGAAACTCATATTCATGCTCAGATTTTCCCCGACATGTCAGCAGTGGAATTAAAGCTCGGTTCAAATCCCGACGAAGAAAAAGTCAAGGAGCTTATCCAGAGTGTGGTAGATGATGTCAATAAGAGTAATCCCGTATGGAAATATATAAGAAAAACCATTGTAAGAAAAGAAGAGTTTGAAAAAACCACCACCAAAAAAATCAAAAGATTCGCAGAAGCAAACAAAGAAAAATAAAACCAAAAGGTTTGTGAAAAAACTGAGTTTTTTTCACAAACCTTTTCTATTTAGATTTTCCCTTTCACCCACCGACTTTTTATTGAATATAATAAGACGGGAGGGATAAACTTGAATTATATCTTAGTGGTTTTTGCCTCGTTTGCAACTGCAAATCGGGTAAAAAGCCTTCTTAAAACAAACCACAACATTAATTCGGCAGTAGTGCAGACTCCCGGTGGTATAAATATCAAAAGCTGTAGCTATTCGCTGAAGCTTTCATCCGATTATGCAGACCTTGTGTGGAATATCGTGAAAAGTAATAAGCTGTCTTCCAAGGGCATCTTTTCCGATAGTGACTATTCCAGAATCAGATAGGTGACAGCTATGATATATTTTGATAATGCCGCCACCACATGGCCCAAACCTGAAAGCGTTGTAAATGCAGTATACGAAAGCATAAAACACACAGGAGCAAACCCCGGAAGAGGCGGACACAAAATGTCCATTTTAGCCGGCGAAAAAGTTTTTTCCGTAAGGGAAAAGATTGCCTCCTTTTTTGGCCTTGGCAATCCATGCAATGTGATTTTTACTCTTAATGCCACCCATGCCCTTAATATAGTCATAAATGGTGTAATCAAAAAAAACGACCATATAATATGCAGCTCTATGGAGCATAATTCAGTATTACGAACAGTTTATGCTCTTGATGATTATGCTGAAATATCAGTTGCTAAAGCAGATGATGAAGGTTATGTATCAAGTGAAGAAATAGAAAAACTTATAAATCCAAACACAAAGCTTATTGTGGTAACCCATGCTTCAAATGTGTGCGGCACAATAGAGCCAGTTAAAGAAATTGCCCGTATTGCAAGAAAACGGGGAATACTTTTTCTTTTGGATGCATCTCAGTCTGCCGGTATATTAGATATTAATATGGAAAAAGATGGCATTGATTTTCTTGCCGCTCCCGGTCATAAAGCCCTCTATGGTCCCATGGGAACCGGAATACTTCTTATAAATTCGTCATATAATCTAAGCCCCCTTGTATATGGCGGCACCGGAAGCTATTCCCATCTTCTCTCTCAGCCCGATGAGCTTCCCGACAAACTTGAGAGCGGAACACTTAATTACCCCGGAATATGCGGTCTTGGTGCAGGAATTGATTTTGTTTCATCCATAGGCTGCAAGGCTATATATTGCCATGAGCAAAAACTTTGCGATTATGCTTTAAATGAAATTTCAGGGCTTGAAAATTATAAAATAATAGGTAAAAAAACAAGTGAGGGAAGAGTTGGGACTCTGTCCTTTATCCATAAAACTCTTCCGTCGCAGGCTGTGGCAGAATATCTTAATTCTTCCTTCAATATAGCCACCCGGGCAATGTTTCATTGTGCTTATCCGTCTCATGTGTCACTTGGCACAGAAAATAGCGGCACAGTAAGATTAAGCTTTGGAATATTCAACACCATACCTCAGATTAAAACCCTTATTTATGCTCTTGAGCATATGCCGGATTAAATATCATTAACTTTACAAAACCGCTCATTTGTGATATTATCATGATGGGTGGTTTTTGTTTTGAAACTAACCCACCCGGAGGGAAAAATGAAGATAAAGATTATTTGTGTTGGCAAGCTTAAAGAAAAATATTTAAAGGATGCAATAGCTGAATATACCAAGCGTCTTAGTCGTTTTGCAACAGTTGAAATAACAGAATTAAATGATGAAAAGATTCCCGATAATCCATCTTCATCAGATGAGGAAAAGGTTCTTTTAAATGAAGGAGAAAAAATTCTCCGCTGTATTTCGCCTGGTGACTATGTTATATCTCTCTGTGTTGAGGGAGAGCTTTTATCTAGTGAAGATTTTGCAAAAAAACTATCCGGAATAGCGCTATCGGGCAAAAGCACAATATGCTTTGTTATAGGCGGGTCGCTGGGGCTTCATAAAGCGGTTAAATCAAGATCTGATTTTCGCCTTAGCTTTTCAAGAATGACATTTCCCCATCAGCTTATGCGAGTGTTTTTAACTGAGCAAATCTATCGAGCTTTTAAAATAAATGCCAACGAAAAGTATCATAAATAAAACCCAAGGAGAATTAAGATGATATATAAATCCGACCTTCATTGTCACACAATAGATGTCAGCAAATGTGCCAATCTGGCGCTGGAAGAAATGATAGAGAATTATATTAAATATGGATATTCCACAATCGTTATAACCGATCATTTTTCTCCTGCAACCTTTGAAGATATGACAAAGCTTTCATGGAGTGAAAAGTGTGAATTTTATCTTAGCGGCTACTCAAGAGCAAAAAAACTTGCCGGTGATAGATTAAATGTCCTTCTGGGTATGGAATATCGGAATATCTATACATCAAACGATTATCTTGTATATGGTGTCACAGAAGAATTTCTAAAAAAATATAACACATCAGAAGATGATAATATCATTAATCTCCATCTTAAGGATTTTTGCAATATAGTCCATGAAAACGGGATGCTTATTTATCAGGCGCATCCCTTCCGCAATGGTATGACTGTTATGAAACCCGGCTATACCGATGGAATAGAAACCATAAATGCCCATAAGGGTCACGATTCCCGAAATGATGTTGCAAAGCTTTGGGCTAAAAAATATAATCTTTTAGAGTGTGGTGGCTCCGACTGTCATCATAAAGGCGGCGAAGGTAGGGGAGGCATCATCACTAATTCAGAAATAAAAACAAATTCTGAGCTTTTAAATGCTCTTAAGGGTGAGTTTTCCCTTATAAGTCCGGAGGATTAATAATGAAATATTCATTCATAGGTCTCAGTAAGCCTGTGGCTTCTTTAAATAACCTTCTTAAAACCCATATAAAATCCTATAGGCTCTCTCATGTTGGAGAGGCTCTTCCTCTTGAACCGGGCGGAGTTTTTTCTTCAAATCTTTCTGCCGCGGCAAGCTTTGCCGGTGAAAATGATATGTGTGTTTATCTTACCTTAGAAGAGCTTGTTGCAAGTTCCGATATAATATTCATTTTTCTTCCCGATAAATCAATAAAAAATATTTCACTAACTCTTGGCAAATTTGACGCCAGAAATAAAATATTCTGCCATATGAGTTCTGCATTCACATCAGACATTCTTGATTTTAATTCTAAAAATACATATATCTCATGGCATTTTCCATATTTTATAAAAGATGAAAATGACCATTCGCTCCCCGGCAGAATAATTGCAGAGGGCTATGGAAAAAAGCTGGATAGCTTTAATGAAGCTTTAGGGCTTTTATCGATAAATCCATTCTATGTTTCTGCAGAAGAAAAGCTTATGTATATAGCGGCATCCACCATTGCAAAAGATCTCCCCGTTATGCTTGAATACACAGCCAAAAGGCTTATAAAATATGCATTAGGTGGTCATACTGAGCTTTCACGGGAGCTTATGGAAATGGCAGGGAATAACCCCGGAGTGCTAAACAGCTATAATCCAATTGATAAAGATGATGTTGATTTCCTTGCCCGTCAGCTTGAAATTTTAGATAAAATCGGCATTGATGAAATAACAAGGCTCTATTCATCTCTTTCAGCAGTTGCTGCCTGCACAAAAGACGAACCAAGCCGCGAAACAGAGCGTATTTTAATGCTCACAAAACCAAGGTGATAAAAAAGACGGAGGCAATATGAAACTTATAATAGCCGAAAAACCAAGCCTTGCCCGCAATATCTGTCAGGCGCTTGGAAGCTTTTCAAAAAAAGGCTCATATTTTATAAACGATGAATATATTGTAACCTGGGTGTTTGGTCACCTTTTTTCTCTTGCCGATATTGAGCATTATAACCCAAACCCCGATGGAAGATGGACTCTTAAGAATCTTCCCTGTTTTCCTGAAAAATTTGAGTTTGAACTCCGTAAAGATAAAGACGGTAAGCCCGACTCCGGGGTGCTGAATCAATTTAGAGTTATAAAAGAGCTGTGCTTAAGAGATGATGTTGACACAATAGTAAACGCAGGTGACTCCGATCGCGAAGGTGAAATCATTGTCCGCACCTGCATTGAAAAAACAGGAGTAACAGGGAAAAACTTAACCCGCCTCTGGCTTCCCGACCAGACCGAAGAAACAGTGAGAAGCGCTGTTGTTGAAATGAAAAAAGAAACAGAATACGATAATCTTGCCTCAGAAGGCTACGCACGCACCTACATCGACTGGCTCTTTGGTGTGAATCTCACCCGCTATGCCACCTTAAAAACAGGGAATCTTCTAAGGGTAGGCAGGGTAATTGTTCCAATTGTAAAGGCTATCTACGATAGAGACCTGTCAATAGAAAATTTTGTTCCCGAAAAATACTATGTTCCAATAAGTAAAACAGAGGTAGATGGGGAAACAATAGAGCTTTCGAGCAAAAAGAAGTTTTCAAAAAATGAGCTATATAAGGCAAAGCAGCTCTGCAGTCAATATAATGAAAATGAAGCTGTGGTAACGGATAAAAAAAGCAAAAAAGATAAGCTTTCCCCCGGTAAGCTCTATTCACTTTCAAAGCTTCAGAATGTTCTTGGCAAAAAATTTAAAATGTCAATGGATAAAAGTCTTTCCATAGTTCAGGACCTCTACGAAAAGGGGTATGTAACCTACCCCAGAACCAATTCAGAATACCTTGCCACCGCTGAAAAAGATAAGGTAAAAGGCGTTATAGCAGCTATTTCAAAAATTGGCTATGATGTTAAATTCAAAGATAATAAAACAATTTTTGACGATAGAAAAATAGAATCTCATTCCGCTCTTATTCCAACATATAAAATCCCCGATAAGCAAAAGCTTTCAGAGGATGAATTCACAGTCTACAAAACCATTTTGCGTCGGTTTGCAGCAGTATTCTGTAGTGAAGACTGCATAGCCGAGAAGAGTGAAATAAATATTGATGTCGGCGGATATGAAGAGTTCAGCCTAAAGGGTACAGTCATCGTTCAGAAGGGGTGGACAAAATACGATGACTATACCAAAAAGGATAAGCTCCTTCCAAAGCTGAGTAAAGGAGATAAATTTTCAGTAAATTTTGTGCCCGGTGAAAAAGAAACCACACCCCCTAAGCACTATACCATCGAAACTCTCAATAACTATCTAAAAAATCCCTTCCGTGATGAAAAAGCAAATATAGAAGATGAAAACGACGAAGAAGAATATAAAGCAATTTTTGAAGGCCTTGAGCTTGGCACTGAAGCCACCCGCACAGGAATAATAGATAACGCAAGAAAAAGCGGCTATATTGAGCTAAAAAAAGATGTCTACACCATCCTCCCCGGAGGCAGATTCTTAATAGAATCTCTTGTCAATATGGGCATAAGTATGGATAAATATAAAACCTCCGAATTAGGTAAGGCACTAAAAAAAGTGTTCAGAGGAGAAATGACGGTTAGTGACAGTGTTCAGTTAGCATCAAAAGAAATCGCAGAGGTTTTTGCTCCCAAAGCTCCCGATAGCATCATAGAGAAAAATGACATAGGCTTTATGGGTGATGTTGCAGGCAAGTGTCCTCTTTGCGGATGTGATGTTGTCCGCACAAATTTTGGCTATGGATGCAGTGGTTATCGCGATGGCTGTAAAATGGCAATAAGCTTTAATATCTGCGGTGCTGTGATTTCGCTGAGAAATGCTTCAAAGCTCTTAAATGAAGGCATCACCGACACCATAGACAGTTTCTATTCCAAAAAAACCAAAAAGAATTTTTCTGCCAGACTAAAGCTTCAGGACGGAAAGGCAGTATTTGACTTTACCAAGGAGAAATAATATGACAAACTCAAAAAAAGAATTTATCAGAACCTTAAAGTTTATCTTGTTTTCAACAAGTGCCGGGCTTATTCAGATTGTAAGCTTTGCTCTTTTTGAAGAGCTTTTGCATTTTACCCATTGGCTTTCATATCTTCTTGCCCTTGTTTTTTCAGTTGTATGGAATTTCACCCTCAACCGTAATTTCACATTCTGCTCAGCTAATAATATCCCCGTTGCGATGGCAAAAGTCGCTGTATTTTATCTTGTTTTCACTCCGCTTTCAACCTGGTGGACAGCAGTTTTAACCGGTGACAGATTTATGTGGAATGAATATTTGGTTCTTATTTTAACTATGCTTTGTAATTTTGTAAGCGAATATCTTTATCAACGCTTTATTGTGTTTGGTAAGAGTCTTGATACAAAGAAATAACAAAAAACATCGTAACAGGATTGTCCGTTACGATGTTTTTTACTGTACAGAAATTTAAGCTAAATTTCGTTCGCGAGATGGGTTGTACATCAAATTATTCTCGCGACATGGGGCAGGCTCAGCCTGCTTTTTATGTTATAAATTATTCAGCTCATATATTCTATAATGCTACCATTATCTTCAAGACAAGACAGCATCATAAAAAGTCTCGGCAGATGAAATGGACCTTTAAAAAGCCCGCCTTTATCGCTGTTTAAAGAATTTCCTTCTTTGTCGCAGCTCATAATCCATTCACCATATTTTTTATCTGCAAATTTCTCCATAGAATATTTAAAGAGAGTGTCAAAATTTTCCTTGTATTTTTTATCACCATAAATATTATATCCGAGAGCAAATGCTGCCAGAGCTTCGCATTGAGGCCACCACAAATATTCATATCCGGCGTTTGATGTTCTTTGAGGGCAGAAGTCACTTTCCATATTAAGGGCATAATCCATTATTTTCTTTCCAAAATCACAAATCTCATTGCTTTCTTTTATAGCCCCCTCACTCATCATAAACCACGCCAGCTCGTAAAGATGTCCGAAACAGGTGTATTCATTTTCGCCAAATTCATCAGCTTGTCCTGCCGGAGCATATTCTCTCACTCTTTTATTTTTGTCATCAATAAATCCGTAGGTCTTAATATTATTAATCGCTTCATCAATAAGCTTTTCAAAGCGGCTGTCTTCGATACCGGAGCTTCTCATAAACTGACAGATATTAAGAATCATCATTTCCGCACCCATAATGTTATATGTCACATTATCTTTTTGCATAGTTGTTGTAGTTTTTTCATTGTATATTCTTAAAACTATTTCAAAAAAGTCAAGGGCACTTTTTTTAACATCTTCTCTCTTGCATGCTTTGTAATATGCGGCGCATCCCATAGCAGCAAACCCTTCCACATGGAAGCTTTCTCTTTTTTCGATTGCTTCTCCGTTTCTTTTTGTCAGAAACGGAAGCCTGCCATCGGGCAGAATGCACTTTTTATAAAAAGCATACAGACTCTCGCATGCATCAAGATACTCTTTCCTTTTTTCAATTGTGTTGTAGGCGTGAGCAAAAGTCCATAGAGATCTTCCGGTAAATAAAACAGACTTGTCATCAGAGATAACCTTTCCCTTTTTATCAAGGCTTGTAAACATACCGCATAATTCCCTGTCAAATGCATGCTCAATCCAGAAAGGTAAAATATTCTCTGTAAGATACTCTTTATATTTATTCATAATAAACCCCTTCGGTTTTAATAATCAAATACAGTAATTTTATTACCGCTGTAGCATCTTGTCAATATTTGCCCCGGTTATAAAACATCTTAATTTGCCTGGAAGAATATGCTATGTAAAAAATATGCAAAAACCACATATAAATGTTGTGAATGTTTTTTGAAAAAACATCTTGAAAATAGATGAAAAAGATTATATAATGATAATGTGCGTGTTTTGTGTATGTAAGCACACTAAATAGAACATATGAAAAATAAATATAAAGGGGTTTATAAAATGATAGCACATGGCAAAAACATCAAAATTTTTACCGCAAATTCCAATCCTGCTTTTGCAGAAGCAATTTGCAAAAAATTAGGTCTTCCTCTCGGAGATTCTGAAGTTGGCAAATTTTCAGACGGAGAGATTTTTGTTAATATCAATGAAACTGTCAGAGGAAGCGATGTGTTCGTAGTTCAGTCCACCTGTCTTCCTGTAAATGATAATTTTATGGAACTTCTCATTATGATAGACGCTCTCAAGAGAGCATCAGCAGGCAGAATCACAGCAGTTATTCCATATTTCGGCTATGCCCGTCAGGATAGAAAAGCAAAAAGAAGAGATCCAATCTCAGCTAAGCTCTGTGCCGATCTTATAACAACTGCCGGAGCCGACAGAGTCTTAACAATGGACCTTCACGCAGCTCAGATTCAGGGATTTTTCAATATTCCCGTTGACCATCTCTTAGGTCAGCCTATCTTAAGTAACTATTTCAAAGAAGAATTTGCTGCCGAAAAAGAAGACACAGTTGTTGTTTCTCCCGACCTTGGTAGCGTTACAAGAGCAAGAAAATTTGCAGACAACATAGATGTTCCCATAGCTATCGTAGATAAACGCCGTCCCAAGCCAAATGTTTCAGAAGTTATGAATATCATTGGTGATATAGAAGGCAAGAATGTAATTCTCGTAGACGATATGATCGATACTGCAGGCACAATAGTAAATGGTGCAGAAGCTCTTCGCCAAAGAGGTGCCAAGAAAGTTTGTGCATGCTGTACCCACCCTGTATTATCAGGACCTGCAATCGAAAGAATTCAGAATTCATGTATTGAAGAGCTTGTTGTTCTTGACACAGTTCCCCTTTCTGAAGAAAAGAAGCTCGATAAAATCAAAATTCTTTCTGCTGCAGATCTCTTTGCAGAAGCAATCGAAAGAATCTATGAAGATGTATCCGTAAGCACACTTTTTAACTAAACCACTACATACGGGATGTAGAAAATTCTTAAGGATTTTTTACATCCCCGTCTTTTAGGAGGAATAACACCATGTTTCTTGTTGCAGGCTTAGGCAACCCCGAAAAAAAATATGATAATACCCGCCATAACATAGGATTTGAAGCTGCGAAGCTTTTTGCAGACAACAATAGCATTTCTCTCAATAAGAATAAGTTTAAAGCTATAGTAGGCGAAGGATATATTGGAAGCGAAAAGGTTATTGTTGCCCTTCCCCAGTCCTATATGAATCTCAGCGGTGAAAGCATAGGTGAGATTGCTTCTTTTTATAAAATTCCCCCTGAAAATGTAATAATAGTCCATGATGACATATCTCTTGCTCTTGGCAGAATCAGAATTCGCGAAAAGGGGAGTGCCGGTGGTCATAACGGATTAAAATCCATCATATCCCATCTTGGAGGGGATGTTTTCTGCCGGATAAAAATCGGTGTTGGTGCACCAACAAACCCCGACTATGATCTTGCGGATTTTGTACTTGGCAGTTTTTCAAAAGAAGAACAGAAATCCCTTGAGTCGGTTCTTAAAGATGCTTCTTGTGCAATAGAGTGTATAATAAAGGAATCAGCTTCAAAAGCTATGAATAAATATAACAGATAGATGTCTGTATCATCAGGCTCTGTCTTGCAGGAGTAATTTATGACAGATTTTGCATCAATCTTAAATGGAATGTCCGAATTTAATTCGTGCATTGAAGATTTGCACAAAGGGAAAACACCCATCCATATAACCGGAATGACAGGCAGCCAGAAATGCCATTTTATATATTCCCTCTGCAAACAAAGCGGCAAGAAATGCCTTGTAATTACATATGACGAAACTGAGGCGGGAAGGATAAGTCACGACTTATCGTTCCTCTTTTCTCGTGAGGCTGTTGTATTTAAAAACAGAGATTATATTTTCTATAGTGTTGACGCATCAAACCATGCAGGCGAATATTCCAGAATAAAAGCCATTTCCGAATTTACAAAAGGCGCCCCTCTTGTTGCAGGCTATGAGGCTGTGTCTCGCTTTACCATTCCGCCTGAGGTTTTTAAAAGCAACACATTTAATCTATGCGTTGGAGATACACTTAGCATAAACGATTTTATATCAAAATTAAGCTCTATCGGCTACCGTCGCACCTCAATGGTTGAGGATGTTGGTCAGTATGCTCAAAGGGGCTCAATAATAGATGTTTTTTCTCCGCTTCATTCGCGCCCAGTCCGAATCGACCTTTTCGACGATGAAATCGACTCTTTAAGAGAATTTGACAAATATTCCCAGACATCCGTTGATAATGTGGAATCCTTTTCCATATGCCCTGTCAGGGAAATAATATATGATGCAAAAAAAGCAGAAGAAGTATCCCGCAGCATACGCCTTATGAAAAACGAAAATCTTATGGCAGATGCCGAAAAATTTTCTCAGAATGGTCATTTTTCTTCTGTAGATAAATATATGCCATTTATCTATGATTCTCTCTATACCATTCTCGACTATGCCACAGAGGATACCCTTGTTTTTATTGATGAAGCAAAAATGCTTTCTGAGTCTATGAAGCTTTCTTCCAAGCAGCAAAATGAAATCATAAGCGACATGCTTTCAAAGGGGATTTTCCCAAAAACAAAAAGTCCCTATCTTCTTGATTATTCAGCCCTTATATTAAAGCTTGAAAAGCTTCCCTTTGTTTCTGTAAGCACTCTTTCTCATTCCTGTCCGTCATTTAGTCCGAAATCACTTGTGGGAATCACAGCCAAAACCCTTCAGAGCTACAATGGAAAATCAGAGTTTTTAATAGACGATATTAAATTCTGGAAAAAGAATTCCTATAAAATAATTGTGCTTCTTGATAGCGATATCAAGATAAAAAATATGTATAATCTTTTGCAGGAAAATGAGCTTGATAGCACCATCACAGATGACATATCCTCTGCAAAGCACGGTTGCATCTGTCTTATAAAAGGTAGCCTTGGCAGGGGCTTTGAATATCCCTTGTTGAAAACGGTTGTCATAGGCGACGGAGAAACCTCGTCCCGTGCGCCTGTAAAAAGAATGAAGCAGGGCAAAAACAGCAAGGATGTTATAAAAAGCTTTGATGATTTAAAAAAGGGTGACTATGTTGTTCATCGCACCCATGGCGTAGGTCAGTATGTTGGAATTCATCAGCTTGTTATTGATAATATAACAAAAGACTTTCTCAAAATAAAATATAAAGGTGAAGATGTTTTATATGTTCCCACAAGTCAGCTTGATTTTCTTCATAAATTCACAGGCGGTGAATCAGAAAGAGTAAAGCTCAATAGCCTAGACGGCTCTGCCTGGAAAAAAACAGTCTCAAGAGTAAAGGAAAGCGTTTCAAAGCTTGCAGAAAATCTTATATCTCTCTATGCTGAACGCTCTAGGCTAAACGGTCATGTTTTCTCTGAAGATACCCCCTGGCAGAAGGAATTTGAAGAAAAGTTTATCTATGACGAAACTCCCGATCAGCTAAGGTGCATAAAAGAAGTCAAATCCGATATGGAAAAAGGCAAATGTATGGATCGTCTCCTTTGTGGTGATGTTGGCTACGGGAAAACAGAGGTTGCCATAAGAGCTGCATTCAAATGTGTTATGGAGGGGATGCAGGTTGCATATCTTTGCCCCACAACAATCCTTGCCCAGCAGCATTACAACACTTTTTCCTCCCGAATGGGAGAATATGCAATGAGCGTTGAGATGCTCTCACGCTTCCGCACTAAAAAACAGCAGGAAAAAACCATATCAAAGCTAAAATCAGGCTCGGTTGATGTTGTAATCGGTACCCATCGCCTTTTGCAAAAAGATGTTTCCTTTAAAAATCTTGGCCTTCTCATCGTTGATGAAGAGCAGAGATTTGGTGTGGGCCATAAGGAAAAAATAAAAGAACTCAAAAAAAATATAAATGTTTTAACCTTAAGTGCCACTCCGATTCCGCGAACTCTCAATATGGCAATGGTCGGAATAAGGGATTTAAGTGTTTTATCTGCTCCTCCAAGCGACCGTCATCCTGTGCAGACTTTTGTTATGGAGCATGATGAAGCTCTTATCATAAATGCTATAAAAAGAGAACTCGACAGAAAAGGGCAGGTTTATTATCTTCATAACCGCATAGATGGTATAGAACGCGTTGCCGCAAAAATAAAAGAAACTCTGCCGGATGCCCGCGTAGCTGTTGCTCATGGGAAAATGAGCGAAAATCAGCTTGAAGAAATAATGATGCACCTTCTTCAGGGTGAAATAGATGTTCTTGTCTGCACCACCATAATCGAAACCGGTCTTGATGTTTCCAATGTCAACACAATTATAATAGAAAATGCCGACCATTTAGGTCTTTCTCAGCTATATCAGCTCCGCGGAAGGGTAGGAAGGTCTAATCGCCTTGCCTATGCGTATCTGACCTATAATGGAGGAAAAATCCTTGATGCCACAGCCCATAAGCGACTTATGGCAATAAAGGAATTCACAGAGTTTGGCTCAGGCTTCAAAATAGCAATGCGTGATCTTGAAATCCGTGGAGCAGGCAACCTTCTTGGTCGTGAGCAACACGGAAATATGAACCTTGTTGGTTATGATATGTATTGTATGCTTTTAGAACAGGCAGTAAAAGAGAAAAAAGGTGAAACCTATGTTCCACCTCTGGAAATAACTGTGGATATAAAAATAGATGCGTTTATTCCTGAGAAATATGTGGAGTATGAACAGCAGAGAATCGATATGTATAAAAAAATCGCCACTATAGAAAATATGGAGGATTACTACGACATCCAGGGAGAATTTATAGACCGTTTCGGTGATATTCCCAAAAGTGTGCATAATCTTCTAGAGCTTGCCTATATAAAAAGTCTTTGCCGGAAGGCTGAAATTTCCGATGTTATTCAGAATGATGCTTCTGTAAGCTTTGTATTCACAGAAAGGGCAAATCCCCAGGCTGTTATAAAACTTTTGGAAGAACACAGCCGGGATATGCGTTTTGTAAACGGAGCAAAATCAAAAATTATTTATAAATGTAAGGATAATTTCCTTGACAATATTAAAATTATATTACAAAGCTTGGTAAAAACAATACAAGATAATAATTAAAGGTTATTATATAACTGGAAGGAGTGTGAACAGATGAAAATAATTAAAAGAATAATATCATTAACTCTTGCTTTGGCAGTTTCTTTATTGTGCCTGTGTTCCTGTTCACTCACCGGAACTGAAAATTTATCCGACGCAAACTTTATAAAAGTCGGCGATAGGAAACTATCCAAAGAATATATCGGCTATTTCTTCTATGTTGCAAAACGCAATATGATTAAAGAAGCAGGATTTGTTGTTGGCGATGGTGGCAATGCAAGTGAAGAAGACATAGAATCATTCTGGCAAACAACCGAAATAGAAGGAAAAAAAGCTGTGGATGTTGCTCGTGACCTTGCAGCAGATAACGCTGTTATCCTGACAGTTCAGTATCTTAAGGCAATTGAAGAAGGTATAAAGCTCACCTCAGATGATGAGAAAGAAATCTCAGCTCAGATAAATGCCGCCACAGAATCAAGCGGTGGCAAAGAAGCTTTTAATAAGCAGCTAAAAAGCATGGGCTGTGATGCTGATGCCTACAGACAAATCCTAACAGAAAACAGATATGTTCAAAAGCTCTATGATAAATACGATTCCGATGGAAAGCTTTCAGTTTCCGATGAAGAGCTTTTATCATACTCATCTGCAGTTCCCGAAGGAACTCCATCTGAGCAGATTTTTGACGGAGCAAAAAAATATAAATTCAATAAAATGGCTCAGGAATGGGAAAAAGATTATGAAATCGTAATATCAGATAAAGCGATGAAAGAATTTGATGTATAAAAAAGTGTTTTCAACACTTCAACCCCCTAGCCCCCATTCTTGGGGGCAAAAAGGTACACTTTTTTGAAATAAGCAAAATTGCGCACGCTTTGCGCGCAATTTCCTATATTATAAAAAAGAACTGCATTATAGCAGTTCTTTTTTTCGTTTATCTTTAAAAAAACTCTTCATTAAATCTTTGCTTTTATCTTCTCCAATTCCATAATAACATTCCACATTATGATTAAAAAGCCCCGGCTTCATTAAATTAACCTTTGATATGCATGCTCCTGTCTTTGGTTCTTCACATCCTATATAGAGTCTTTTTATCCGCGAATTTATTATCGCTCCGGCACACATTGCACATGGCTCCACACTAACATACATCTCGCAGTTTTCCAGAGTTTTGCTTCCGAGCTTCTTGCAGGCTTTTTTTATTGCATTTATTTCGGCATGGCAGGTGCAGTCCATGTTTTTTTCAACTGTGTTGTGAGCTTTTGCAATAATGTTTCCTTCAAAGCTTATAATAGCCCCAATGGGAATTTCATTTTTTTCATATGCCTTTTTTGCCATCTTTAAAGCTTCATCCATCATTTTCATCAGTGTTGTTCACCTCATATTTTTTAAATTCAGGTAAATTCTTAATTGCCGAAAAAATGCTTTTCCATGCATCTTTGTTATCCTGACATATTGTTTTTAAAAGCTGTTTTGTATAATCTCTCTTTGTGTTTCCGTCAGCAGGACATAGCTTTTTCATAACAGGAAGCTTATTATCCTTTGCACATTTTTTAATTAAATATTCATCGGCAAATATAAGCGGTCTTATAATAGTTACTTTGCAATCATCATAATATGTCATAGGCTCAAAACACATTGCCTTCCCATTGTATATGGTATTCATAACAAATGTTTCAATAGCATCATTTTTGTTGTGTCCAAGGCAAAGCTTGTTGCAGCCTATGTTCTTTGCTAAATTACATAGTGCCGCCCGTCTCATTTTAGAGCAAAGCCCGCAGGGAGATTTAAGCTTCATATTGTCAAACACAATTTCCTTTATGTGTGTTTTTTCAATATGGTATTCAATGCCTAAAGTTTTGCATAAGTCCGATATATCTGAAAAATCGGTTTTTTCAAAACCTGTATCAATGCTTATTGCTTTTATTTCAAATTTTTTGGGGTAAAAGCTTTTTAGCATGTTCATTGATGTTAGTAAAACAAGACTGTCTTTTCCACCGGAAACGCCAACTGCAATAACATCGCCATTGTTTATCATATCATAATTCTGAATAGCCTGTCTTAAAAGACTTAGTATTTTTTTCATTTTTCCTCCGTGGGGTCTTTCTCAGAGCTTGCAATCACAGATATAAAAAAATACACACTTTACAAAGTGTGTATTTTTTAAAGCGGAAGACGAGATTCGAACTCGCGACGTTCACCTTGGCAAGGTGACGCTCTACCACTGAGCCACTCCCGCGTAACATTTACGATATAGTTATTATATCAATAATCACATCATTTGTCAAGGGCTAAATGCAATTTTAATACCGTTAAAATTCATAAAAAATCAAAATAAAAGCCTTCCGTTTTGGAAGGCTTTTATAAGATTATTTCTTTGAATTCTTTGTAACTATTTTAGAAAGAGCAAAAAGTGCAATGGCGTTTGGTATAACCATAAGATAATTGAAGAAATCTGTCAGCTCCCAAACGAGGTCGTTTTTAAGGATTGAACCAAGGAATATAAATCCTATAGCAACAACAGAATAGATAACTGTTGCAATTTTTTTGTTTTTAAATAAATACTGAACATTTAATTTACCAAAGAAGTTCCATCCTATAATTGTTGAAAAAGCAAAGAATAAAAGACAAATCGCAACAAATATATTACCAAAGTTACCCCAGGGAAGAGCGGAAGATACAGCAGTCTGCATAGCAGTTGTTTTTGCAACTATTGCAGTTTCGCCGCTTGTTGCTGCAATATAAGCTTCTCCCGAAAGTTCTGCAAGTGGGCCGTTTCCTGTGTAAAGACAAGTGATAACAACAAGAGCTGTCATAGTTAAAACAACAAATGTATCAATAAACACACCAATCATAGCTGCAACACCCTGGTCGTGGGGCTTTTCAACATTTGCCATAGCGTGAGCGTGTGGGGTAGAACCCATACCTGCCTCATTTGAGAAAAGACCTCTTTTAGCGCCCTGGCTTATTGCGGTTTTAATTGCATAACCGATTCCACCACCAATAAGAGCATCGGGAGTAAATGCATATTTAAATATCATAGCAATTGTTTGTGGAACATATTTAATTCTGATGCAAAGAATAATAAGACTACCAAGAAGGAATATGCCTGCCATAAATGGAACCAATTTTTCTGTTACCGATGCAATTCTCTGAATACCGCCAATGAAAATAAATGCGGCAACAATAGCAACTACAACACCCACAGCCCATCCGGGAATACCAAAAGCATTGTTGCATGATTCTGCAATAGAGTTAGACTGAACCATAGAACCCATAAATCCAAGAGCCAAAATTGCAGCAATAGCGAAGAACACAGCTAAAAATGTTCCAAAGGCATTTGGAAATGCTCTTTTTATGTAATAAACCGGCCCGCCATGGATTTCGCCATCATCATCTTTAATTCTTGTTTCCTGAGCGAGTACTGCTTCTGCATAAATTGTTGCCATTCCTAAAAATGCAATAATCCACATCCAGAAAATAGCACCGGGGCCGCCTATGAGTATTGCACCTGATGCACCAACAATGTTTCCTGTTCCAACCTGAGCTGCAATAGCTGTAGCAAGTGCCTGGAAAGAGCTTAAGCCGGATTCGTTTTTGCCTCCTTTTAATGAAAGGCTGCCAAATACCTTTTTCATTCCTTCGCCAAAGCATCTAACCTGAATGAATTTTGTTTTGAATGAGTAGAAAAGACCAACGCCAACAAGAAGAATAATTAAAATGTAGTCAGAAAGATATGCGTTTGCTTTTGCCACAAGATTTAGGATTGTTTCCTGCATAAAAATACCTCCAAAAATTATTTTTGCAACAAAAAAAGCTGCCTTATTAAATAAAGCAACTCCAAAGAAAGAATAATGACCTGATTCATTATTTAGCCTCTATCCTTTTGCCTGAGAGATTCGGTTTTAACACCTTGCACCTTCGGCACCCAATTTAATGAGATTCTCCAGAGTCCCCTCCGTCTTCGGTTCAAAAGTTCCTAAGACTTCAACGGGTTTTATTTAATTTATGAATAAATTCTACCATGGGTTGAATCAAATTTCAAGTATGTATAATAAAATTCAACAATATATAACAAAAAATTTATTAAATTGTATATTATGTGCTTGCAAGTTACACTAAATTAGGGTATAATATGTTCATTATTTTTTTGGAGGTAAGTTATGCAAAGAGAAAAATTTTCATCACGCCTTGGCTTTTTGCTTATTTCAGCAGGCTGTGCAATAGGTCTTGGCAATGTATGGCGCTTTCCATACATAACAGGCAAATACGGTGGTGCCGCATTTGTTTTATTATATCTGCTGTTCCTGCTCTTTATGGGGCTTCCGATAATGGTTATGGAGCTTTCAGTTGGGCGTGCAAGCCAGAAAAGTATTGCAAAATCTTTTGATGCTTTGGAAAGTAAGAATTCAAAGTTTCATCTTTTCAAGTACCCCGCAATGGCAGGTAACTATCTTTTAATGATGTTTTATACTTCGGTTGCAGGCTGGATGCTTATCTATTGCAAAAAGCTTATTTGCGGAGAATTCACAGGAGCAACTCCTGAGTTTGTCTCCGAAACCTTTGGTTCTATGATGGCAGACCCCATAGCAATGACTGCGGCTGTTGTAATAATTGTTGCCGGCTGCTTTGCAGTTTGCTCGCTTGGTCTTGAAAAAGGCGTTGAAAGAATCACAAAATGGATGATGCTGTGTCTTTTTGCAATTATGATAGTGCTTATTGGCAACTCTCTATTAATGGATGGTGCCATGGAAGGTCTCAAGTTCTATCTTTATCCTGATTTTGGAAAGCTTATGGAAGCAGGTATTTTCAATGCTATATTTGATGCAATGGGGCAGGCATTCTTTACCTTGAGCATCGGTATGGGCTCAATTGCAATTTTCGGAAGCTATATTGATAAAAAACACTCGCTCTCAGGTGAAGCTGTTCGTATTACTCTTCTCGATACAAGCGTAGCGTTTATGGCAGGTCTTATTATTTTCCCTGCTTGCTTTACCTATGGCGTTAATCCTGATAATGGGCCAAACCTTATTTTTGTAACCCTACCAAACATATTTGCAGCAATGCCCGGTGGAAGAATATGGGGCACACTTTTCTTTGTTTTCCTTTTGTTTGCTGCATTATCTACAGTAATTGCTGTGTTTGAAAACATAGTTTCCTTCTGGATAGATTTAAAGGGCTGGTCAAGAAAGAAGATAGTATTGGTAAATGGAATTCTTCTTTTAATTCTTTCTCTTCCATGTGTGCTTGGATTTAATGTTCTTTCGTTTATCCAGCCTCTTGGTGCAGGCTCCACAATTATGGATCTTGAAGATTTCATCATAAGCAATAATATTTTGCCCCTTGGCTCTGTCATATATGTTATCTTCTGTTCGTTCCGCTTTGGCTGGGGATGGGATAAATTCATCGAAGAAGCAAATTCCGGTGACGGTTTAAAATTCCCCAAAAAGCTTCGATTCTATGTGACTTATATCCTTCCTCTTATAATTCTATTTGTATTTGTTCAGGGATATATTGCAAAATTCTTTTAATTTTTTACAATGTAACTAATAAAAGAAGAAAAACGATGAGAAATGGTTACTTGGACCCTACAAGTAACCATTTCTTTATAATTTTAAGAAAAAAACACTTGACATATCTTGTTTTGATTGATATAATAATAAAGTCGCTCGGAGAGGTGGCTGAGCTGGTTGAAGGCGCAGCATTGGAAATGCTGTAAACGGTAATCCCGTTTCGAGGGTTCGAATCCCTTCCTCTCCTTAAAAAAAAACACTCACATTAGTGAGTGTTTTTTTTAATTTGCTTCCCTGTGTGGTCAATTTTAAAGTTATCTTTGTATATAAGCTCCGACACGGGAACTATTTTATATCCATCATTTTGAAGAGTCTCTAATATCTGGGGCAAAGCCTGAGGTGTGTTTTTTGCTGCATTGTGGAATAGTACAATTGCCCCCGGATGAATATTCTGGCAAACTCTGTTTTTAATCTGCTCAGCGGATAAATCCTTCCAGTCCAGACTATCGACCGACCACTGAATGGTATAGTGATTATTTTTGTCAATTGTCTCAATAACTTTTGCGTTATAATCTCCATAGGGCGGTCTTAAAAGATTCACCTTTTCCCCTGTTATATCTTCAATTTTTTTGCTGCAATTATTAATTTCTTCAATCATTTTTTCCTCTGAAATCTGTGTCATATGAGGATGAGAATCAGAATGGTTCATAATTTCGTGTCCGGCATCGTGAAGAGCCTTAACCGATTCGGGATATTTGTCAACCCAGCTTCCCACAACAAAAAATGTTGTCTTAACATTGTATTTGTCAAGAATTCTTATAAGCTGCTCCGTATCCTCATTTCCCCATGCCGCATCAAAAGATATAGCACAAATCTTTTCATCGCCCTTGTCAACGCAATAGATAGGCAAGTTATTAAGCTCCGAATTATTCACCACATAAACGCTGCTGTCCCAGCGCGTCAGAAAAATAGTAAATGCTGCAAGAAGCATAATAGAATAAAATATAATATTTTTCCTTGTCAAAACAAAAACTTTCATTTCATAATCTCCTTTGCTCAATAATATTTATGATTTTAAAAGTTGAAATATTACAGCTTTTATGATATATTAAATTAGAATAAATTTTAGCCATCGCAGTATTATCCGATAACTAAACATCGGTTTTCGTGAAGATGGAAAAATAGGCGTATATATGGTTAAAGCGGCCGAAGATTTTCTTAATGAATATCAGGGCTATGCTTCAGGAAAACTCAGATAAGGAGAGAGCATATGAAAGCAGTTGTAACAGGTGCAAGTTCAGGAATAGGCAGAGATATGGCGCAAATCCTTTGTGATATGGGCTTTACTGTCTACGGAATTGCAAGAAGAGAAGAAAGGCTAAAAGAAATAAAGGAAAAGTATGATTCTTTCATTCCTGTTGAAATGGATTTATCAATAGAAGAAAACATATATAAGCTTTATAAAATGTTAGAAAATGAAGATATTGATATATTTATAAATAATGCAGGCTTTGGTGTGTTTGGTTCATTTGTCAACACAGATATAAATAAAGAGCTTGATATGATAAATATCAATATTCGCTCCCTTCATATCCTCACAAAGCTTTTTTCTCAGAAATTTTTAAAGCAGGGTTATGGTAAAATACTAAATGTTGCATCATCTGCCGGTTTTATGGCAGGGCCCCTTCTTTCGTCATATTATGCCTCAAAGGCCTATGTTCTGCGCCTTAGCGAAGCTGTTGATGAAGAAATCCGCCGCCAGAATAAAAATGTAACGGTATCTGTTTTGTGTCCGGGTCCTGTCAGAACAGAATTTGATGAGATTGCAGGAGTTTCATTTGCTCTTAGCGGTCTTGAAAGCAGTTATGTTGCTCTGTATGCCATAAGAAAAATGCTTAAGGGAAAAAGAGTTATCATTCCCGGCTTTTCAATGAAGCTTCTTGTGTTTTTCTCAAGATTTGTTCCCGGCAGATTTTTAACTAAAATAACTTATAATATTCAACGAAAAAAAGGAAATTGAAATTATGGAATTAAGTCCACGATTATTAAAAATAGCATCACTCATTCCAAAAGGTGAAACCCTTGCAGATGTTGGCACCGACCATGGCTACATCCCTCTGTATCTTTTTTGTAACAATATAATTTCCCATGCAGTTGCTATGGATGTAAACCCGATGCCTCTTAAAAGAGCAGAAGATAACATCTGTTCTGCCGGCTTTAGAGATAAATGCGAATTCCGCCTTTCCGATGGCCTTGAAAAGCTTTCCCTCGGTGAGGCGTCGTCCATTGTTATAGCAGGTATGGGCGGTCTTCTTATGAGAGATATAATATCAAGAGGCTTATCTGTTATAGATAATAAAACAAAGCTTTTTCTTCAGCCAATGATAGCTGCTCCCGAGCTTCGTCTTTTTCTTTTTGAAAACGGATTTACCATCGAGGAAGAATATCTTGTTCAGGAAGAAAATAAGTTCTATAATATTATCTTTGCCCATAGGGGGGATTCTCTATATACCGATGAAGATATCTACATAGGCAGAAATGTAAGCAAAAATTCTCCCGAAGTATTTAAAGAATATATAAAATATAAATATCGTGTATGCTCAAATATAATAGAAGGAATTAAAAAGAGTCATAATCCCGATAAGGCAGAACTAAAAAAATATCAGAAACAGCTTAAGCTATTCAGCTTATATATGGAGGAATAAAAATGACAGAATTAAATGAAATAATAAATTATATAGATAAACTATTCCCTCCCGAGCTTGCATTTGACGGTGATAATGTTGGTCTTATTGTGGGCAGTAAAAATAAAAAGGTATCAAAGGTACTCATAACTCTTGATGTGGACGAAAAGGTAGCAGACGAAGCCTCAAAGCTTGGAGCTGATGTCATAATTTCTCATCATCCCCTTATGTTTCATTCAACAAAAAGACTCACAGAGTCTTCTCCCGAAGAGAGAACCCTTATGAGTCTTATAAAAAATGATATATCACTTTTTAGTGCCCACACAAACCTCGACTGCGCTAAAGACGGACTTAATGATTTCCTTGCCGAAAAACTTGGCATTGAAAACACAAGCGTTGTCGAACCTGTTGCCACCATAGACGGTCAGGTTCATGGCTATGGCAGAGTGGGAGAGGTACCGGCAGGCACAAAACTTTCCGATATGCTTAAAAAATGCACCTCTGAGCTCAATACGCCATTTGTCAGATATGTTGGAAATCCTGAAAAAGAAATCAGAACCGTAGCTGTAAATTGCGGCGGCGGTGCTGATGAAATAGAAATATGCATAAAAAGAGGTATTGACCTTTTCGTAACAGGTGATGTGAAATATAATCCTGCAAGAGACTGCTATGATAACGATATGTGTCTTATAGATGCAGGTCACTATGAAACAGAGCATATTGTATGTGAGCTTTTAAAGGATAAGCTATCCCGGAAATTCCCTGATATATGCTTTGAAATATCAAAAGATAATATAGCAGTATTTAAAGTTTATAATAAATAAAATCCGTCATAACTTGCCGCATCAAGGGTAAATAACCCGGAAAGATGCGGCATTTCATTTTTTGTTCCTGTTATATAAAGACTGTAAAATTTTCCGCTGTCTATTTTTTGTTCACCCAAAAATCGAGGATTCTGTCCGCCTTCACTTGCAGAAAATCTGTATTTCCCCGGTTTTACTTTTATATACATGCTCTGTTCTTTATATCCCATATCCCCAACAATTATTTCATCATTTGCCATTATGCAAATATTCCTTGTATCGGGTGCAAAATTGCATATTCTTAGGTTTGCATAATCATTTCGCTTGAGTGGTGGTTCTTCAATTGTAATAACTTCCGCTTTGTCTGCCATGCCAACCACACAAAGACTATGTACTCCGCCCACATCCTGACTAAAAGTAATCTTTCCAATGATGTCATCTTTTCTTGAGCATCTTGTCACCTTATATACCTGGGGCCCTGAGCCGGTTTTAATATATGAAGAACAAGAACCGAATTTAATTCCTGCGCAAACAAGGGTATTTCCAATATAAAAATCAGCCTTTCCACCGTGAGGCGATAGGTTCATAAATCTTATGTAGGAAAACAAAAATCCTGTCTTTTCATATCTGTTCATAATCTGTTTTTCCTTTCACCCATCATTGTTTTTCTTCAGATGCAGGAAGCACAGAATCAATATCCGTATTTTCAAATAGCTTCACATTTTCCATGTTTATTTCACCAAGATTTTCTTTCCCGGCAATTTCTGCAATAATATTATTTTCATCGTAGTTTTCACAAGTATTATCAGCTTCTTTTTTGAAAGCTGTGAGCTTATCTAAAAATGAACACATATCCTTTAGCGTGTTTCCCATATTTTCAATATGCATTTCAATTTCTCTAAGTTTTTCAATTATAATGTCGTTGTCTTTAGGTTTAATACTGTTTTTTTCAAAACCATTGGAATTCATATTGTTCCCCCTTCTAGTATTCTGATTTTCTTTTCTGAAATTATATCCCGGTATATGAGGCAGATAATTATAAAAGGCACATTTTCCGCTGAATGTGTATCCTGATGTGCAGCAAGGTCTTATTCTGAATAGTCTGTATCCTTTTCCCAAAGGTTTTGGTTTAGAAAAAGAAGTGTTGCCAATAATATATTGTGAGAAAATTATTCCACCGTTTTCCTCCCATATGGCAGTTATTTCATCTTCTGATGCAATCATTTCAGCAACGCAGTTTTTTGCCATGCCAAAGCTCACTATTTTCGCATCTGCCTCATTATCTGTGTCAAAGAAAATAAGTGCGGCAGAGTTTTTTCTTCTCACTGTGCAAAGTGCATAAGTAATTCCTTTATAGAATAGGGTGTTGATGGTTAGTATCTCATTTTTAAATCCGCAATCTTCAATGTTTTTAAGCGTATAATCCTTGTCCAGTAAAATCTTTTTTATAACTCCGTCAGCATCTTTAAAGAATACAATAAATCCATTATCTGTTTCAGATATTGAATATATTTTTCCTTCATTGCAAACTCCCATTACCTCCGGTTCTTCGTAGAGAGAATCTGTGCTGAATCTGTGTTTTACAAAAAGGTTTTGTCCGTTATGCTCCATAATATAAAATGCACAAAGCTTGTTTTCAGAAGCTATAAGTCTTATTTTGTGGATTTTTTTAATTCCCTTCCTGCTTTTTAAAATGTCAAATTTTCTCCAGGTGCCATCTTCTTTTTTTAAATATATAACTTCGCCACCGGCTCCCTGTAGCACAAAATGCAGGCAGCCTTTTTGTTGCGCTGCATCAAATTCATTTGAAATGTCGGAAAGTATTATCTCTTCTTCTCCGTTTTTTCTTTCACACATAAGCCTTCCGTCAGCTCTTATGTAATATCTTTTAAAGCCTTCATCTTCCCTTATATATATCATATCTTCACTCCGCTCCTTTTTTAATACATATTGTAAAAATTCAAAAAATATTACACTGGCAAAATTAAAGGTTGAAATATGGCTTTATTTGTTGTAAAATATAGCCATTGAAGGACTATCTGAACTATTTAAGTTCTGAATGGAAGGAATATGATAATCTTGAGAAAATTAAGAAATATAATTGCAATTATCGTTTGTAAGCTTTTAATTATAGCAGGAAAGCTTGCAGGGAAAAAAGGTTCGTCAGCTCCCGGCGGAGTGGCTCTTAAAATAGCTCCCTTTGTTTTAAAGGATCTGGCAGCTCAGGTTAAAAAGGATATAATAGTTGTTTGCGGAACAAATGGTAAAACCACAACCAATAATCTTATATACACTCTGTTAAAATCCAAGGGCTACAAGGTGGTGGGCAATATCATCGGAGCAAATATGCTTCCCGGTATTGCTTGCTCATTTATTGACCATGCCTCTGTTTTCGGTAGACTCAATGCCGACTATGCGGCAATAGAATGTGATGAAGCAAGCTTAAGGCGTATTGTTCCTTTTGTAACGCCTGATAAACTCATCATAACAAATCTTTTTCGCGATCAGCTCGACAGATTCGGTGAAGTTAACATAACAATATCTCTTTTAAATGAAGCTATAGAAAAAATCCCCCAAACAAAGCTTATTTTAAATGGCGATGATCCCCTGAGTGCTCATTTTGGAAAAAATAAAAATGTCACCTATTTTGGAATAGATCAAAACTGCACCACAGGCATGCGTGAAACCAAGGAAGGCCGCTATTGTGCTGTGTGCGGTGAGGAACTAAGCTATAATTATACCCACTATAGCCAGCTCGGTGACTATTTTTGCAAAAAATGCGGATTTTCAAGACCTGAGCTTCATTTCGTGGCAAAAGATATTGATATGTCCGAAGGTCTTAAATTCGGCATATATAATTCAGACAATAGATATTCATTCAACCTTAACTATCGCGGCTTCTATAATATCTACAATATCCTTGCTTCTGTTGCGGCATTAAAAGAATGTGGAGAAGATATTTCTGATCTTGAATCTGTTTTTAAATCATACAAGCCTCAGATAGCACGAATGGAGCCCTTTACCATAAATGGCAAAACTGCAATTTTAAATCTTGCTAAAAACCCTGCCGGTTTTAACCAGGCAATTGCAACAGTCCTTTCCGATAAGAGAAAAAAAGATGTTCTGATAGCTATAAACGATGGCCCCGGCGACGGAATAGACATTTCCTGGATATGGGATGTGGATTTTGAAAAGCTGAAAGAAGCAAATGTATCGGGAATTATTGCATCCGGAATAAGAAAAGACGACCTTGCTCTCAGGTTAAAATATGCAGGCTTTGAAAATGTCATAATCAAAGAAAACAACAAGCTCACCCTTTCCGGTCTGATGTCGGGAGAAGGCGATATAGCATATATTCTTGTTAACTACACAGCGATGTTTGGCACTCAGACAAATCTTAAGGCTCTGGAGGAAAATAAATGAAAATACAAATAGCTCATCTTTATCCCGAGCTTTTAAATCTTTATGGCGACAGGGGTAACATAGCTTCACTTTTATACCGCACACAAAAAAGAGGAATAGAATGTGAGGTAATAGAGTATTCTCTAAACCAAATGCCTGATTTTGAAAATTCCGATATTATATTTATAGGCGGTGGAGCTGATAAAGAACAGCTTATGGTTTGCAAAGCACTTGTAAATTATAAAAAAGAATTTAAAGAATATGTTGAAAAAGGCAAAGTTTTAGTTGCCTTGTGCGGCGGCTTTGAGCTTATGGGAAAATATTTTAAAACTCCCGATGGTGAATTTCCATTCCTTGATATTCTTAGTTTTCACACAGAATATGAAAAGGAAAGACACATTGGCAATGTTATTATAGAAAGCGATATATTAAAAACAAAAATTGTTGGCTTTGAAAATCACAGCGGCAAAATAATAGGTGATAACTTTACCCCCCTAGGCAAAGTTATCACAGGCTACGGAAACTCGGGAAAAGGCTTTGAGGGAGCTATATATAAAAATCTTATAGCAAGCTATCTTCATGGTCCGCTTCTTCCCAAAAACCCCGTACTTTGCGATTATATAATAAAAAAAGCTCTTGAAAATAAATACGATGAGGTTTCTCTTGAAGCTTTAGACGATACATTTGAAAACGCAGCTCATAGCTATATTTTAAATAAGTATGGTAAATAAAAATATTTTAAAAAAAGTCGAAATATTCAAATATAAGAATAATAAATTGACATAAATTAAAAATGGGTATATAATTATTTTTCAAATTAATAAATATTATATAAATAATTTTATGAGAGGATTTTTTATGTTAAAAAGAGTAATATGGTTAATATTTGTTGTTGGTGTTATTATTTTAACTTTATGTGTTAATGTAAATGCCGAGGAGAAAACAATGATTCATTATGAACCATATAGTGATTGGGCTTTTGATACCGGAGAAAAATATGGGTTGTTATTTAAAGAAAAGCCACAAAGAGAAATACTAAGGTGGGAAGTTTTAAATATATTTGCTGATGTATCACAAAGTTTTAAAGAGGAGCAAAGTAGAAATAAGAGCTTTAATGATTTGAGTGAGGTACCTATTAGTGTTATCCCTAAAATAGAAAAGGCTGCAGGTATAGGATATATAAATGGATATGAGGACAATACATTTAAACCATTTAATAATATTACTAGGGCAGAATTTGTTGCTATTATGGATAGATTTGGAATTTTAGGTATGTCAAATAATAAAAATACAGTTAACTTCCAAGATATTAATAATCATTGGGCTAAAGATTATATATTAAAAGCTAACTCTTTAGGAATTGTAAATGGTAAAAATGAAACAATGTTTTGTCCTGATGATTCTATTACATTAGAAGAGGTACTTGTAATATTAGATAGACTTGTTAGCAATAATCAAATTAATAAGGATGATGTTATAAGTACATTTCTTAATACTTTTTATGCTAAAGTATCTATTTGTGACAAATCAGATGAATATGTGGCAAAGGTAATATATAAAGATATAAATACAGTTCAAAATGATATGTTTATTTATGGAAGTACACTTATAGGATATGATTATACTGATATAGGTACCAGACTAAGATTAGAAGATGTTTTAACGTGGAGACATTATTATGACACTTATAAGATAAATCGGTACAGTTGTCGTACTTATCCTAAAACTGATGAGGAAAAGAGAACTGAATTTAAATGGGATAATTTTTCTCGAGAAGAAGGAGAAAAAGTATATTTTCATCAAAATGGTGAGTTTGATTTTGATAGACCTGTAACTTTATTAGAGTTTTTAGAACCATATAGTAACAGAGATTTTTATTTTTTGGAAAAAGAATTTACACCTGTAACTGTTAATTTTTCTAACTTTTCTTCTTTTACAGATAAGGAAAAAGAGATAATAAGAAAAACAGTAGGTGTTGGTATTCTGCCTGATTCAACATATGAATTTCCTGGTCATCAATATATGACAAAAGCAATACTCAATTATATAACTATGAAGGCTAACAGGATTAATAATTGTATAGTTTTTAGTGATTATACTATTAATGATCCATATTATGTGGATGAAGATAGAGCAAATTGGCCAAGTAATTATGCTGACTTCCCGTATATATACAGACCATGGGAAAACTATGTATATGAATTTCCATATATTAATGATTATGATGGTAAAATTACCACACCAAAAACAATTTATCCTAAAGTAAAATCATCTTTTAGTGATACATTATATATTTTAAGACGTTACTTTAACTGTATATTAAATGTTGATTACAGAACAGCTGATGTAAAGAATATGGCAAGACAAATGGCGGATTTGTTTTTCTATACTACTCCTGGAGAACAATTACAACAGTACGTAAAATATGTTAAGGAAAATGAAATAATATTAAAAGGATATGGAGAGCCATGTTTTCCTATTGTTTACTACAACAATACAACAGGTTTCTATAAAATTAGAGTAAAGCTTGAATTTGAAATTGTAAATTCCAAGACTAACAAAGATATACTTTTTGCTGATTTATCAGATGGACCATATTTAAGGGATGGTACAGGTTTTATGAATTCTGAAATAGTTTATCATGATAATAAATATGTGTTATATGTTGACTTTCCATTGATACTTAGAAATAGGTTATACACTAATACATCATACTGTATAAAACAGCTTGTTCCGCATATGGTAGAAGGAAGTATCACAGTAAATATGTGGTAA
>JAZRGM010000009.1:0-8627 GCA_045644205.1 Clostridia bacterium | reverse complement strand
TAAATTATTGTTTACCGAACTCGATGTTCGGTAAACAATACAGTGAATAGTGAAGAGTGAAAAGTGAAGAGGTATGGAAGATTTTCGCCCTTTGGCGAAAATCAACCTAACTTATTCACTATTCATTATTACCTATTACTTTAATTATTGTTTACCGCATCGAGCGATAAACAATAATTTATCTTTTGATTAAAAACAATAGTTCAAATTAAATAAAAAATGTTCCATGTGGAACATTTTAAATATTTTTTTGAAAAAATTTTAAAAAACTGTTCCATATAATGTATATTTGTGTTATACTATATGCAAACACAATTAATTGCAAACAGAAAGGAGCAGAAAAATGGGAAAAATTATTTCTGTTGCCAATCAGAAAGGCGGCGTCGGCAAAACAACTACATCAGTTAATTTGTCATCTTGTGTTGCGGCGCAAAAGAAAAAGGTTCTTTTGATTGACCTTGACCCACAGGGAAATGCCACAAGCGGCGTCGGTGTGGATAAGGAAAGCACAGAACTTTCGGTTTATGATGTGCTTATTAATGGTACTTTGGCCGCTGACGCTATAATAAAAACTGATTTTGATAATCTGTCGCTTCTTTCCTCCGGTATTGACCTTGCCGGCGGTGAAATTGAAATGGTGGATATGGAAAACAGAGAATATCTTTTGAAAAATGCTCTTTCATCGGTAAAAGATGAATATGACTATATAATTATTGATTGTCCTCCATCTCTTGGTCTCTTAACTCTCAACGCATTCACAGCGTCCGACAGTATTATTATGCCGATTCAATGTGAATACTATGCCTTAGAAGGTTTGAGCCAGCTCACAGCCACCATAAGAAAGGTTAAAAAACAGCTTAACCCTTCAATTGAAATTGAGGGTGTGCTTCTTACTATGTATGATGTGAGAACAAATTTATCAATGCTTGTTGCCGAAGAGGTTAAAAAGTATTACGACGACAAGCTCTATAAGACAGTTATCCCCCGCAATGTGCGTCTCAGCGAAGCACCCAGCTTTGGAGAACCTATAAACTACTATGATAAATCATCAAAGGGAAGCGAAATGTATGTTAAGCTTGCAAAAGAGCTTATAAAAAACAACAAAAAATGGGGAAAGAAATGATAGAGGTGATAACAAATGGTTAAGAAAAAAGGTCTCGGAAAAGGCTTGGGAGCTCTTTTAACTGATGAAAAGTCATCAATTGACTCCGATATAATAAAAGAAATTAAAATTATGGATATTGAACCAAACAAGCTTCAACCAAGAAAGGCTTTTGATGAAGAAAAGCTTGAAGAGCTTGCTGATTCAATAAGACAAAACGGAGTTATCTCCCCTATTCTGGTGCAGGAAGCTCCAAATGGTTATTATTCCATTATTGCCGGTGAGCGCAGATGGCGTGCGGCAAAAAAAGCAGGCCTTAAGGAAATTCCTGCTATTGTTAAAAAGCTTGATAATCAGAAATTGTATGAACTATCTCTCATAGAAAACCTTCAGAGAGAGGACCTTAACCCGGTTGAAGAAGCTCTTGGCTATAAAAAGCTTATGGAAGACTATGGTTTAACTCAGGAAGATGTGGCTCAGAAGCTAAGCAAGAGCCGAAGCGGAGTTGCAAACAGTTTAAGACTTTTGAATCTTCCCAAAAAAACTCTGGATTGTCTAAAGAATGGACTGATTTCTGTTGGTCACGCAAAGGTTTTATTGTCACTCCACGACGATAAAGCGAAAAATGAGCTTTGTGAAAAAACAATCGAAAAAGGACTTAGCGTGAGAGAATTGGAAGTTGAGGTTAAAAAATATCTCAAACCGGAAAAAGCTCCCGGAAAAACTGATCTTAATGTTAAGCTTGCATATGAAAAAATTGAAAAGAGTATAGAAGGTATTCTTGGAACAAAGGTTAAAATTTCGGGAAAGAAAAATAAGGGTAAAATTCAGATTGACTATTATTCTGCCAAAGATTTGGAAAGAATTGTAAAAATTATTTCAGGAAGCGAAAAAATCGACCTTTAAAAACACCCTTTAAATCGTCGAACGCAAATACACCAAGGTGATTTTGCGTTGGAAGATAAAATCATCTTAAAAAGCTGTTTTTGGAGTTTTTAAATGTTCCACATGGAACAAAATTAAAAAAAGATGGATTTTAAGCTTTTTGGGGAAGTAACAAAAGGGGAAAAGAAAAATTTTAAAATTTTGAAAGGTGATATATAAAATGAAAGAAAACACAAAATTCCTGTGGATGTATGTGGCAATTTTATTTTCCTTTGCACTCATTCTGATAATTTTTGCAGGACTAAGTCACAACAGCAGCACAGAGCAGGCAAAGGGACTCAAGGCAGATATAACAGAGCTTTCTCATAAAAACACAGAACTTCAGAATAAAAACATTGAGCTTCAGAAAAACCTGGATGCACTCACCGCAGAGCATGAGCAGATGAAATCAGAATATGAAGCACTAAAGCTTGATGATGAAACAAAAAAATCAAACGATGACGCTCTTATGGCTGCAATAAAAGCCTATAACAGCGGAAATTTTGGCAAAAGCAAGCAGATAAAATCAACTATTGATCCGGAAAGCTTGACAGAAGCCCAACTTTACATTTATAATAAACTAGTTTACTGATATAATTCCTGTTTTGAAAGGATAGTGTATAAATAATGTTAGATATCAAATTAATAAGAACAGAAACAGAAAAAGTTAAAAAGGCTCTTGCCAGAAGAAAGGAAGTTGTAGACATTGATGCTCTTTTAAAGCTCGACAGCGAAAAAAGAGAGCTTTTATTCAGTGTTGAACAGCTCAAACAGAAGCAGAATGAAGTAAGCAAGAGTATTCCTATGCTCAAAAAAGAGGGTAAGGATGTTGCTCCCATTTTTGAAGAAATGAAAAAACTCTCCGATGAAATCAAGGAAATTGATGAAAAGGTGAGAGAATATGACGAAAAAATCAATAATCTCATGCTTACTATTCCAAATATTCCCAACGACGAAGTTCCCGACGGTGACACCGATGAGGATAATGTGGAAATAAGAAGATTTTCAGAGCCGACAAGATTTGATTTTGAACCCAAGGCTCATTGGGATATCGGAGCAGATTTAGATATTTTAGATGCCCCCACCGCCGGCAAGGTAACAGGCACAAGATTTACCTTCTATAAGGGCCTGGGCGCTCGCCTTGAAAGAGCTATAATCAATTTCTATCTTGACACACACACAACAGATAGTGGCTATACAGAAATATTCCCACCATATATGGTGCATAGAAGAAGTATGGTCGGCACAGGTCAGCTTCCCAAATTTGAGGAAGATGCATTTAAGGTAATGAATACCGACTATTTCCTTATTCCCACAGCTGAGGTTCCTGTTACCAATATGTATCGTGATGAAATTCTCGATGGCTCCAAACTTCCTATAAAGCATGTTGCCTACTCTGCCTGCTTCAGAGCAGAGGCCGGTTCTGCAGGTAAAGATACAAGAGGTCTTATCAGACAGCATCAGTTCAATAAGGTTGAGCTTGTTAAATTTGCATCACCTGAAAATTCATATGAGGAGCTTGAAAAGCTTACAAATGATGCTGAAAAGGTGTTGAAGCTTTTAAATCTTCCTTATAGAGTTGTTAAAATCTGTGTTGGCGATTTGGGCTTTACAGCAGCTAAAAAATATGACATTGAAGTGTGGATGCCAAGCTACAACAGATATGTTGAAATTTCATCCTGCTCAAACTTTGAAGATTTCCAGGCAAGAAGAGCAAATATTAAATTTAAAAATTCACCAAAGGATAAAGCACAGTTTGTCCACACCTTAAACGGTAGCGGTGTGGCAATAGGCAGAACAGTTGCCGCAATCTTAGAAAACTATCAGAACGAAGATGGCTCTGTTACAATTCCTGATGTTCTTGTTCCATATATGGGTGGAAAGACAAAAATAGAGAAGAGATAAGAGAGAAAAGAGAATAGAAATAGTTGAAATCCGCCCACATGGGCGGATTTCTTCATTTTCTTTTCACTCTTCACTCTTATCTTTTATCTGATACTGCTTGCAAATTTTACAAAAAAATTGCCAGAAGTATCACCGCCACCGCTCCCGGTATTCCCATTATTCCAACACAAACTGCAGTTATGGGATTTATCCCCACGCCAAGTCCGTAGGTTTTTAAAAGCACATTAACAAGAGAAATAATAACGCAGCCAAGAAAACTATTTAAAAGAAAAGCCAATATGTATTTGCCCGGAGCTGCGCACACAAAAAACGAACAGAGAATTATCAGAGCTCCCAGACAGAAGCCAACAATCGTTACAAAGCTATCCAATTTATCACCGCCAAAAATACCCTTTTGTATAAATATATGCAAGAAATTCAATTTATTCTCAGAAAATTCACACAAATAACGGAAGAAACACCTGTTTTGAATGGTGAAATTAAACATAAAACACATATATAATTTGAATAAAATATACAAATTGCACAAAGCTTGGTGGAAATCTTGCATTTTTCATCAAAAAACATTAGAATATTATATATATACTTTAAAATGGGGTGCCGTAGATGAATGTTAGATACTTTCAGCAAATAACTCATCAGATGAAAGATGTAATGAACAGAGACCTCGGACTTATAACAGACGGTGGCTTTATTATTGCATCAAATGAAAATTGCATCAGTAATAATGACCTTGAATGTGTTTTAAGTTTCACCGAAGACAACACAGATACCTTTACATATAATGGCTTTACCTATAAGCCTATAGTTTCTATGGGAAAAATAGATTATATAATTTTTGTTAAAGGCGATGACTCTCTTGCAAGAAACTATGCAGATATTTTGCAGGTAAGCTTTTCTTCTGTGAAATCTCTTTATGACGATAAGCATGATCGTCTTAACTTTATTAAGAATTTCCTTCTTGATAATGTTCTTCCGGGAGATGTTCTGGCAAAGGCTGCCGAGCTTCACCTGACTATAGAAACAAGAAGAGTTGTTTATCTTATCCAGACAGAAAAAGTTTCTGATTTTTCAGTTCTTGAACTTGTTGAGAGTATGTTTCCAAATAAGCAAAACGATTTTATCGTCAGCATTGATGAAAACAACATTGCCCTTGTTAAAGAGCTTGAAAATGATATGGCTCTTTCAGAGCTTCAGAATATTGCTAAAAACATCTGCAATAATATCAACACAGAAATTATGGCGTCGGCATCTGTTGGTATCGGAACAGTTGTTTCAAATATCAAAGAGATTGCCCGCTCCTATAAGGAAGCAAGAGTTGCTTTAGAGGTTGGTAAGGTGTTTGATGATGAAAAGAACATCTTAAGCTATGAAGACCTTGGAATCGGTCGTCTTATCTATCAGCTTCCCACAACTCTGTGTGAGCTTTTCTTAACAGAGGTATTTAAAAAAGGTTCTATAGAAGAGCTGGATCAGGAAATTATATTTACCATTCAGAAGTTCTTTGAAAATAACCTTAATGTTTCAGAAACATCCCGTCAGCTCTATGTTCATAGAAACACTCTTGTTTATAGACTTGATAAAATTCAGAAGATAACCGGCCTTGATCTTAGAATCTTTGATCAGGCAATAATATTCAAGGTAGCAATGATGGTTAATAAATACCTTGTGTCAAACGCAGTAAAGCTTTAATTTAAAATAGGGGGAACACGGGCGGTATAAAAACGGCTCTGTGTTCCCTTATAAAGTTAAAGGGAGAAAACAAATGATTACATTTGAAAATGTTTCAAAAATATATGATAATGGCTACGGTGCGCTCAAGGGCGTTTCGTTTCATATAAATAAAGGTGAATTTGTGTTTCTCGTTGGCTCAAGTGCCGCCGGCAAATCCACTATTATAAAGCTTATGATGAAAGAAGAAAGTGCCACAGGTGGCAATATTATTATAAATGATATTGATGTTAACGATTTAAGACATAAGGAAATCCCTTATTTCAGAAGAACCCTTGGTGTTGTTTTTCAGGATTTCCGTCTTCTTCCAAATAAAACTGTTCAGGAAAATGTGTCTTTTGCAATGGAAATTGTGGGAGCTTCAAATAAAGAAATAAGAAGAAATGTTCCGCTGGTGTTAAGTCAGGTGGGGCTTTCCAGCAAGGCTAAGATGTATCCTCATCAGCTCTCCGGCGGTGAGCAGCAGAGGGTGGCAATAGCAAGGGCAATAGTTAATAACCCTGTTGTTTTGATTGCCGATGAACCAACAGGAAATCTCGACCCCGATACAGCTCTTGAAATTATGGCTATAATGGACGAAATCAACAAAAGAGGCACAACTGTTGTTATGGCAACTCATGCCGAAAAAATTGTTAACGATATGAAAAAAAGGGTTATAATGGTTGAAAAAGGTATCATAACCCGTGATGAAAACGAAGGTGGGTACGGTTATGTTCAGAGCAATTAAAAGGTCATTTATAGAAGGCATCCGCGGAATGTTTAAAAACGGCCTTATGACAGTAACCTCTCTGTTTGTTGTAACTGCCTGCATATTCATTTTCGGTGTGTTTTTAATGATAACCTTAAATATTAATCATATGACAAGTCTTATGGCTGATTCATATCAGGTGGATGTTTATATCCAGAGGCCCGAAGGGGCAGATGATGCGGTTTATGGAAATATCAAAGACCGCGTTAAATCCGATATAATGAAGGTGGATAATGTCGACACATCAAATATTACCTTTGTTGACGGAAAAGACAAATTTAAAGATTATAAAGCCGGTCTTGATAAGGAAGATTTAAAATCCTTTGAAGGTCTTCCTGAGGACCTTATTCCCGATGCATATGCTGTTAAGCTGGAGGACATTTCCCTTGTTGATTCAACCTGCAAAAAGCTTGCGGCAATAGAGGGAGTTGAAGATATTGAAAACAGCAACGACCTTGTGGAGGTTATAAACGGGATAAGCGGAATAGTTAGAACCTTTTCTGTATGGATAATAGTTATATTTGCGCTGGTAAGTCTGTTTATTATTTCAAACACAATAAAGCTAACCGTTCACAACAGAAGAAAAGAAATAAACATAATGAAATATGTTGGAGCAACCGATTCCTACATTAAAGGCCCCTTTATTATGGAAGGAATGCTTGTGGGAATTGTATCGGCAGTTATTGCCTTCTTTATTTCCCAGTGGTGCTATCTTGGTCTTATGACAAGCATCAGCACAACTGTTCTTGTAAGCTCCTTTGGTCTTTTAAATTTTAGCGACATATGGGTTAAGCTCATTGTGGCTTATGTTATTCTCGGAAGCATTATAGGTGCATTTGGAAGCTCCATATCGGTGCGTCGTTATCTCAAAGTGTGATAATGTATTACGAAAGGAATGGTGAAAAGTGCAGAATAAAACATTTGTCAGAATCTTTGCAATACTGGCACTTTTGGCATTTCTGGGCGTTACAATCCTGACAGCTCTTCCCATGGGTGCAAGTGCAATAAGCTCTCAGGAAGCAAAGAGAAAAAAGGATGCCGCTCAGGCTCAGCAGAAAAAAGAACTTGAAAAAAGAAAGAAAATCGACAGCCAGATAAGCGAAGTGCAGAAGGAAATTGATGCATTTCAGCGTCAGATTGACGAAAAGGTTGCCGAGATAAACCAGAGCGAGGAAAAAATAAATCAGCTCACAATTGACTTGCAGAATCAGAACGCTGCCTACAATGAAAGAGCAAAAGCAATGATAAAAAGAGGCAATGTGTCTTATATTGAAATCATACTTCGCTCAAAATCCACAGAAGACCTTTTAACAAGGGTTTCAGTGCTCAAGCATGTGGCAAAATATGACACCAAGAAGCTCCAGGAAATCAGAGATTCCATGGTTGAGGTTGAAGAACTCAAAAATGCACTTCTTGCAGAAAAGGCAGAGGTTGTGGCATTAAAAGAAGAACAGGATGCAAAAAAAGCAGTTCTTGATGGCTACAGAGCCGAAAGTCAGGCAATAATAAACAATCTGCAAAAAGACATAAATAAATATGAAGCAGAGTATAATGCTGCTAAAAAGGCAGAAGAAGCTGCCCGTCAGGCTGCCTACAGAGCTCAGACCTCAGGAAGCTATAGTGTGCCCACAAATTTTGTTGGCGGACAGTTTGCATGGCCCTCCAATACAACTCTTGTTACATCACCCTATGGCTACAGGGTTCATCCTGTTTTAGGAAATCAGAGATTCCATTCAGGCATAGACATCGGCGCGCCTTATGGAAGCAGTATATATGCTGCAAATTCGGGAACGGTTATCGTGTCGGGGTATAACACAGGCGGCTACGGTAATTATGTTGTTATAAGCCATGGCGGTGGATATTCAACCCTTTATGCCCATTGTTCATCTCTTCTTGTTTCATCAGGTCAGAAGGTAACAAAGGGTCAGGTAATTGCGAAATGCGGCTCCACAGGTATGTCCACAGGACCTCATATCCATTTTGAAATTCAGCTCAATGGAAAAACAACAAATCCGATGGCATATTACAATTAATATTTAATATCTATTGTAGGGGCGGGGTTTTATCCCCGCCTGTTTAGCCACCGGAGACTCGAACTCAGCACGCTCTGCATTCGTGAAAAACCGCATCTTTTTTGATTGTCAAGCTTGAAGGGCGTCAGCCCATCTGCGCTTTCCGCACCAAAAATCTGCATTTTTTCGCGAATGGAGAGTTCGA
>JAZRGM010000008.1:0-20904 GCA_045644205.1 Clostridia bacterium | reverse complement strand
TGTAAATCTTCAGATTTATATTTATAAGTTGAAAATATCTTTTTCAAAAGATATTTTCTTTAATAATATGTCTTTTTGCTATAAGCAAATCTCACCACTCGCAGTACTTTTGTACAGCGTCGGGCTATCGCTCAAAGCAAGAAATAATCTTGCTTTGAGTTCGATTTACTCATTCCGAATCATTTTTTCCTAATCCCTAAAAACATGACTGTAAAAAACAATTGTTTTTTACAGTCTCTTTTTTGTAACCAAAACAGCTAATTCTAAATATAATAATCCTGAGATAATAGTGTATTTAGGAGAAAAGGTATGAAATATAAATATCCCTATTTTGATGCTCATTGCGACACTCTTACTAAGCTTTATAAAAATAATGATTCGTTAAATAACAGTAGTTATATGGTTAATATTTCATCTTTAAAAAAGTATTCCTCTATGACTGAGGTTTTTGCAATATATAATAGCGGAGAATATTTTAAAAAAGATGTTTCAGATATATTAAATTACCTTAAAAAAGAATGTGCAGCATACCCCGGTTTTATATCATTTGAGAAAAGTATAAAGGGAATAGTTAAAAACTGCATGTCGGGAAAAATAACAGCCCTTGCTTCCATAGAGAACCTGGGCTCACAGCCTGATTTTTCTCTGAAAGATATATCGTATTATAAATCTCTGGGAATAATAATCATAGGTCTTTGTCATAATGATAACAATATTCTCTGTGGTGGTGCGGGGGAAAATAACAGCGGTCTAACTTCCCTTGGCAAAGCAGCTCTCAGGCAAATGCAGGAAAATGGAGTTATCCTTGATGTTTCCCATATGTCAGATAAGAGCTTCTGGGAAGCAACTGCAGAATATAGTCTGCCCTTTATGGCAACTCATTCAAATAGTCGTGCAATATGTCCCAATGTGCGAAATCTTACTGATGAGCAGTTCGTTTATCTTGCAAAAAGGGGAGGAATATGCGGAATAAATTTCTATCCTCCGTTTGTATCAGATGAAAATGCTGATATAAATGCAGTTATAAAGCATATAGAGCATTTTATGAGCCTTGGCGGAGAAGATGCAATATGCATTGGGTCCGACTTTGACGGAGCCGAAAAAATGGCAAAAAATCTTGAAAATACAGCTTGTGTCTACAGGATTTTTGATAAGCTTTTGGCAATTAATTACAATGAAACTGTCATAAATAAGATTGCTTTCAACAATTTTCATAATTTTTTGAAAAAATATGAAACTTTATCATGAACAACTTGCAAAAACAAAGCAAATATGCTATAATATTCAAAGAAAAATGAAATTTTTGGAATTCTTAGTTTCAAATCGGAGGATTAGCAAGATGCAATATTCAAAAAAATTCGAATCTATTTCACCGTCTCCAACTCTTGCAATAGATTCAAAATTCAAAGAAATGAAAGCCCAGGGGCACGATGTGGTAGGCTTTGGTGCAGGAGAGCCTGACTATGATACCCCTAACCATATAAAACAGGCGGCAATAACTGCCATAATGAGCGGAAAAACCAAATATACTCCCGCCTCAGGAACCCTGGAATTAAAAAAAGCTATTTGCGATAAATTCCAAAGGGATAACGACCTTAGCTACACTCCTGCAAATATAGTGGTCAGCAATGGTGCTAAACATTCTCTCATAAATGCATTCGGAGCAATCTTAAATCCCGGCGATGAGGTAATAGTTCCGGCTCCTTTTTGGGTAAGCTATCCGGAAATGATAAAATATAATGACGGTATTCCCGTTATTCTCCATACAACAGAAGAGGACGGCTTCAAGTTTACAGCCGAAATGCTTGAAAATGCCATAACCTCCAAAACAAAAGCTCTGGTATTAAATAGCCCCTCTAACCCAACAGGCATGGTCTACACAGAGTCTGAACTCAGACAAATTGCCGATGTATGCCTTAAGCATGATTTATACATCATTTCCGATGAAATATATGAGCACCTTGTATACGGCAGCGCAAAGCATGTAAGCATTGCAAGCTTTAGCGAAGAAATCAAAGACCATACCATCATCATCAATGGTCTTTCCAAAACCTATGCCATGACAGGCTGGAGAATAGGCTTCACCGCTTCAAATGAAAAAATTGCAAAGCTTATGTCCAATGTCCAGAGCCACACTACCTCTAATCCTAATTCCATAGCTCAGGAAGCTGCCGTAGCGGCGCTCACAGGTCCAACCGATGAATTAAAAGAAATGATTTCCCAGTTTGACCTTCGCAGAAAGTATATGGTTGAAAGAATGAATTCCATAGATGGTGTTTCCTGCAAAGAGCCTGAAGGCGCATTCTATGTTATGATGAATATAGAGAAGCTGATTGGCAAAACTATAAAAGGTAAACTCATTGAAACTGCCGACGATTTTGCTGAAATATTCCTTGAAAATCAGCTTGTAGCGGTTGTTCCGGGAACTGGCTTTTCGGCACCGCATCATGTGAGATGGTCATATGCCACAAGCCTTGACAATATAAAGGAAGGCTTAAACCGTCTTGAAGCACTTTTAAAAGATTAATATTGTTTTAAATAAAAACCCCATTGCTTGCATTAAAAATGCAGGCAATGGGGTTTTGTTGTGTCATTTGTAATAATTATATAATAAATAAATTATCTTGTTTTTCTCATTTGTGTTGACTTTAGTTTTTTGAGGTAGTATAATATATTAATGAAAAAGAGACTTATAATAAAAACAAATAAGGAAGGCGTTGAATTTAATGAAAAAAATCACAAAAATCATTTCTCTTTCTCTTGCAATGATGCTCGTTTTAGCGTCATTTGCTTCCTGCGGTCTTGTTGAAGATACTGCTGTTGTTGAAAAAGCAAGAATAACAAGAGAAACAGTTCTTAAAATAGCAGATGACATCGAAGTTACCGGTGCGTATTATGGCTATTATTTTATGGGTGTTTACAATGAAAAGCTTCAGGAAATATCTGCGGCAATGTCTGCAGATAGCTCAGCTGAAAAAGATGCTCCCGAAATTGATAAAGAAGAAATTGAAAAAGAAGCAATAAAAAGAGTTATCGCCACCAAAATGGCATATAACAAGGCAAAAGAAGAAGGCATAGTTCTTTCTAAAGAAGATAACGCAAATATCTCTGCAATGATGGAGCAGATGACAACAGGCGTAACTCAGAATGGTATGTCCTTTACAGCCTTCTGTGAGGTAATGGAAACAAGTCCTGAAGGTATAGAACAGGTTATAACCGAGGAATATATGGGAAATCTTTATTATGCAAAGCTTGTAGCCGGTGAATTTGTCAGCGCAAAGCATATTCTTGTTGAAGCTGCCACAGAAGAAGACAAGCCCGAAGCACTCAAAAAGATAAAAGAAATTCAGGCAAAAATAAACGCAGGTGAAGATTTTGATAAGCTTATGAACGAATTCTCCACAGACCCCGGTCTCCAGACTCAGCCCAATGGCTATACCTTCACAAAAGGTCAGATGGTAGAACCTTTTGAAAAAGCAGCATTTGCTTTAGAGGTCGGCAAAGTGAGCGATATAGTTGAAACAGACTATGGCTATCATATCATAAAGAAAATTGAAACAAATATCTCAGGCGTTGCTTCTGCTCTCACAGAGTCTGCAACTCCCGAAATGAATGAAATAATTGAAGCAGAAAAAGAAAAATTAACAAAGGATGTAAAATTCGAAGAAACAAAGAAATTTGCATACTATGATTCTGTAATCAAATAATAATTTATAAAAAATACACTGCAAAATCCAAAAAGATTTTGCAGTGTATTTTTAAGCTTTTAACTATCTTAATAACTTTCTGCTATTTTGAGCGACTCATATTTTTCCAGAATACTTGTTTGCAGTTTTTCTCTCATTTCAATATTTATAGGATGCGCAATATCCTTGTATTCATTGTCAGGAGTTTTTCTGCTTGGCATTGCAATAAAAAGTCTTTCAGGTCCTTCAATAATTTTAATATCATGCACAACAAAAGCATTGTCAAATGTGACCGATACCACAGCCTTCATTTTGTCCTCGTGTGTCATTTGCCTGATGCGGATGTCTGTTATTTCCAAAGTGATTACCTCCGAATATATATTGCAATATTTATCTTGCTCAATTTAATAAAATATATTCCTTTTAAAATTATTTTAAAAAACTTAAAAATATATGTTTATTTTTTTTGGTAAATAGTGTATAATTAAATGAAGCATAAAAACTCAACAGGGAGTTGTTATAATGAAAAAAGTAAATTGGGTTCATTTTATAGGGATTGGCGGAGTTAGTATGAGCGCAATCGCCAAAGTCCTTTTGCATAATAAAATAAAAGTAACGGGTTCTGATTTTGCACTCAGTGCATCCACAGAAGAGCTTATTTCTCTCGGGGCAGAGGTTGTTATAGGTCATAGTGCTGATAATATCAAAAACCCCGACCTTGTTGTATATACAGCCGCAATATCAGACGATAATCCTGAGCTTGTTTGTTCCAGAGAAAAGGGGATAGAAACCATATCCCGTGCTGCAATGCTGGGAAGAATAATGAAAGACTATAAAAAAGCCATATCCGTTGCCGGAACTCATGGCAAAACCACCACCACCTCCATGATGAGCTATGTGCTTATGAAGGCTGAGCTGGACCCAACTGTTATGGTCGGAGGCAATCTTGATATATTAAATGGCAATTTCCGAATGGGTGAGAGTGAATATTTCCTCACAGAGTCCTGCGAATATTGCCGAAGCTTTCTTGAGTTTTTTCCAACAGTTGGTATAATTCTCAATGTAGAAGAGGATCATCTCGACTACTATAAAGACCTTGATGATATAAAATCAGCTTTTTCAGATTTTTCAAAGCTTATTCCTTCGGATGGCATCTTGGTTGTGTGTGCAGAAGATCCCGAAGCAGTTGAATGTTCTGAGAGTGCGTTATGTAAGATATTAAGTTATGGTTTTGAAAAAGGTGATTACTTAGCCAAAAACATCACCTTTGATGATTTTGGTTATCCAAGCTTTGATGTGTTTAAAAATGACGAAAAATTATGCTCTCTCACCTTAAATGTAGTTGGCAGACACAATGTTTTAAATGCCACAGCAGTTCTTGTTGCATCTCTTGCAATGGGAATAGACATAAAGCATATAAAAGAAGGTCTTGAAAGCTATAAAGGCACTAAGAGACGCTTTGAAAAAAAGGGCCATTGCAATGGAGCATTAATAGTTGACGATTATGCTCATCATCCAACGGAAATAAAAGCCGCATTTGATTCTGTTAAAAAAATCAAACACAATACCGTGTGGTGCATTTTCCAACCCCACACCTATACCCGCACCAAGGCTCTCTTTGATGATTTTGTAAAAATTTTATCAAGAGTAGACAGGGTTATAATAACAGACATCTATGCAGCCCGCGAAAAAGACACAGGCCTCGTTTCATCAAAAGACCTGGCAGATAAAATCCCCGGTTCAATCTATATCAAAAGCTTTGATGAAATCGCATCCTTTATGAAAGAAAATGCCCAAAGAGGTGATATAATAATCACAATGGGTGCAGGTGATGTTGTTAAGATAGGGGATATGATAAAGGATAAATAACTATGAGGTGTAAAAAGTTCGTTTGAATTTTTTACACCTCATATTATTTAATAGAATAGATAAAAGAAATAGAAAAAATCCGCTATTAGAGCGGATTTTCACTTTATTTAATGGTATAGCTTCCTTTAATCATTATAATACCATCAGAAAGCATCTGAGCTCCTCTGCCATCATCCAATGGTACAATTAAGAGATGGTTTGCCGGCATAACAGCTCCGCTTTGCAGGTCAATTCCCTGAGTCACATCGGCCACACCGCCCTTAGCTGTTGCCACAATCTGTGCATTTCCCATTCTTAAAATCATTTCTGTGCTTGCCTGAGCAATAACAGTCTGCCCGGCATTTAAATTAACAATCTTAAAGCCATCACCCGAAGTAGTGGTTTTTGAATCCACATAACTCTTAACCTGAGGCATAAGCACATCGTTAATATAGGAAAGAGTCACAAGAGGATCTTCATTACTTCCCGGGTCTGCTGCCATTCCCGGTAAACAGATGCTTAGTAGTAACAAAGAAACAACAGTAATTGAAATTTTTTTCATAAAGCTTTTTTTCATAAGTAAAACCACCTTTTAAAAGTCGCATAGTCCAAGGCTTATTTTAAGTCCATGCCCAATCTGCATAAGAAGCTCGTCATCGGCATGGCCTGTTTTTTCCTTAAGCCTTTTCTTGTCTATAGTTCTTATCTGCTCCAGAAGAATAACCGAATCCTTAACAAGACCGTAATCATCTGCACAAATTTCAATGTGGGTAGGCATTTTTGCCTTATTTATCTGAGAGGTAATAGCCGCCACGATAACCGTCGGGCTGTATTTATTGCCAACATCATTCTGAATAACAAGCACCGGTCTCACCCCGCCTTGCTCCGAGCCTATAACAGGACTCAGATCAGCATAATAAATATCTCCTCTTTTAACTGTCAAACTCATTCACACTCCGCCAAACTCTTCTCGTAAAGCTGTATTTGAGTGTTGTCGGACCCAATGGAATATTCACTGTATTCTAAATTCAGATTTCCCATTTCTTCGTAGCCTTTTTTGAGCTTTTGGGCAATCTCCTTTTTCTTTTTTTCGCGAATATAGCTTTTAATAGCATCTCTTATAAATTCGCTTCTGTTGATATTCTGAGAATATGCCATGTTGTCCGCCTCGTCAAGCAATGAATCCGGTATACTGATAAGTATCTTTTTTTGTCGTGCCATTTTTCTCAAGGCCCCCAATCTATGATGAAATCCCTTTATATCCTATAAATATTATATATGTTTTTTGTCCTGATGTCAAATGCACATTATACCATTTAAGGTTATAAAAGGTTTCAACCGATAGAGAGCTATGTAACGCGGATTCACTATTCGGCTCTACGGTAATAATATTATTGCCCCGTTAAATTCTATTTATAACCCAATAAATGAAAAATTTGAAAATTCTATTTCTGTAGTCACATTATCGTCCTTGCCAATAACCTGCATCCTCACCGGCATTGCGTTTTCCTTGGCAATCCATAATTTCATAGATGCTATGTATTCTGTGGGATTAATAGCTCCACATTCAAGCAGAACCAAATCTGATTCTTCAGGATTGTTAACGCTTAAAGCTGTATCCTCACATTCATAGTAGCTTTTAAAAAATGTATTGATAAATATGTACATATCCTCAGGCATAGAGGGGGATTCAAGAGTGTTTCCATCTTTTGAAATAATCGTTTTATCCTTTGTCAGGAAAATCTTCATATCATCCGACACAACCTCAAAGCTTTGGGCATCCTTGTCATATTTTATATCACAATCGTAGCTGTTTTCTCCGCCCGGCGTAAAAACAGTCACCTTGCATGATGTCTTGTAGCTTTCCATGTCATAATATAACGAATGAATTTTATCATAAATGCTGTCTGTTTTATCTTTTTCGCCGGAGCAGGCGATAAGGCTTATCATAAGTAATAAAGAAGTTAAAACAAGCAATATTCTTTTCAAATAAACCTTACTCCCTGTAACCTGAACTAAGTTATCCGAATAGCTTCGTTCAGGTTAAACTATTATTCTGTTTCCGAACTCATTTTTATTGCATAGGAGATATATCTTATAATATCGCTTGGCAAAAGGGAATATTCCCCCGTTTCAAAGCTTGCCATATCTCCCGCGAGAGAATGAAAATAAACTCCGCCCAAAGCGCTTGCAAGAGGAGAATTCCCCTCTGCTAAAAATGCCGCTGTGAGTCCTGCCAAAACATCACCACTCCCGCCAACTGCCATTCCGGGATTCCCCAGAACATTTTCATATACATCATTTCCATCAGTAACTATTGTGTTATGAGATTTTAAAATGAGTATAACGCCATATTCTTTTGCAAATTCCATAGCTGTTTTTTCTTTGTTTTTAAGTATATACTCAGTGTCATATCCTGTAAGTCTTGAAAATTCTCCAATGTGTGGAGTAAGTATAACAGGTGACTTTGCCATCCTCAGGATTTTAGTATTTTCCGAAAGAACATTTATTCCGTCTGCGTCAATAACCATCGGCACAGATGTATTTTTAATTATTTTTTTTAGTAGCTTTTTAATATCCTTTACAGTTGATAACCCCGGTCCATATAAAAGAGCATCGCTTTTTTGAAGCTTTTCATTTATGAATCCAAACGCCCTTGCAGAAATGGTGCCTTCCTTGGATTTAACTGGCATTGTCATTGCCTCTGTAAGCTTTATTTCAAAAATGCTGTTGAGTTTTTCAGCGCAACAAAGCGTAACAAGTCCTGCACCACCTCTTAGCGCTGCCTCACTTGCCAGACACGCCGCCCCTGTAAGACCCGTAGAGCCTGCACATATCAAAAGACGACCGCAGTTTCCTTTGTGAACTTCTTTTTTTCTCTTTTTTATTGTATCTTTAATCAGCTTGTGATTTATAGGATTTTTTGCATCTGTATTTTCAAAAGCCTTTAGTGCTTTTAAATAAATTTCTCTTATCTGTATATCATTCATCTTCTCTGTGTGTTCCTTTATGTTATTTCACAACTCTGGGAGCGTACATTCTGAAGCTGTCAATCATCTTTTGAGTAGGATTAAAAATAAGCTTTATCTTCTGACCGTTTTTATAGAAAACAGCATAATAATCTTCAATTGATGAAGATTTTGCGCTGGCATCTATCACTCTTGCAAATTCTCCATTTTCTTCTGATAAAAATTCCTCGTCGCCAACTTTTGCAAAAGCAGTAAAAGACTTGCAATGTATTGTCATAAGTCTTTTTCTTCTTTTTTTGTTTGTTATTTTGTCAACATCAAGCTCACCGTTTGTGAGAATATATTCATATTCCACATCAAAGGATGTGTTTATTCTGTATGCAATGTAAAAAATCAGCACAATAACCATAGGCAGCATCCCTATAAGTGCCGATGGAAACATCATCATAACAATAAATGAAATAAAAGTAATAATAAGCGCTGCAAAATAAATTCCAATCTTCTTAAAAACTGTTTTTGCTGTCTGTTTTTCAGCTATCATATATTCCATAAAACTGTCCATAATTTAATCTTCCTTTTCTTTCTGTGATACTTCATTTTATCATAATTTGTTCTGATTATCAATAGGCAGCCAAAATTTGCTCCGCTTTTCTTTGGGGAGTCCGGTTAAACCTTTTAAGATTTAAAAGACTTTCCGTGTCTGTCGGGGTCAGGTAGTTAAAACCTTCCTCGCAGCCGAAGCTCATTTTGTAGCCACAGCATTTAAGTATGGCAATACTTTCCCTGCTGATGCTTCCGAAAGGATAAGCATATGCAATAGGCTTTTCGCCTGTAATATCCTCAATAACATTTTCTGCAGCCTTAAGATCATAATAGAATTCTCTTATGTAATCTTCTGAATTTTCTTCATCAAGCTTAAGACTTCCTTTCCTTTTTTTCAAAGAATGCATATTGTATGAGTGGTTTTGAAAATCAATAAGTCCGCTTGCATGCATTTCTCTTATCTCTTTGTCGGTCAGGTGGGAATAGTTGGGGTTTCTGTCCTGGTTTATACTGTAGTATTCCACATAATATGCAATAGGGGATATAACGACCTTTATTCCGTGTTTTTTTATAACAGGGAATGCATAAATGTAGTTGTTGAGATACCCGTCATCAAAGCTCATGATTACAGGCTTTTGAGGTAGCTTTTTTCCTTTGTAAACATAGTCTGTAATATCTTTTGTATCCACAAAAGAAAACCCATGCTTTTTAAGATAGATTATATCTTCTTCAAAGCTTTTAATATCAAGAACATAGTCCGATTCTTTTCCTCCATCTGTAAACCCGTGATACATAAGTATCGTAAGCTTCGTATTCTCATTTTTGCTATCAACCTTATTCCACATATCTCCTGCAGAATGAACGAAAATAACAAAGCAAAAAAATAATATAGTAATCACATTATATATTTTGTTTTGCCCCACAGGCATCACCATTTCATTTATATGAACAGAAAATGAAAATATGAGGAAAACCCAAAAGAGTTTTCCTCATATTTTATAATATAGGAAATTGCGCGCAAAGCGTGCGCAATTTTGCTTATTTCAAAAAAGTGTACCTTTTTGCCCCCAAGAATGGGGGCTAGGGGGTTGAACTGTTGAAAACACTTTTTTATATCTGTTATTTTATGATAACAATTTCTTTTACCTCATCCTTATAAATTCTCATAAAGATTTTGCCACCGTCATTATCATATCTGTCAATGTCAGAAGCATCTCCTGCCTTGATTTTGTTTTTGGCAAGTGATTTGTCATACACATAAACCTCAGCACCTTCAAAAACAAAGTTTTCTGCCTTAGCTGACCCAATCTGAACATTTATAGAGTCAGAAAATTTCTTAATAACTCTGCCATAAACAGTTGTCAGATCGTCGCTGTGTTTAACCTTCTTTTCTGTTTGTTCCTTAGAATTGTCAAAAAGTAAGGTAATAGCATCTATTTCTCCCTTGCTGTTTGTTCTATACTGAATGATGTCTCCTTCACCAACAAGTGAGCCGCCTTCTTTTTTGAGAGTGGTTTCATTTTCTGAATTTAAGCTGACAAGCTTTCCGCCGGTATATGCATAAAGTCTGTGAACAGTTTCACCGTTTGAATTGTTTGAAATATTAACCTTTTCAACAACTGCAATTGCCGAAGACTCGTCTGCTTTTGCTTTCATATTTGTCACAATAACAGCTCCTGCTTTGAAGCTTTCATCAACATCAAAAACCTTAACATCATAAAGTCCGCCATCTGTAAAAATGTCTTTTTTTCTCACAGCATAATCATCTTTTGCTTTTCCCTGAGGAATATCAAAGATGATTGTGTCCTCTGTAATGCTCACGCTCATATCACTTCCTGTGAGCTTGGATGATGATGCTCTGTATATAACATCACTTTCATCCATATTAAGAGTAAATTCATTTTCATTTATATCAGAAGAAGCTTTTCCGGTAACAATTTTTTTGATTTTTCCATTTGAGTCTTTTTCAAATGTTATAAGCTGCCCCTTACCACCAATAGCGCTCATCGCAGCTTCGTAGGTAAGATTTTTAGCTGAGTTGACGCTTATTCTTTCTGCAGCCTCCAAGGTTTCAAATTCACCTTTGGAATTAAAAATCTCAAATTTTAAAGTTTTTCCAAGCCCTGAGCCTATTGCCATATCTTCAAGATAAGCATAGCTCTGACCTTTTTGCAGCTCTCCGTTAAAGCCTGCAATTTTTCCTTGTGAATCAAGGTAGAATATTCCCTCGTCACCAATAGTGAAGTGGGATGTGTAGTTTTTGGCAACCTTGTATTTCTCGTCACCCACATACACATACTCTCCGCCAAGCTCTGTAACCTTTCCTTCAATGGGGTTTCTTATAACATTACCATAAACAATATCAGAATCCTCACTTATTGTAAATGAAATAACATCCCATTCGGTAAGCTCAGAAATATCAATATACTCTCCGCCCATTTCCAGAATAATAGTTTTTGCTTCATCTTCAAAATCAAGCTTGAGGGTGGGGTTTCCATATTTGTCGGAAATCTTGTTTGCCGAATCAAAAACCTCATCCACAACATAGTTCACAGTTTCGTTAACAAAAACTATGTCATATTTTCCATTTGAATTATTATCAAGAAGAGATATATACCCCATATCTATCATATCAAATTTGTTATTTCCTGCAATTTTCCCGTTGTAAACGATAACCGCATCGTTTTCAAGAGTAAGCTTTGTGGTCTTGCTGCTTGTTTCGGGATTCTTCCAATAGTATAAAGCTTTTGAAGAAAGTGTGTTTTCAATTTTTTCAATGTTTTCAGCATCCACATTAACAACGCCATTTGCATTTTCTGTGGGCACAATTGCAACCATCTTTTTGGTTTTGCTGTGGTAATATGCATCAGCATTAACGCCAAGAATTGTTCTTGTGTCAGTTTTTCCGGCGTCATAGTTTTTGTCGCCGATTCTTATTTCGTTTTTAGAAAGGGGGGCTTTGCCATCAAGAACAGATGAACCCACAGCCTGCACCTTGCCCTGGATTAAATCCACATCAAGCTTGTCCTTTAAAAGGGTTTTGTCGGTAATTTCATATTTAACATTAGAACCAAAGCCTGTCTGCTCCATGAGGTTTATTCTGAGAGCATTGTAAGCCATAATTGCCACATCGCCCCTTGATAAAAGGCTGTCTGCTGATGACGCCACACCTTTTGAAAGACCAATAGATGATGCCACAGATATATATCCTGCAGGGTATCCGCCCTTTGATTTTGCCTGAACCTCATAACCAAGCGCTCTTATAAGAATTGTAGCGACTTCGCTGAATTTTATTTCATCTTCAGGTCTGAAATATCCTGTGTCATCACCAATAACCAAACCATGAGCATTTGCAGTATTTATAAAGCCCTTTGCCCAATAATCATCTGCCACATCGGGAAACACACTCTTCTGTGGGCTTTGTGCTGATGCAAAAAGTCCCATAAGAGCAATCCCTATTTTTGTAGCTTCCGATCTTTTTATCGGATCATCCGGTCTGAAAGCACCTGTTCCGGCATCTCCGACCATAATACCAAGCCCGCCTAAAACCTGGGCCTGTCTTTCATATTTTGTGTCTCTCACATCTGCGCTGACAGATGCAAATCCAATATTAGCTGTCAAGGAAAGAAACATCATAAAGCAAAGCATAGCTGCTGTTATTTTTTGTAACCTTTTCAATTACTTTTCCTCCTTTGAATTTAACTGCAGATATATCTTATCGTATATACCCTTTGTATATCAACCCACAATTATTGTAAACAGGGTAAATTTTTTCCTTTACTATATAAAATTCCTGTTGACATATAATGCAAAAAATGATACAATGTTTTTGTAAAAAGTAACCAAGTAGTTGGTTTTAAAAATAATCTTATGGAGGAATTCAAAATGTGGACAGAAGAAAAGCTAAATAGCCTTTTAACCAAACCATCTTCAGCACTCGTTGAAGATATGAAGAAAATCGAGGGTGATATCATGGTTCTCGGTGCCGGTGGCAAAATGGGACCAACCCTTTGCGTGCTTGCAAAAAATGCAATAAAAGAAGCAGGCATCGAAAAGAAGGTTTATGCAGTATCACGCGGAAGCGATAAGATTGCAACCGAGCTTATGAAAGAAAATGATATCGAAGTAATCGCAATGGATCTTTTAGATAAAGAAAAACTCTATTCACTTCCCGATGTCAAAAATGTAATCTATATGGCTGGAAGAAAATTTGGCACAGATGGCAATGAATGGCAGACCTGGGCAATGAATTCAACTCTGCCTGCATTTGTTGCAGATAAATTTAAAAATTCAAATATCGTTGTTTTTTCATCAGGCAATATTTATCCAATCGTTCCTCTTTCAGAAGGCGGATGCACAGAAAAAGATAAACCCATTCCCAATGGCGAATATGCAATGAGCTGTCTTGCCAGAGAACGAGCTTTTGAATACGCATCCAATACCTTCGGCACAAAAGTATTTACCTATCGTCTCAACTTTGCTGTTGACCTTCGCTATGGTGTGCTCTTTGATGTTGCTGATAAAATCATGAAAGAACAGCCCATCAGCCTTTCAACTCCATGTTTCAATTTTATCTGGCAGGGTAGTGCCAATGAAATTGCAATCCGTGGTCTTCTTCACGCATCCTCACCTGCATGCATCATGAATGTAACAGGCCCCGAAACAGTATCCATCAAAAAAGCCGCAATCGAATTAGGTCAGTATCTTGGTAAAGAACCAATTTTTGAAAACGAATGTGGTCAGGATGCATATCTCAACGATGCATCTCTTGCAATGGAAACCTTCGGCTATCCTGAAGTAAGCGCCAAAACTCTTATCCGTTGGCAGGCTCAGTGGCTTCTGGATGGTGGCAGAACTCTTGGCAAACCCACTCACTTTGAAGAAAGAAAAGGCAGCTATTAAAAATAGGAAAGGAATAGAAAAATGACCAGACACGAAACAGCTCTTAAAATATTAAAGGAAGGCACAGTTATCCCTGCAACCCCCCTTGCCCTCACAGAAGATCGTAAGCTAAACGAAAAAGGCTTAAAACTTTTAATGAACTATTATCTTGATTCAAATGTTGGCGGAATTGCAACAGCAGTTCACACCACTCAGTTTGAAATCCGTGATCCCGAAGTTAATCTTTTTGAACCCGTTCTTAAATTAGTAAGCGAAGAAATTGACAAATATGAAAAGGCAAATAATAAAGTAGTAGTTAAGGTAGCAGGCGTTTGCGGACCCATAGAGCAAGCGGTAAAAGAAGCAGAGCTTGCAAAAAAATATGGCTACGATGCAGTTCTTTTAAGCCCCGGTGGTTTAAATGATAAGTCTGAAGACTATATGATAGAAAGAACTGAGGCTGTTGCAAAAATTATGCCCACAATAGGCTTCTATCTCCAGACAGCAGTCGGCGGCAGAGTATTTTCCTATAATTATTGGCAGCGTCTTTGTGCAGTGGAAAATGTTGTTGCCATAAAATGCGCATCTTTTAATCGCTACACAACCTTAGATGTTGTCCGTGCAGCTGCCACATCTGAAAGAAGCGAAGAGATAACTCTCTACACAGGCAATGACGATAGCATCGTTATAGACCTTCTCACCAAATTCAAATTCAATGAAAATGGAAAAACCTACACCAAATGCTTCGACGGTGGTCTTTTAGGTCATTGGACAATGTGGACCCAGAATGTCGTTGAAATGTTTGGCAAAATAAAAGCAGAGCGTGAAAAAGATGCAATTTCTCCCGAATTTTTAAGCTTAGCAGCTCAGGTAACCGATGCAAATGGCGTGTTCTTTGATGCCAAAAACGGATTTGCCGGATGCATCCCCGGTGTTCACGAGGTTCTTCGTCGTCAGGGACTTATGGAAAATATTCTCTGTCTTAATCCTGATGAAGTTCTCTCTCAGGGCCAGAGCGAAGAAATTGACCGCATAATGCAGTCCTATCCTTATCTCACAGACGATGCATTCATAAATGAACATATTGATGAATGGAAAAAGAGAGTATAATCTATGGAGCAAAGTAAAAAGAGTGCAATAACAAGAAAAAAAATTTTAAAAGCTGCGGAAGAAGAGTTTTCTGCCAATGGCTTGTCTGCTGCAAGAGTAGATTCCATTGCCCATAGGGCAGGAGTCAATAAACAGCTTATCTATGCCCATTTTTCAAGCAAGGAAAATCTCTATTCCGTAATTCTTGAAAGCGTGTATGCCCGATTGGGAGAATACGAAAAAAATCTTGTGTATGAAGAATTCAAAGGGGAAGACACAGTCAGAAAGATTATTCTGGACTATTTTGATTTTCTTCTTAGTAATCCGAGCTTCGTTCGTCTTATGCTCTGGGAAAATCTTAATAACGCGCAGTGTGTTGGCGATGTCAGGGCAAATCTCTTTTCCGGCACAAGAAATATTCTGTGTAAGGGCATAGAAAAAGGTGTTATCCGTGAGGATTTAGATGTTGAGCAAACAGCTATGTCTTTCAATCTTTTTTGTTTCTCGGCATTTTCAAATATCCACACAATATCCAAGCTATTGAAAAAAGATTTAAACACCAAAGAGGAACTCCATAAAAGAGCTCACCACATAGCAGATGTGCTCACCCACTACACTATAAAAGGAGACAGATAGTCATGATAAAAATTGCAATCGTCGGCACAGGTATCATAGGTGTCGAACATATAAAAGCAATATCCCAGGTAGAAGATGCATGCCTTTGTGCTCTGTGTGATGTCAATGAAGAAGTTGTTAAAAAACTTTCTGAGGAATATAATGTTCCTTATTTCACAGATTATAAAGACATTCCCTCAAATGTAGAAGTTGATGCAGTAATCATTAATCTCCCTCATTTTCTCCATTGTGAAAGCACTGTGTTTTTCCTTGACAACGGAGTAAATGTTTTCATCGAAAAACCCATGGCAAACACAGTTAAAGAATGTGATGAGATGATTGAAGCTGCAAAACGCAATAATAAAAAGCTTGCAGTAGGTCATGTTCAGAGATTTTTTGACCACAACCGAAAAATAAAGCAGCTTGCCAATTCAGGAAAGCTTGGAAGATTCTGTATGTACACAGAAACCAGAAACATAGACTATTTTGCCTCATGGCGTCCGAAATGGTTTCTCGATAAAGAAAAAGCCGGAGGCGGAATTTCCATGAACTATGGCGCTCATGCCATGGATAAGCTCTTCTATCTTCTCGGACCTCAGAATGTTAAAACTGCAGGCAATCTTGCCAATTTCAAAAACGATGCAACAATCGAAGGTCACGCTCAGTTTGTTGTATCTTTCCCGGAGGGTGAAAGTGCTTCCATCACTCTTGATGGCTATGGCTATGTTCCGGCAACAGCTGAATATTTCTTTACAGGCGGTTCAATCCGTATGTTTGAAGGAGAAGGTTTGAAATATCAGATAAATGATAAGTGGGAAAACATCGAAAGATCTTCCGATACAAAATACCATATGCTTTTCCAGATGGAAGAATTTTACAAGTTTTTAAAAGGCGAACCTTCAGAAACACCTGATGGAGAATATGGCAGAGCTATTATAGCAGCTCTTGAGCAGCTCTATTGATTGAGAGGTATAACTATGAAAAAATATAATCTGGGAATATGCTCCGTATCCTTCAGAAAGCATACTCCCGAGGAAGTAATAAAGGCTGTGGCAGATGCCGGCCTTGATTGTATAGAGTGGGGGAGTGATGTCCACGCTCCCTTTGATGATGACAAAAGGCTTTATAAAATAGCCGAGCTTCAGGAAAAATATAATATTAAGTGCCATTCTTATGGAACCTATTTTCATCTTATGGAGGATAGTCTGGAGCTTCTTCCTGCCTACATAAAAGCAGCTAAAATTCTTGGTGCCTCTGTTTTAAGACTATGGTGTGGAACAAAAGGCTCCAATCAGTATAGCGATGATGAAAAGAAAGAGCTTATATGCGAATGTAAAAAAGCGGCGCAGCTTGCAGAAGAAAGTAATGTTATTCTCTGCATGGAAAACCATCCGGGAAGCTTCACAGACACCGCCGAAAGCTCGCTTGAATTAATAGAAAGTGTCAATTCACAGCATTTTAAAATGTATTGGCAAACAAATGTCAAAGGAGATGTGGAGCTTGCTCTGAAGGAAGCAAAGCTTCTTTCACCCCACACAGTAAACATCCATGTGGCATGGTGGCTTGATTCAAAGCATCTGCCCCTTGGTGAAGGCGCTTTAGTCTGGGAAAAATATCTTCGTGAATTTTCCGATGAAAAGTGCCTGCTTCTCGAATTTATACACGATGGTAAAATAGAAAGCTTGCCCCTTGAAGCACAAAGTCTAAAAAATATTGTTCTAAAAGTATAAATGAATAGCCGAAATCATAACTTTTTCCTGTTGAAAAAAGCTGCGTTTTATTGTACTATTATAATATAAATAATTCTGTAAAGAATGATTTAATTTTGAAATAGCCGATAAATCGGCATAAGAAAGGATGATATCAATGAAAAAAGCAGTAAAACTTTTTGCTCTTGTTCTTGCAGTAGCTATGGTAATTGGCTCATTTGCAGGCTGTGGCAAAGATGAAGAGTTAACCGGAGGTTCCTATACTTTCTGGACGCCTCTTGAAGGTTCGGTAGCACAGACTATGACATCCCTTGGCGAACACCCCTTCTATAAAGCTGTAAACGAAGCCACAGGTATTGATATGAGCTTTATTCATCCGGCACAGGGAACAACAGGAACAGAAGCATTCCAGATTCTTTTGGCTGGCGGAAATATGCCCGATATCGTAGCCTACGGATGGGGAGGCACAGCATATGCCGGCGGACCCGACCAGGCAATTGCCGATGGCGTTATCATTGCCTTAAATGATTATCTCGAAGAATACGCTCCCAACTACTATAGCTACATGGAAGGCGACAGAGCAGATGAGGGCGGCTATGAATATAAAAAGACAGCAGTTTCCAATCAGGGTAACTACTTCGGTTTCAGAACACTTCACAAAGGCTCCTACGGATGCTTTGAAGGTCTCTATATCCGTAAAGACCTCCTCGATAAATGGGGCTTTGCTATTCCCGAAACAATAGACGACTGGACAGCTATTCTCAAAAAAGCAAAAGAAGAAGGCCACAAATATCCTCTCACAGGTAAAAAAGGTTTCATAGATGCATTTGCCGCAAAGGATACCTTTAACAACGCCTGGGGAATAAGCCATAATTTCTATCTCGAAGGCGACAAAGTAAAATTCGGTCCTTTCCAGAAAGAATATAAAGCATATCTCCAGCAGATGAACGAATGGCTGGAAGCAGGCTATATTGATCCTGACTATATCACCAACGACAGCACAGTTACCGATGGCTTCATGATGAATGAAACATCAATAGCAACAGTTGGTTTTATCGGTTCCGGTCTTGGTAGACTTCTTCCTGCAATGGAAGAACTCAAGCCCGATTGGGAAATCGCAGCTTGTCCTGTTCCCGTTCTCAAAAAAGGTCAGACTCCTAAATTCCAGACTCTCTTCCCCCCTGCAAAAGACAGCACAATGGCTATTACCTATGCCTGCGGTGCAGAAGACGAACAGAGATATAAAGAAGCAATCAGATGGTGTGACTATATCTATTCCGATGAAGGTATCATCCTTAAAAACTTCGGTGTAGAAGGAGATACATATGAAATCGTTAAAGGTGAAGACGGTGAAGATCACTATCTCTACACAGATAAAGTTGTAAAAGACTTTAAGGATATCGGAGCGCAGAATATCTCCGGCGGTCTCTATCACTATACTCTTCCATCAAACCATGTAGGTTTCGGTGACCTTGATGACTATTATCAGGGCTACTACACCCACCCTGCTCAGAAAGAAGCACTCCAGGTATGGAATAAAGATATAGAAGTTGCTCGTAAGCATGTTCTTCCTTCTCTTTCCTACACAGGTGAAGAAGCATCAAAAATTGCTAATATCCAGGCAAATGGTAAGGCTAATTTCTCTGCAGTTGTATCAAATATCATTCTTGGCAAACAGCCTATAGAAGATTATGATAAAGCTGTTAAGGAATTAAAGAAAGCCGGTTATGATGAATATCTCAAGATTCAGCAGAACGCATACAACAGATATCTTAAGAAATAATTAAAAAAAATTGGTGTAAACAGATGTTTACACCAATTTTTTTCGTCAATATTAAAAATATATCTATTTTTTTCTTCTCTTTTTAAAATAAACTACCATTGCTGCAATAGCAATAACTATCCATAAAACAGGATTTTTTAAAACACCTACAAAGGCGTTTTTAATAACCTTTCCAAAGCTTTTTTCAATTTCGCTATATGAAGCAAGTGTCGCCTTGCCAACCTCAAATCCGTCGTAATATATGTGAATTGTGCCAAGCTCTTCAAATTTATTAAGGGGAGCTTCAATGTTGTCTCTTAGTTTAATTTCTCTTGTAATAAGCTTTTTGTTATAATCCTTCGGTAATTTTGCCACAATATCATTCATCGCAACAATAAGCACCCTGTTAGTTCCTTTTGCATTTTTAAGCTCAAGCTCAGAAACAAATTCTTCCTTTTTAATAAGTCTTTCTTTTGTAAAATAATCATTTCCTTTTTTCAAAAGATATATCGTATCTTCATAAGCATAGTTTGTTCCGTCAATGTAGTCAGCCTTTGCAGTAAGAACAAGAAGATCATCATTACCTTTTGTATATCTTATAATAAGTCCCGTATCGTCATTGTCTTTAAAATAACCTTTAACTCCCGATACCCTTGTGTCAAAATAATCTTCTGAATAAAATCTTGTTAAAAAATAGTTCTTGCTGAAAATAACTCTTGGATATTCTCGTATATTGTTGGGAGGAATCTCATATCTTTGTGTTTTGGCAATTTCCTTAAATATCTCATTTTTAAGTGCATATGATGTGATTTTTGCCATATCCTCAAGGTTTGTGGTTTGCTTGCTGTCTCCAAAGCCTGCAGGCTCAGAAAAAACAGAATCCATAGCGCCTGCCTTCTTTGCAGTTTCGTTCATAAGCTTTATAAATTCATCGTAGGATTTTCCGGTAACATGTGCAAGTGCGATGGCACAGTCTCCGGCATCCTGCATAATAAGAGCATATAAAAGATTTTTGATGCTTATTTTCTCACCCGATTGAAGTCCGATGTTTCCGTGATTGTAGTCATAGTCTTTAAGTATGTTTTTCGGAACAGTTATTTCTTTATTAATATCTTTTTGGTTTTCGATAACAGTAATTGCTGTAAGTATCTTTGTAAAACCATAGGGATTTATAGTTTTTTTGCTTCCCTTTGAATAGATTTTAAATCCACTCTCCACATCGCATAAGAGCATATAGTCAGCATGGGGAACATAGTTTTCGTCGTTTCCTGATTCTTTCTTTGGCTTTTCTTCGTCTGCTTGTGAAGAAGAACTTTCAGGCTTGGTTTTTTCAGGGGCAGCAAAAGATGTAAAACAGAAGGTGAGAGTATATATAATAGTCATCAATATGAGAATTTTCTTTTTCATACATTTTTCTCCTTTTTATAACATATATTGATATAATACCATATATAAAAGAAAAATTCCATAGTTGTTTTAAAAATTCTTCCATTATATATAATTGCAGATGCTATCTGGCAATATAAAGGCAATTTTATTTCAGCAAAAGTGGATAAATCATTTGTATCTGTGGTGCTTTTGTACAATTTCACATAGAATCCATCTTATTCTGGCTGTAGCCTTTGTAAATGTTGATAAAGTTGAAAAAAATGTTATTTTTTTGTTGACAAATAATATTTGCTGTGATATTATATACAAGTCGCGTGAATGACGCAGACAAAATTTGATCTTTGAAAAATGAACAGTATGAGAGGTTCTCGGAAATGAGAATTGAGTTTAAAGCGAAAGCTTTTTAACTAGTA
>JAZRGM010000007.1:0-109062 GCA_045644205.1 Clostridia bacterium | reverse complement strand
TTTTGGGGATTAGGAAAAAATGATTCGGAATGAGTAAATCGAACTCAAAGCAAGATTATTTCTTGCTTTGAGCGATAGCCCGACGCTGTACAAAAGTACTGCGAGTGGTGAGATTTGCTTATAGCAAAAAGGCATATAATTGAAGAAAAACATCTTAAAAAAGATGTTTTTCAACCTATAAACCAAAATTTGAGGATTTATGAGCACACTTAACTTTTATGTTGGTTTCATTTTCGCCTTTTTGCGTTCCGGACTTTTTTTACAATCCCTTTTTTCCTATTCCGAAAAATCTGCGGATTGCTTTTTATATTGTCTTGTTTAATTTTTCACCATAAAGCAACCATTCATTACATTATTTTTAACAAAAAACAAATTTTGTGTTGACTTGGAGCATTATTTTTATTATACTATAGAGTAATATAATAGCATTAGTATATGAAAGGGGATTATTATGACAGACAAATTTGCTTACGAAGGACTCACCTTTGATGATGTTCTTCTCATTCCTCAGAAATCAGATGTTACACCGGATCAGGTTAACCTTGAAACCAATCTCACCAAGAAGATAAAGCTTAAGATTCCCATGATGAGTGCCGCTATGGACACAGTTACCGAATCAGCTCTTGCTATTGCAATCGCAAGAGAAGGCGGAATTGGCATTATCCACAAGAATATGACAATTGAACAGCAGGCAACAGAAGTTGACAAGGTAAAGAGATCTGAAAACGGTGTTATTATTGATCCTTTTTCACTTTCTCCTGATAACACTCTTCAGGATGCGGACAACCTGATGGGAAAATATAAAATTTCAGGTGTGCCTGTTACAGAAAATGGAAAGCTCGTTGGTATTATAACAAACAGAGACTTAAGATTTGAAACAGATTTCTCAAAACCGATACATATGTCAATGACAAGAGAAAACCTTGTTACAGCTCCTGAAGGAACTACCCTTGACGAAGCTCAGGAAATCCTCAGAAAGCATAAAATCGAAAAGCTCCCTATCGTTGATAAAAACGGTGCATTAAAAGGCTTAATCACAATTAAGGATATTGAAAAATCTGTTAAATATCCTAACGCTGCAAAGGATTCAAATGGCAGACTTTTAGCAGGTGCTGCAATTGGTATTACTGCTGATGTTTTAGATAGAGTTAAGGCTCTTGTTGAAGCAAATGTTGATGTTTTGGTGCTTGATTCAGCCCATGGACATTCTCAGAATATTTTAAACTGCGTTAAGCTTATAAAAGAAAATTATCCCGATGTTCAGCTTATTGCCGGCAATATTGCAACAAGCGAAGCTGCAGAAGAATTAATTAAAGCAGGTGTTGATGCTGTTAAGGTTGGTATCGGACCGGGTTCTATCTGCACAACAAGAGTTGTTGCAGGGGTTGGTGTGCCTCAGGTTACAGCTATCTACAATGTGGCTCAGCTTGCTAAAAAATATGGAATTCCCGTTATTGCCGATGGCGGTGTTAAATATAGCGGTGACTTAGCAAAAGCTATAAGCGCCGGTGCTGATGTTATTATGATGGGTTCACTCTTTGCAGGCTGCGAAGAAAGCCCCGGCGAATCTGAAATTTATGAAGGAAGACAATATAAGGTATATAGAGGTATGGGTTCTATTGCAGCTATGGAAAAAGGCAGCAAAGACAGATACTTCCAGACAGGAACCAAGAAGCTCGTTCCCGAAGGTGTTGAGGGAAGAGTGCCATATAAGGGCGTTCTGGCAGATACAATCTATCAGCTTATTGGCGGTCTCCGTTCTTCAATGGGATATTGCGGAACACCAACTATCCCTGAACTTAAAGAAAGAGGCAAATTTGTTAGAATCACAAATGCAGGTCTCATAGAAAGTCATCCCCACGATATTTCAATAACAAAAGAAGCTCCAAACTATTCAAAAAGCTTCTGATTTAATTTAAAAGGTAGCAACCTATCGGCGATAGGTTGCTACCTTTTTTCACATTATAAATTATGACGACACTATCACTTATTTTCAATTTGTATTCGTGCCATTTGCGTTCCGGGCAAATTTTACATCCCAAGGAAATAGGAAAAATGTTTTGGAATCGTCAAATCGAGCTCAAAATAAGCTTGTCTTATTTTGAGTGATAACCCGAAGGCGTACAAAGGTACGACGAGCGGTGAGATTTGACGATAGCAAATGGCACATAAAAAGCAACCTATCGGCGATAGGTTGCTACCTTTTTTCACATTATAAATTATGACGACACTATAACTTTTTTTTAAAAAAAATCCGTGCCTTTTGCGATCCAGACAATTTTTACATCCCCCGGGATAGGAAAAATTAGTTTGGAATAAGCAAACTGAGCCGGATGGCGGTAGCCCGAAGTCGTACAAAGGTACGACGAGGGTGAAGTTTGCTTATAGCAAAAGGCACATAAAAAGCAACCTATCGGCGATAGGTTGCTACCTTTTTTCACATTATAAATTATGACGACACTATAACTTTTTTTAAAAAAAATCCGTGCCTTTTGCGATCCAGACAATTTTTACATCCCGGGACAGTTATTTGTTTTTGGGATTTACAATATCTCTCCAGTCCATATCTCCCCTGTCAAGACCATGAATAAGAACCTCCGCTGTGGCAATGTTGGTGGCGATAGGAACATTATGAATATCACAAAGCTTTATAATGGGAGCAACATCAGGCTCACCGAGATTTTCGCTTAAGGGGTCCCTGAAAAACAAAACAAGGTCAATTTCATTATAGGCAATACGAGCGCCAATCTGCTGGTCGCCGCCCTGTGTGCCTGATAAAAATCTATGAACATTCATTCCGGTTGCATCTGTTATAAGACCACCGGTTGTACCTGTTGCAACTAAACTGTGTTTTGATAAAATGCCCTTATATGCTATACAGAACTGAACCATAAGCTCTTTCTTTTTGTCGTGGGCAATAAGTGCAATATTCATTGATTTGTGACCTCCTTAGAAAGTAGTTTTATATGAATTATTTTAAAACATATTTTTCTTTTTTAAAAAGACCTCCGGAAGCTCCTTTCTCAAAATCCGGAATATCCCTGCCAAGAATCCTTTTGCAGATATTTTCCATAGCTCTGCCGGAGCAGGTATTGTATTTATAGATAGGCTCGCCTGCTTCAACAGACCGCGAAAAATATTCGTCATAGGGAATTATTCCCAAAAGCTGACAGAGAGTTTCATCGATAATATCTTCAACAGCGACAGATGAGCCACTATCTTCATTTATCTTTACCATGCTAAGCACAAGGCTTGGCTTTGCCTTTGAATTCTTTCTTATTAAATCTGCAAGATAGCTGCTGTTTCTTACGGATATAAACGATGCATCTGTTAAAATAATAAAGCTATCGCAGTTTTTTAAAAAGGCTGAAAACATATCCTGATTATGCGGTGACACATCAGACACGATATAATCATATTCCTTTGAAAAAGCCTGTTTCAGATTTGAAAGCGATTTTGCAATGTCTCCTGACGGATAAACAGAGCCGCCTGCTATAAAATGAGGCAGATGCTCATCGTCGGGCTTGGTGATTATATCTAAAAGAGCAGCCTGAGAAGAACAATAATCTGAAAAAGAAAAAATCGTTTCGCTTTTTATTCCAAGAATTGCATCATAGCTTCTTATTCCGAAGCTTGACTCCAGAAGGAGCACCCTCTTACCTTCCCTGCACAGCCCATGGGCAATATTACAGGCAAGAGAGGATTTTCCCATTCCGCCATTTCCGGAAGTTATTCCTAAAAAATTTACCATTATACAATTCTCCCTTATAATATTATCATAACATATGGAGTTTGTCTACATTTTTAACATAATTTTAACATATTTTTTTGTTATTAATTAACTAAATCCGTGCTATTAACCCAACAACACATTACTTTTTATGTGCTTATCTGATGAATCTTTTGGATTCAGCTTAAAATATTCACTATAGATTGCTTTGGCAATTGGAGCCGTGGAGCTACCTGAGCCGGCATTTTCAATAACAATTGAAATGGCAATCTGAGGGTCTTTATAGGGCGCATAGGAAACAAACACACCGTTTGCGCTTCCTCCGTTTACCTGAGAGGAACCTGTTTTACTGCAGGTTTCTATGGGAAAATCGCTAAAAATTCCGCCGGCTGTGCCATCGTAGCTTACAAGACGCATTCCACGGGTGACAGCTTCATATGTCTGGGGACTCATCTGAATTTCGCCGGTTTTGAGTGGTTTTATATTTTCGCTTATCTGACCTGTTTTATAATTGCTGATACTTTTTAGAAGATGGGTTTTATATATACTTCCGCCATTTGCTATGGTGGAGGTATAGTTGGCAAGCTGAATGGGGGTGAAAAGATTATAGGACTGACCGATAGCCATCTGAAGAGTATCTCCGGGATACCACATCTCCCCTACTACCTTTTCCTTGTATTCTTCGCTTGCAAGAACGCCTGTTGATTCGCCATCTATTTCTATTCCCGTCTTTTTGCCAAGACGCATTTTTTTTGCATAGTTTACAATGCGGTCTACTCCAAGACGCTTGCCTACCTCATAGTAATAGTAGTTACAGGAATTTTTAAGTGCATTTGAAGCATCCACCATACCATGAGTTTCGCCCGTTTCGGAATATATCCAGCAATTGAAAATCTGGTCGTAGTATTCATATTTTCCCTTATCGTCTATTTTGGTGGCGGCATCTATGACACCTTCTTCAAGAGCGGCAATGGTTGTGAGCATTTTAAATACAGAGCCCGGAGGATATATGCCGCTGATGGCACGATTTAAAAGAGGATTTGACTTATCGCCTCTGAGCTTATCAAAATCGCGATTGAAGGTTTTGGGATTAAAAGTGGGATAATTTGCCATTGCAAGAATTTCACCTGTTTTAACATCCTGAACAACAACAGAGCCTCCGCCAACATCGGCACCCTGATTATTCTTTTTGTTGACGCTGGCCTGTCTTATTTCGTTTATGGTTTTTTCAAGGGCGGCCTCTGCTACTTTTTGGAGGTCGATGTCGATTGTTAAAAGAGCATTGTTGCCGGGAATTGCAGCCACCTCTGTTACTTTTGCTTCCTCGCCAACGCTTCTGGAAATGCTCCTTTTACCATCTTTTCCCTTTATTTTTTTTTCTAAAACCTTCTCCATTCCCTCTTTACCTATGACAGAGTTGAAATTGTAGCCTTCGTTTTTAAGCTTTTCATATTCTTCCTGATAGATAATATCAACTCTTCCAAGGATATGAGCTGCCATGGTGCCATGGACATAGTTTCTGACAGGAGTTCCTTCAAAATCAAGCCCCTGATAAAGTTCATTATTTTCTTTTATTGCAGAAACGGTTTTCATTGAGACATCACTTGAAAATCTTAGGGGATTTCCGCTATCGAAGCTTCTTACAAACATTTCATGACGCACAGCTATTATATCTCTGGCATCCCAAGGAGAATACTTTTTATCTACACCGAATTTCTTTTTTAAAACCTCAATACATCCGGGAGCATCAAGATTATCGGAAATCTTAAGGGCAAACTTGGTGTTTCTCACTTTGGTTTCAAGCTCTTCCCCCTCAAGGTCATTATAGGAAAATATGTAGGCTTCTCCGTTCCATATGATGGGGAAAGTGTCGATATATTCATCTTCGTTTTTTCTGAAAAGCTCTATGGTATTTAAAATAAGCTTATTGAGTTTTTTATCGGTCATATCTGAATCAACAAAGCTCACAGAAAAGCCGAGACGGTTGGTTACTATGGGGCGACCGTAGCGGTCCAGAATTTTCCCTCTTGGAGCTGAGATGATTTCGCTGGCATAAAGCTTCGACTCCGACTGTTCCAGATATTTATCGTGGTCGGCAAGCTGAAGGTTTATGAGCTGAAAACAAATCACCAGAAGAAGGATTCCCGTGATTAATTGAAATATGAAAAATTTGTCTTTTAGTTTTTTAAGCATTTATATACCTCGTATATATTCATTATTGAGCCATTTAACCCACCAGAGCATAGGAATTGCTATGATGGCATTGAAAAGGGATTCTGTGAGCACGAAGCGGAAAAAGCTATATAAAAATGGTGCATCAGAAAAGATAACCGCTGTGAACACAAGGGATATTGTTTCATAAAAAAGACTATACATAAAAACGCCGAAAACAAGAGCGAATATGTTGTGATAATAAAACCTGCGTGAAAAATATGACGCAAGGATGCACATATACATCAGGATAAGACTGTTAAAGCCAAAAGCAACATTTGACACAGAATCAAATAAAAGTCCGCACACAAGCCCCAAAGCAGCAGATTTAACAGAGCCATTTGTGAGGGCATATATGATAGTGAAGCACAGCGCCGGATTGGGCGATATGCCGAAGATTTCTATGTAGCGTCCCGCCGAGGTTTCAATGATGACCAGAAGGACGAGACTGAGGTATGTGAGAAATTTTTTCATTTTTCCTCCATAAAACAAGTAAAAGTCTCGTTGCCGCAAGGCAACATATCGAGTGCATCAGCACATATCGAGTTAATTTAACATATCGAAAATCCCGAAAGGGATTTATATCGATGCACTATTTTGTATAGTTATTGATTATCATTAGTCATAACCATAACCGTGCTAAGCTTTGAAAAATCAACAAAAGGCTCAACGGTTGCATCCTGGGAAATACCATTTGTGTTTACTGTGATTTTAGTGATTTTGCCTATCTGTATCCCGCTTGGATATATGCCTCCGTCACCTGAGGTAGACACGATATCCCCTGTTGAAACAGCGGAATCTGCAGAGGCATATTTCATTGCACAAAGGTTTTTATCATATAGGGAAATATCTCCCTGAACGATGCAATATTCATTTATTCTTTCTATAACTGCGCTCACAGACGACGACACATCAATTATAGTTGCCACCATTGCCCAGTTGTGACCGACTTTTGTAACATGCCCCACAAGACCAGATTCTGTGATGACGGTGTCATTTTTCTTTATTCCGTCTGACGCTCCTTTATTTATTTTTATAATCCCCGACCAGCTTGCAGAATCATTTGCCACAACATCTGCTGCAACAAGCCCCAAATCAGGGGATTTTTCCTTTAAATCAAGCATTGCTCTGAGATGAGCGTTTTCCTGGGCCAGTTCGTCATAATCAGCCTTTTGCTGCTGGGCAGTTATGAGGTGCTGACGGAGGATGGTGTTTTCATTTTCAAATTTATTCTTCTGACTACCAAAGCTAAGAGCCTGCATAAAATAATCTGCCACAGACTGCAGGGGAGTCAGGACAACACCGAAGGTATTTGAAACAATCCCCGCCTTTTCTTTGCCGATGCTGGAAACAAGCATCGAAAGCACAAGAACGACTGTGACTGATATAAGAATTATTTTATTTTTGTTTGTTTTTAGAAATATCATTTGTAAACACCTTTTTATTTAAAAATATCTTTTGAATTTTCGCAAAGAAAGCTTCCTGCTCCAAGAACAACGCAGGATAAAGGGTCTTCTGCCACACGGGTTTCTATGCCGGTGGCTTCGGATATGGCAAGGGAGAGTCCGTCTAAAAGAGCTCCGCCTCCGGTGAGGGTTATGCCATTTTTTAAAATATCTGCCGATAGCTCAGGAGGGGTTTCCTCCAAAACAGCTTTTATGGCTTCTATAAGCTGAGATATCTGAGATGTGAGAGCAGACCTTACATCGCCGCCCGTTACATAGGTGCTGGACGGCATTCCGCTGACAGAGCTTCTTCCCGACACAATTTCCTTTGCATCGCGGCTTTGTTTTCTGACAGTTCCTATCTGGATTTTTACTTTTTCAGCATTTGAAATTCCCGAATGGATATTATATTTTTTTCTTATAAATGAGCTTATGGCTTCATTATGGCTATCGCCTGCTGTGCGTATGGTTTTGTGAGAAACTATGCCGCCTAAGGATATAACAGCGACCTCGCTTGTGCCTCCGCCTATATCCACAACCATTGAGCCTTCGCAGGACATAACATCAAGACCGGCACCTATGGCGGCTGCCATTGGCTCTTTCATAATGCACACGCTTCTCACCCCTGCCCTTAGGGCAGCTTCCATAACAGCCTTCTGCTCAACCTCAGAAATATCGCTGGGTACGCAGATAACTGCCCGTGGCTTTATGCCGCGTTTTTTTCCGAGGGCTTTGGTAATAAAATAGCCAAGCATTGCCCCTGCGGCTTCAAAATCTGCAATGACGCCATCCTTTAAAGGGCGGATTGCTCTTATGCCGGAGTGAGTTCTGCCAAGCATCTGCTTTGCTTCGTTTCCAACAGCAAGAATTTTTCCGTCGTCACCTATGGCAACAACGCTGGGTTCATTTAAAACTATGCCTTTTGATTTTAAGTAGACAAGAGTGTTGGCGGTTCCGAGGTCGATTCCCATATCCCTTGCGGACATCAAGGTTTTCCCCTTTCAAATTATAAAACTACATCAAACTCCTTCTTCAAAAGACCATAGAGCTTTGAAAGCGGCAAACCAACAACATTAAAGAAATCACCGTTTATTTTTTCAATAAAAACTGATGCATATTCCTGAATGCCATAAGCTCCGGCTTTGTCGTAGGGTTTGTATGTATTTATATAATTTTCTATTTCACAGGGAGTCATTTCATTAAAGAAAACCTCTGTTTCACACCAATCTGTCACGGTGCGCCCGCTTGAAGAATCGGTAACAGATATGCCGGAATAAACCTTATGGGAAGAATTTGAAAATGATGAAAGCATAGAAAAGGCTTCATCAAAATTCTTTGGCTTGCCTATTATTTTTCCATCTGCCACAACAACTGTGTCGGCTCCGATAACAAGGCTGTTTTTTTCTGCACAAGCTGCAACAGAGGTTGATTTTATCATTGCCAGCTCCTGAACATAAATCTCAGGAGGAATATCTTTTGAAATGACGCTTTCATCAGCTGAACTTTCCATTATTTCAAACTTAAGACCTAAATTGCCAAGAAGCTCTTTGCGTCGCGGTGATTTTGAAGCTAAAATAAATTTCATTTTTTTATCCTTTACACAATTAGTTTTTTCCTGTTGAACCAAATCCGCCGCTTCCGCGCTCGGTTTTTTCAAGCTCCTGGGCTACTGTGAAATTTGCCTTTGCAACCTCCATGATAACCATCTGAGCTATTCTTTCGCCATTTTCTATTGTGTAGTCATTATTACTTAAATTCACAAGAGCAACCTTTATTTCACCTGTGTAGTCGCTATCTACAACGCCAACGCAATTGGCAAGAGTGATTCCATGCTTTGATGCAAGACCGGAACGGGCAAAAAGAAATGCACCATATTTTTCGCTTGGCAGAGAAATTGCAATGCCTGTTGGGATTAATGCTCTTTCTAAGGGTTTTAAGGTGATGCTTTCGTCAAGGCATGCAGTTAAATCCATTCCTGCGGAACCTGATGTGGCATAAAAGGGCATCTTCTTTTCTTTATTATTCTCCAAAAATTTAATATTAATCTCTACATTACTCATTTTTATTTCTCCTTTTTCAAATTTTTATTTTAAATATTTCATTGCAATGGCGCAATATGCCGCCACGCCTTTCCATAAAACATCTTCATCAACATCGAATTTCGGATTATGATTTGCTTCGGTAATTCCTTTTTCGGGGTTGTTGGTGTGGAGAAAGAAATAAACACCGGGAATTATCTGGGCATAGTTTGCAAAATCATCTGAGCCCATAAGAGCAGACGGGATTTTTGTTACAACACTTCCCTTTCCCAGCACATCTTCTACTGCTTCTGCCACAACCGAGCTAAGATCATCATCGTTCATAACAGTTGCCGAGCCGCGTTTTACTTCAACATCACATTCTGCTCTGAATGCAGAGGCTATATTTTCGCAAATACATTTTAGTCTTTCGCCGATAAAATTGCGGATGGCAACATCCTGAACCCTGATGCTTCCCTTTAAAACGGCTGTGTCGGGAATGGTGTTGTGGTCTTTTCCGGCAAGAAAGCTTCCAAAGCTAAGAACTGCCGCTGTGCCGGCAGGAAGCTCTCTTGCAGATATTTCTTCGCAGGCATTTACTATTCTTGATGCTATAACGATTGGGTCAACTCCCTTTTCGGGAAATGCAGAGTGGGTTCCCTTTCCCTTAACAGTTATGGTGAATTTATCTTTTCCGGCACTAACAGGACCTGAGAGAACAACTATGTCTCCCGTTTTGATACTATCCCCTGCCAGATTTCCAACATGAAGTGAGCAGATTGCATCCACACCTTCAAGAGCACCTTCTGAAAGCATATGCTTTGCACCGGTTCCCGTTTCTTCACCGGACTGAAATAAGAGCCTTACTGTGCCATTTAATTCATTTTTACACTCATTAAGAATTCCGGCAGCTGCAAGAAGGATGGCTGTATGGGCATCGTGACCGCATCCATGCATTTGTCCTTCAATCTGAGATTTATACTGAAGGTCGGTATCTTCTTTTATATGCAGAGCATCCATATCAGCTCTGAAAGCTATGGTTTTGCCATTCTTTCCGCCTTTTATATCAGCTATCAGACCATCATCACTATTATTTAGCTTATATTCAATTCCCATTTCGTCAAGAACACTGCAAACATATTTCCGGGTTAAGGGAAGGTCACCGCCTATTTCAGGGCATTTATGCAGTTCTCTTCTCATTGAGATAAGCTTTTTTTCTATATTTTTGCTTTTATTCAAAACCGACTCAATCATAACAGTAGTTTCTCCTTACTATGTTTTTCCTGTTTACAAAACTTAAAAATCTTTAAATTTCGTAGTTGCTTTTTTGTCTTGGGACAGATAAAGCTTCTTTTCCAAGATAGGCCTCTTCGTCCATGCCAAGATACGAACACAAATCAAGCATTTCGGAAACGGTTTTAACATCTATTTCAAGACCGTTTTTCATTCGCTCTATGCAGGCGAAATGTTCTTTTTCACCATGGGTATAGATTCTATCGGCATTTTTGGCTTTGGGAGAATTTCTTAGTTCTTCCAAAAATGCAGAAAGATTTTTCTTTATTTCATCCTTATCGCCAAATATTGCAGGGTCAATTGCAATAAAGCTATGGCATATTTTTCCTTTTTTATCGGTGTAGGTATGATTGGATGTGGCTCCAAGAGACACAACGGCTGAGAATATTTCACATATCATTCCGTAGCCATAGCCTTTGTGGCTTCCTGTTTTTTCAAGTTCTCCGCCAAGGGGAAGAATTCCGCCGCCTGAACTTTCGGAGATGTTTTTAAGAACCATGGAGGCATCGGATGTTGTCTTGCCATTTGCCGCCATTGCCCAGCCTTCGGGAAGGGGCTTTTCAAGCTTATTATATAGCTCAAGCTTACCTCTGGTTACAACAGTTGTTGAGCTATCGAAGAAGAAGTTATATGGCTTTGCCGGCATTGCAATAGCAATTGGATTGCTTCCCAGCATCGCCTTTTTGCCAAAGGTGGGAACCATGATGGCTTTTGTGTTGGTCATAGACATTCCTATGAGATTTTCCTTGCAAGCCATATTTGCATAGTAGCCTGCTATTCCATAGTGATTGGAATTTCTCACGCTCACAATGCCTATGCCGCTTTGCTTTGCTTTTTTTATTGCCAGCTTCATTGCATTATAGCCTATCACCTGCCCCATGCCATTGTTACCGTCGATAACTGCGGAAACAGGAGTTTCAAAAACGATTTCCGGCTTGGATTTAATGTCTATAAGACCTGTTTCGATGCTCTTATGATAGCGGACTAATCTCTGCATACCGTGGGAGTCGATTCCATATAGGTCGGAGGTGAGCAGAACATCGGTTATAATTTCTGCATCTTCCTTTGTAAAACCGAATTTAACAAAGGCATCCTCTGAAAATGTTTTTAATTGATTGTATGAAAAGTTTATATATTGTTTCATTTTTTTAGTTTCCTTTCAGGTGGTTTTTAGTTGCAACACATAAGGTTTAGGTGCAAAGCTTTTGTCGATATGCAATTAAAGAATATATAATACAGATACCGGAATTTTTAGTTTCAGGCGGAGGTATCAGAAAAATTTATACACTAACTGAATAATCTTTTTTAAATCCGTGTGCTCCGTAAATTTGCCATTTTCCTACACCAAGTCTTTGCATAATTGCCTTTCGCTCTTGTGCGCAAAGCTCAGGGTTGGTGTCAACAGATGTCATAAGTATGGGAGCATATTGGTTGTACTCAGCCTGTTCCCGGGTTAACCCATGAACATTAATATAAATATCCCCGGTAATTGCAATATGATTTCTATAGTCAATAAGAACTATTTCTCCGGGAAGATGTCCGCCCTGACCTTCATACACCTCAAAATGAAGCTCTCCAAAATCAAAAAAGCCAATTTGAGTAAGAGGTTCTTCGGGGTTTTCCACATCATTCCACAATGCTGTGACCTTATCGGGACTTACCGTTTTATAAGAGGTAAGTAATTTGCAAATATTAATATAAGGCTTATGAAGGGCATTTTCTTCCCTGTATCCATTTTTTCCGCCGTATTCTTTATTTAAACACATTGCTGTTTTATGACTGGCAATAACCTCATCAAACAGAGGCAATAGTCCGCAATGGTCAACATCGGCATGGGTTACAAGTATTGTTTTTTTAATCTCATCAAATTCAGGTATAATTTTTCTAAACACACTTAACATTTCTTCTTTATAACAAGCATAACCGCTGTCTATAAACAAGTATTTTCCATCGCTGTTTATAATGATTGTATTACTTCCGCAAGGAGGTTCTATCAAGATTATTTCGGTTTTTTCGGTGATTTTGTGTTTAGTTATGCGCGGTGAAAAACTACTTCCCTTGGATGCGCCAAGCAGTTCTGCAAATTTACTGATGCTGTCAAAGGTGCGATATGGAGACAAGCCCTGTTCATCTAATGTCTGCATAGCAAGATTTACATGTACTAAAAGTTCTTTGCTTATATCGGTGGTCAAACCCATAGTCTGAGCCAGGCCCATAACATATGTATTGTAAAAAATACTGTTATCGTAAACCTTCTCCGAGCTGTTGTAGTCTATCATCCGAACCTTGCATATCTTTTCAACTTCTGTTAGAAATTCGGTTATTTTATGTGAATCGTCAACATACAATCCCATTTTGAAATACTGATAGTCTGTTCCATTTTCCTGAGAGCTTATATACGATATATTAAAATTAAATTTGTCAATCAGAGCCAAAACATCCGTAACACTTCCCGGAACATCTTTCAGGCAAAACTCCAATAAAACAATGCTTGTTTTTGAATTGTTATTTTGAAGGTAACCAATCTTTTCAAGCTCACTATCTGCTTTTTTCAGCTGTTCCTCTGTTCCCTCTGCATCTATAAACAAGGTATGCGAATCCACAGCTTTATTGTAGCTTACACGGGTAATGTTAATTCCTATTGCCGAAAAACACTTACTCGCTTTTAAAAATGCGCCAATATGGTTTGGCATTGATGTTATATATGTCTTCTTCATTCATCTTCCTCGCTTTCGACAATCTTTATATGCGATATATAGCTGCTTTTCTTCCATCTTTCAACAAAACATTGTCATATATACAACTGCATATAGCAAAAACAGAAATACAAATAATACAGCGCTGAGTTTTTCATCCTTAAGATACTTTTGTTTTTTCATTGTCTTTTTCAACCTTTGTTGTTTTTAAAGAATTTATAAGATTCAGTTAACCCCGTTATAGAAATGACCGCGGGTAAAGAAATTTGGCGATTTTTCGCCTTTTTCATATTGCCTCATTATGGCTGCTATTTCCTGCGGGGCTTCATCGGTGAAATCAAAGCGATAGAAAGAAGGCTGCAGCCTTTTTATTTCTTTCATTCTGTCTGCCATATAGATTGGGGCGCTGTTGTAGATAATATTAATGCACTCACCCTTTACACACTCCACAGGAAAACAGATGTTTTTTCTGTCGCGAAGGTAGTAGATTTCCCCTTCCTTGCATCCGCATTTTCCAAGAGATGATTTTACAAGACAGTTTTTAACAGTCATAAGAGATACTTTTCCATAAACAAGGATTTCCATAGGAAGGCTTGTCCGAAGTGTTCCGATAGAGGAAAGAGTCATTTCGGGAGAAACACAAGCCCTTGAGATGCCAAGCTTTGACGCCTGCTTTAAAGAAAAGGAATTGCAGATGTTGAGGCGATAGTCGGCATATTTTTTGAAACGGTCGCCTGTTTTTTCAAGCTGACCTAAATTTGTTATGCAAACAGAATTAACATTTATGGCCGAGTAGTCAATTTCTTTGCTGTCGTGATTCACGGGCGGAAGCTTAACGCAGAATATTTCCGGCTCGGAATCAAATTTTTGTTTATTTTTAAGATAGATATGATAAGGGATATAGATTATGTCAAATCCAAGCTCATAGCATATATCTGCCTGAGCTTCATTTAAAACAGAGGCTGAATATTGCAAAGGGCTTTGCTTTGCCTGAGGTTTTGGCGGAAGCTTAAAATCTTCCCCCTCATATTTTCTGCCTGAGCCGGATATGGCTTTTTCTATTTTCTCACAAACAAGCCTGCGAACAAGATTGATTTCTTTTATTGGAATATAAAGTCCTTCCTCCACATCAAGCTCAAGAGATGAAAACTCAAGAGTTGTGGAACCCAATTTTTCCAACTGAGCTTTTATTCTTTCGCTATCTACTGCGGCATTTGTGGCAGGTTCGGCATTTATTTCTCCTTTGGCACTATAGATTTTGCCAAGGTATTTTGCTTCAAAACAGACCGGTTCGCCATTTTTCATTTTGAAAATGGCATCTATTTTATTTTTATGGTCTATATTTGCAAGAGATTTTGATTTGGTTAAAACATCTTCTGTGGCAGAGGCAAAAATATCATCGTGATTTTTATCAAAGCTAAGCATCTCTCTGCCTGTTTTTTCCTTAAAATAACCCTGGGTAAATCCACCGCGGCTGAAGATATTTTCCAGAAGGAGTTTATCGTCCTGACTGACCTTTCCGCCGCCTCGGTATTTATTGTATATTCCGCTTACAGCGCTTACATAGGCGGCACTTTTCATTCTGCCCTCAATTTTCAGCGAGGTAACCCCCGCATTTTTTAAATCGGAAATATGGTCGATAAGGCATAGGTCCTTAAGACTTAAAAGATATTTGTTTTCATCGGACACCCTTTCGCCGGATGAATTAAAGAGAGTATAGTTTAAGCGGCAGGGCTGAGCACAGGAGCCGCGGTTGCCGCTTCTGCCACCTAAAAAGCTCGACATAAGACATTGCCCGGAATAACTCATACACAAAGCTCCATGGACAAAAACCTCAAGCTCAATATCGCAATTTGCAGCAATATGGGAAATATCATTTAGTGAAAGTTCTCTTGAAAGGACAACTCTTTTAAAGCCCATTTTTTTTGCTGCTATAGCACCTGAGAGATTGTGGATTGTCATCTGGGTGCTTGCGTGGATTGGAAAATCAGGAAAATATCGTCTTAAAATATTTACAAGACCTAAATCCTGAACAATAAGAGCATCAACGCCTGCTTCATAACAAAACTTTATAAATTCAAATGCATCGGAAAGCTCATTATCAAACATAAGGGTATTGACCGCGGCATAAAGCTTTGCTCCCCTAAGATGGGCAAAGGCTACTGCCTCGGTTATTTCTTCATTTGAAAGATTTACTGCATTTTTTCTGGCGCTGAAGGCTCTGCCGCCAAAATATACAGCGTCGGCACCGCTTTCAATTGCGGCTTTAAGGGCTTCAAAGCTTCCTGCCGGAGAAAGAATTTCTATCTGATTCATACTATTTTCCTCTGTTTGACTAAATATAACTATACAGAGTATATTATACTACATTTTTTCCTAAATGAAAAGCTTTTTTTGAAATTAATTCCCATACTTCATATCGTGATTTACCATGGACATATAGTGAAGGTTTATATGAGAGGTGGCTCTATAGATGCAGGCAAGAAGATAGGCAGACATATTTTTAATACCGGTTGTGTTTTTTTCAAGTCCGTCGCAGATATATTCTATGTGAGTCTGATTCATAGAAAGTATTCTTTCTTTAAGCTCCCTGGAAGGAACAGTAATATTTCCTATTTCCACATATTCCTTTGATATGGAAAGAGCGTCCACCATAGCATCTATTATTTCGTCAACTTTCTCCTTTGGTCTGTCGCTGATTAAAGCATCATAGCAGACATTTATTTTTATTTTTTCTTTATATTCCTTCCTTTCCTCGGCTGTTATATGACTGAATGGAATGAAGGAATAATTAATATTATTTTTATTAATTTTATTATTATTAATATTAATATTATTTGGGTCCGGATTTTCGTCCTCAAGAGGTTTATTTTCCATACCTTCAAAGGTCTTGATTTTGTTCTTCTTGAGGTCTTTATTTTGAGCCACTATGTTAAACCTTCTATGGGGTGCTTTATCTGTGAGAAAAATAAGATCAGGTAGACCTCTGCCCTGATGTTTCCTTTTTATAAAGCCTTCTTTTTCCAATTCCGCCAATGCCTTTATGGCTGAGCTTTTTGAACAGGAAATAAATTCCATAATATCTTTGCAGGTGAGGATTATATAGGTTCCGCCTTCATCGGTTACCCATCCGTTTTTTTCGGAAAGACTGTATCTTTCCAGCATAATGAAATAAACGATTTTTGCAGGACATGATATGGAGCTTTTCAGAACTGATTTTGGAATCATTATAAATGGACAATCTTTATGAGTTTTAATTTTTTCAGGCATATTAAAGCCTCCTTTCTTTTTAATTTTATCATAAATAAAAAATCTTTTCCGGAGCATTTAAAGAAAAAATAAAACCCCTTTAAAACCTTGCAACACAAGGGGTGCAAAGGGATAAGAGAATAAAAAACTGACGAAACCCCCTAAATTATTGTTTAATGGCTCGATGCCATTAAACAATAACAGTGAAGAGAGAAGAGATAAGAGAGAAGAGAATCGGAACAAAGCCGCTAAAGGCGGCTTTGAACCATTTCTATTCACTTTTATCTATTATTGTTTGCCAAACATCGAGTTTGGTAAACAATAATAAAATTCCCCGAAAACCATAATGGTCTTCGGGGAGTTAGGTGGAATAGGACTTCAATTTGTCCATGATGAAATTGTCTGATTTGTTTTCGTTATTTAATAATATTTATTATTTTGCAAGAGGTTTGAGAGTTGTCATATTTTCAAGAAGCATAATTTTAACTGTTTTACCATCACCTTTGCCGGAAAGGTCGGTCCATTTGAAGTTTTTGCCCTTCTGGGGAACAAAATCCTCTATTGCCTTTACTCCGACAAGTTCATTTCCTTCATAGGTTGCAATAACAAGAGTACACTCACTTCCTGTTTCTTTTGCCCATACATATGCATTTACATAGTCTGCTTTTGTGTAGTCAAGGATATAGTTAACATCTGCAGGAACGGTTACGACAAAGTCTTTTGTGTTTTCGCCAAGCTTTGCTGTGAGAGTAACCGTCTTTTCTTCAGCGTCTACTATTACCTCACCGGATGATGTGATAACTGTTTCATCGCTGCTTGCCCATTCAATAGGTACACCATAGAAGCTTTCGGGAAGAGTAAGGTCGGATATAACTTTATCCTGAGCCTGCTGGGAAACAAATGACCAGGGCATTGAATCAAGCTTAGATTCTGCAAGTTCTTCGTTTGTTTTAAGGTCGGAGGCGTAGTATGAGAGGGTGATTGTAAAGTTGCTTGAATCATTACTGCGTACCCAATACCGAGTACGACTTCCTGTTACTGCAGACCATTTAAAGCACACAATGCCATTTTCCGGATTATCACTAACAGATTTTTTTATTGCATCAAGCATTTGTGCTGATGATGTTATTTCATATTCATACTGCATATCAGGAACAGCTTCGCTGTAAACAGGAACTGCTGTGTAAAGTCCGTTTTCAACAGCAGAATCATATGTTAAATCAGCTGTAGTCCAGGATTCATAGCACTCAGGAAGTACACTAAAAAGAAGTTCACCGTTTGTTTGCCACTTACCATCCCTGTTTTTGAGATTGATACTGATTTTCTGCGCAGCATTAAGCACATTAAGATAGTCTGAAAAATTCCATTTTAAAAATACAACATTGTCGGAAGAAGTTCCATTCATACCATATAAGCCTGTATTACGCATATAACGCACATAGCTATCGTTATTATTTCCGTAAACACCTTTTGCAATATTTCTCTCATCAGTTGCACTACTGATGTATGTATTTTCAGAATAAGGAATAGTAACAGTTAAAAGTTCTTCCATAGAGATAGTAACAGGAAATTCCTTTTCTATGCTTGCTTCACCATATGTGAGTGTTGCTTTAAGAGTTACATCTTTCTCAGAATCTCTTGGCTGAATAATACTTCCATCATCTGATATAACATTTGCACCACCATCAGACCATACAACACTTGCACCTTTAAATTCGTTTGGAAGCTTTGTTGCATTTGTTACTGATGCAGCTGAATCTGCTGAAATTTCTTCCCAGGTAAATTCTTCGGCAATGCCACTAAGAACGCTATCATCTGTTACGGATGAGGGGTCATAGTTTATTTGCAAAAAAGTATTCTCAGAATCTCTTGTAAAATATGTTTGCAACACATTACCACTATCATCTACCCCGGCTGTAGATTCAAGTATGAAAGTTACCCATCCGGTATCTTTCACAGCAGCCTTAATATCTTCAGCTCCCACATTATAAGTTTTTTCATTCCTATCACCTGATGTACTTTCAAAACTATCAACTTTTATAAGATCATCAGAAGTTGTAATTAAATCCCAGTAATAAGTTGTACCAGATTTCCTTTTTTGCACAAAACCATACTCGACAGCGTAATCCATAGAAAGCTTTGTGGTTGGTGTTTCACCACTAACATCAACATGGTCGCCCTTTAGCAGATATAAATCGTAGGAATAGGTTTTTCTAGCGGTATTATCCCCTCCGTGTTGTATAGAAAAAACAAAACTTGTAGACTCGCTTGTTAAATACTGTAAATAATCAGAAATATCATACTGAAAAAAAGCTTTTCTGGCCTGTGTATCTACTCCACTTTTAGAAACAGGCTGAGCTACGGAACGATTATTTGCAGAATAGGTTCCGCCTCTTATATCTCCGCCCAATTTTTTAGTTTCTGTTTCAGTATTTGTAATCTTCACCGGCACCGTCTCCGCCATACCAACAACAGGCACAAGAGATAACACAAACACTAAGGTAAGCATTATGGCTACAGCCTTTTTATACATTTTTATCATATTATTTTCCTCCTTGAAAAAAATATAATTTTCTAGTTTAAGATAAATATAGCATATGAAATTTAACATAACCATTGTTTATCCTGCGAATTTGATGTATTATCCTGCGATTTTTATAAGATGTCTTTAAAAATAAAACTGCTTGTAATTTTTGGAGTTTTGTAATACAATAGCTATATAGATTATGGAAAGGAAGTAAATTAAATGGAAAGAAAATCAGCATGGGAAAAGATTAACGACAAAAAAACAGTCTTTGATTTTTGCAAGGGATACATTAAATATCTTGACCTTGGAAAAACCGAAAGACTTTGTGTGGAATATTCAAAAGAATTAGCCGAGGAAATGGGCTTTAAAAATATTGACAATATAGAAAAGCTTGAAGCCGGAATGAAGGTTTACAAAATAAACAGAGCCAAGAATATTGTGCTGTCTGTTATTGGAAGCGAGGATATTGAAAAAGGCTTTAATCTTGTTGCCGCTCATATTGACAGCCCCCGTCTTGATTTAAAGCAGATTCCCCTTTATGAAGACAGCAATATGGCTATGTTTAAAACACATTATTACGGTGGAATTAAAAAATATCAATGGACAGCTATTCCTCTTTCCCTTATTGGGGTTATTGTTAAGGAAAACGGAGAAATTATAAATGTTAACATTGGCGAAGATGATGAGGACCCGGTGTTTACCATATCTGACCTTCTCCCCCACCTTGCAGCCGAGCAGATGGAGCAAAAGCTCAGCAAGGCATTTACAGGAGAAGATTTGAATGTTTTGGCAGGGTCTATTCCATCTGATAGCGAAAAAGACAAATACAAAGAAAATGTTATGAAGCTTTTAGAAGAAAAATATGGAATTTGCGAAGAAGACTTTATCAGCGCTGAGCTTGAATTGGTGCCTAATTTCAAGGCAAGAAATTTGGGACTTGATTCTTCTATGATTGCCGCATATGGCCACGACGACAGAGTTTGTGCCTACACTGCCCTTAAAGCTATTTTTGATATAGAAAATCCAAAGAGAACATCGGTTTGCTTTTTAGCCGACAAAGAAGAAATAGGCTCTATGGGATGCACAGGAATGCAATCGAGATTTTTTGAAAACTTTGTGGCGGAAATGATAGACAAGATAAAACCCTGCTACAGCGAGCTTATGCTTAAAAAAGCGATTTCGGCGTCGATGTGTTTATCGTCGGATGTTACCTGCGCTATGGACCCCAACTTTAAGAGTGTGTCGGAGCCGATGAACAGCGCATATCTTGGAGAGGGTGTTGCTTTTGCCAAATTTACAGGAGCAAGAGGAAAATCCTCAACATCTGATGCAAATGCTGAGTTTGTGGCAAAAATAAGAAAGATTTTAAATGATGCTGATGTTGCGTGGCAGATGGCAGAGCTTGGCAAGGTTGACCAGGGCGGTGGCGGAACTGTGGCACAGTATATTGCAAATCTTGATATGGACACAATCGACTGCGGTGTGCCGCTTCTTTCGATGCATGCTCCTTATGAGGTGGCAAGCAAGGTTGATATTTATATGGCATACAAGGCATATAGGGCGTTTTATGAAGCGTAATTTTTGTTGACAACATTATAATCTATGATATAATTTATATACTAGATATTGCAAGGGAGGATATGTAATGTCAATCAAATGCACAGTTATTATTCAGAAAGAGGAAAACTGGTATGTTGCAACTGATGCTGTAAGCGGTGTTGCATCTCAGGGAAAAACAATAGATGAAAGCCTTGCGAATTTAAAAGAAGCACTTGAGCTTTATTATGAAAATAACCTTCCCGAAACCGATCCGTCACCAATATTTGTCACCACTATGGAGGTGGCTGTCTGAATGGGTTCAAAGTATCCTGTTGTATCACCAATGGAACTTATATCGGCACTTGAAAAGTTTGGTTTTAACTTTATAAGCCAAAAAGGAAGCCATATGAAATATAGTAATGGAAGTAGAGTTGTTATTATTCCAAATCACTCAGAAATTGCAAAAGGAACTTTAAAAAGTATTCTTACGATGGCAAATATAAGTTTGGAAGATTTTTTAGCTGTTCTAAATTAAAAAAATCCGCCCACAGAGGCGGATTTTTTCCATTTCTATTATCTTTTCTCTCTTATCTCTTATCTACCTTATATCCTGCATCAGTTATAACTTTTTCAAACACGCTATCTTCAACATCCTTCGAAAGAGTCACCACAGCGGTTCCTTCTTTATGGCTTGTTACAGCTGATTCAACTCCGTCGATTTCCTCTAAAAGCTGTTTTACTCTTGCTTCGCAGTGAGGACACATGATACCTTCAATTTTGATTGTTTTCTCCATGGTTTTTTTCTCCTTTTTTGTTTTATTGGATTTTTTAATAATTGTTTTATATATATCAGCCAGATTAAGCCTTAGTGCATTTGACACAACACAAAAGCTTGAAAGACTCATTGCAGCGGCACCAAACATAGGGGTGAGCTGCCAGCCAAAAAGTTTTATGAACACACCTGCCGCAAGGGGGATGCCTATGGTGTTGTAGATAAACGCCCAGAAAAGATTTTCTTTGATATTTCTCAGGCACAGTCTGCTTAGAACAATTGCAGCCGGAACATCAGATAGAGAATCCTTCATAAGAACAACCTCTGCCGCATCAATAGCAATATCTGTTCCGCGGCTTACAGCTATTCCGATGTCGGCATTAGCAAGAGCCGGAGCATCGTTTATTCCGTCGCCAACCATTGCAACAGCTCCATTTCTTTTAAGTGCTTTGATGTTTTGAGCTTTTTCTCCGGGGAGAACTCCTGCGATGACCGTGTCGATGCCCACCTTTGAGGCTATTTCCTTAGCTGTGAGTTCATTATCTCCTGTGAGCATGATGGTTTTTATGCCCATTTTATGAAGCTTTTCCACAGCTGAAACGCTTTCTTCTTTTATTGTGTCGGCAACTGCAATAACTCCAAGTATTTTACTTTTGGTGGCAAAATACATTGGTGTTTTTCCCTTTTGGGAGAGCTTATCGTTTATGGTTTGGATGCTTTCATCTGCAAAGCTGCAGTTTTCCTTTATAAACGCAAGCTTTCCGCCATAGACAGTTTCTCCATTGCAGCTTGCTTTTATGCCATTTCCGGCAAGGGATACAAAATCTGATATTTCACAGGGAGTTATATCTCTTTTTTGTGATTCGCCTATTATAGCACGACTCAGAGGATGCTCACTTCCGGCTTCTATTGATGAAGCTATTTTTAAAAGTTCTTCTTCATCTGATGCCGAGATGCATATAAGGTCGGTAACCTCAGGGGTGCCTTTGGTTATTGTGCCGGTTTTATCAAAGACAACTGTATTTACTCTGCCAAGATTTTCAAGAGCTGTGGCATTTTTAAAAAGTATACCGTTTTTAGCACCTATTCCGCTTGACACCATTATGGCAACAGGAGTTGCAAGACCAAGGGCGCAGGGACAGCTTATAACAAGAACCGATATTCCCCTTGCAAGACTGAAGCCTATGTCTTTGCCAATTAAAAGCCATATGGCAATTGTCACAAGAGCTATGGCGATAACCGACGGAACAAATATTCCCGACACCTTATCGGCTATTTTGGCAATTGGAGCTTTTGAGGCAGACGCATCACTTACCATTTTTATTATTCCGGCAAGGATGGTATCTTCACCGCTTTTGGTCACGCGGCATTTTAAAAAGCCTGATTTATTAACTGTGGCAGTGTTTACGATATCGCCTGCTTTTTTGTCAACAGGTATGCTTTCACCCGTCAGAGCTGATTCGTCAACTGATGATTCACCGTCTATTATAACACCATCAGCAGCAAAGCTTTCTCCGGGGCGGACAGCTATTATATCGCCGGGCTTCAAAGCTGATGCATCAACTATAGTTTCCTTATCTCCATCCACAAGACTTGCTTTTTTGGGAGCAAGGTTTATAAGCTCATTAAGGGCGCTTGTGGTTTTGCCTTTTGAATATTCTTCAAGCATTTTACCAAGAGTAATGAGGGCAAGTATCATAGCGGCAGATTCAAAATAAAGCTCATGAAGATAATGAAAGGCGTGGTCATAGTTTGCATTATTTACAGCATGGCTCATTGCAAAAAGAGCATATATGCTATAAATAAATGACGCTCCGGAGCCAAGACTTACCAAGGTATCCATGTTGGGAGATTTATTCTTCACAGCTTTTATGCCGCTTATGAAAAAGCGCTGATTTATCACAAGGATTATTGAAGACAAAATAAGCTGCAATATACCCTGAGATACCGGATTGTTTTTCAAAAACTCCGGCAGATACCAGCCCCACATTGTATGCCCCATTGACACATACATTAAAGCTGCCAGAAAAACAAGAGACCAAAGAAGCCTATGAAAAATATGCTTTGCATCATTTTTTTCATTTCCCCTATTGTGCATTTTCTTTTCTCCCGAAACAGATGCCGAGTAGCCTGCTTTTTCCACAGCTGAGATGATTTCTTCGTTTGAAATTGAAGAGTCAACAATCATTGAATTTGTTAAAAGATTTACGCTGCACTCCCTTACACCATCAAGAGATGAAACAGCCTTTTCCACCCTTGCGCTGCAAGCTGCGCAAGTCATTCCGCCAACATCGAATTTTGTCATAAAATCACCTGTTTATTTCATAAGTTTTTTTAAGGTTTCAAGAAGGTTTTCAAGGCTTTCTTCGCTGCCATTTTTTAAATCATTTGCCACGCAGCTTCTTATATGGTTTGAAAGAAGAAGCTTATTAAATGAATTGAGAGCGGCAGATGCGGCGCTCACCTGCATTATGATGTCTGTGCAATAGCTATCATCATTTACCATATTTTTTAAGCCTCTTATCTGACCTTCTATGCGGTTTAGTCTATTTAAAAGAGCTTTCTTTTCTTCATCGGAACGAATTTTTATTTTACAGTTTTCACACTTTTTATTCATCTTATTCTGCCCTCTTTCTTAGACTTCTTCTATAGCTTATTATATACTCCCCGGGGGTATATGTCAATAATAATTTTGGCGGAAAATTCAAAAGAATTTCCGCCTGAAGAATTAATTGAGAGTATATATTCCGTAATTAAGATAGAGAGCAAAGAAAAGCCATATTATATATGGAATCTGCAGATATGCTGCTGTTTTTGAGATGCCAAAATACAGATAGATTGTATAGGCAACAAGAAGCAAAAGAGCTATAAGCCAGATTAATGCTAAAAAATACTGCTTTAGATTAAAGAAAATAATCGACCAGAAGAAATTGAAGAATAGGCTTATTGCATAAACAAAATTTGCCCGTTTTATTTCTTCCGGAGGTGCATCTGATTTATTAACAAGATAGGATGATATTCCCATTAAAACATAGAGAACTGACCACACCACAGGAAAAAGCCAACCGGGTGGAGAAAGCGGAGGTTTTTCCAAAAGGGCAAAATCTTTCATGGCGCCCATTGATATAAAGCCCGAAATGGCGCCAACTGCTAGCGGGACTAAAATTGATTTTACAAGAGATTTTTTGTTCAAATAATTCACCTCTTTTAATATATATGCCCACAAAATGATTAAATTAGTTATTTTTTAAAATATGCTTGAAAATTGTGAATTTGTGTGATATAATGACTAAGTTGTTATTGCAGAAGAGATAGCATTTATTGCCTGATGGTTTTTCGGACACCGCAAGAGTCACGCGGAAGCGCGGCTGACATAATAAAGAATAAAGTTAGAGTATCAACTGAAAATTGAATATAGAAAAATATGCGGATATGGCGGAACTGGTAGTTTTTTGCCGAGCGCTGCCTGTGGCAGATGAAGCGAAGGCTAAAAAGGCGCAGCGGTCGAAAAAACAAAGGCATTTATTGCCTGATGGTTTTTCGGGCACCGCAAGAGTCACGCGGGAAGCGCGGCTGACATAATAGAGAATAGAATTAAAATAACAACAAAAAATTGAATATAGAAAAATATGCGGATATGGCGGAACTGGCAGACGCGCTAGCTTCAGGTGCTAGTTGGGGCAACTCAGTGCAGGTTCGATTCCTGTTATCCGCAGACAAAAACGGCTTGCTTTGGCAAGTCGTTTTTTACTGTATAGGAATTTGCGTTCCTATACAGTAAAAAATTGATTATATTGCCGTGCAAAATTTTTTGAAAAGCTTTGCTTTTCAAAAATGCACATGGCTTAAGAAAAGCGATATTGCTCCGCACTTCCGCCGCAGGCGGTGCGGCGAAGCCGCTTTTCTTGTATAATTCTTTATTAAATTATATCTTTTTTATTACTCTGAGTAACTAACCCTTGCTGCAATTATGCAGTCTTCACCAAAGCCCTGAGAGATTTCATAAAGTCGTGAAAACACATTGTCTTTTTCGCCTTTTTTAACAAATGACATAGTTGCACTGATTACGCCCTCACCAAACTCAGAAAAGCTGACAATGGCACCATAGTCGCCTTTATATTCAAGATAGAGAGCAAAATCATCCTTGAAATCTTTTGGCATAATATAGCCCTGAGCATTTGTGAGGATGGTTAATGCTGCAAGGTTATCTGAGCCATAGGATGAGTTTATAAGAGCTGCAAGATTTGCAAAATTAACTTTATTGAGAACCAAAAGCTTTTCTATGTCATAATTTACAGCTTCATTTCCCAAAGCGGAAGTGATATTTTCTTTCATTTTTTCTTTATCCATTGACATATAGTAAATCTCTTGGGGCTTACTATAATCTGCAGCACCCAGCTCAAGCACTCTTTCGAGCATTTCTTCGTTTGATGTGTAGTAGACAATAAACTCTCTGTCAGCAGCGCACTCCCCTGCTTCTACGGTTAAATCTATGGCTTCATTAACATAGAATTTATTAAGCTTTATATTATCTTTTACCACAAATTTTGCCGGTACATCTACCCCGCCTGCAGCTTCGCTGCCTGATGCCTGAGCGTTATACACTCTCACAATTGTGGCTATGGCTTGTTCTGTTGTATAGGTATCCTGAGGTGCAAATTTATTCTCTCCTACGCCTGTCATAAATCCAAGATTGCTGATTGTTTGAACAGAATTTAACGCCCAGGAGGAAACCTCTTTTATATCGTCATATTCAAACCACAATTCAGTTGCCGCCATAGGGAAAAACTTATTTACCATGCGGATTATGATTGTTGCAGCTTCTTCGCGGGTGAGATGGTCATTTGGTGCAATTACGGTAAGCGCAGGATAGGTTTTTTTAGTACCATCAGAACTTACAACCGCTTCCTTGGTATATTCTCCTTTACCTGTTATTATTCCCCACGAATAAAGAGATTTTATCTTTTCGCTATGAGTGTCGGCAAAGAGTTTTGTATCGGTTACAGGCGGTAAATCCATCTTAGAATGATTTACAATTAAATTATAAATCAGCTCACAAAATTCTTCCCGGGTTATAGCTCCGGGGAAATTATAGTTTCCGCCATAGTTTATGATTTTTAATTCCTCTGCTTTTTTAATATCAGCTATTGCCCATTGGCTGCAGCTGACAGATGTGGCAGAAGTGTTTCCAACGGATGAAAGCTCCGATTCATCCATATTTGTTTTATCAAAATCGTTGGGAACGGGCAATACTGTGTATTCATAATCATAGTCAGCTGTGTCGGAGGCTTTATTAAGATTATATTTTTCTCCAAGCTTTTCTATTGTTTTATCTTCGACAAAACCTGATATTGCATTATTTACAAGCTTATAAACCGATTGCTCGCTCTCTCCTGCCGCTTCATAGACCTTCCCTTTTTCGGCAGAATTATTTGGAAAAACGATAGCATAGTTATCAATGCTTGTGCTGGTAGTTTCGCCATCTATATAGGTTACTTTAGCACTCAGATATGGAATGGTATAGTCAATAACATTATTTCTTTCTTCTGTTATGGAAATTGCAGATATAACGCAGGCAACATCTCCGGATACAACTGATTCAAAGAGCTTATCAAATGGCATATCTACAAACTCTATGTCAAAGCCTGTTTTATCACCTATTAAATTCATCAGGTCGATATCAAAGCCAACAAGCTCTCCATTTTCATCACGATATTCAAAAGGAGGAAACTGTGCATTTATGCCAACCTTTAATTTTGCCTTTTGAAATACACCTTCTGTGCCAAAAGCAGAGGCGGATATTGCTGCTGTTAAGGTTAATGTTATTATTAAGATAAAAGATAACAATTTTTTCATTTCTGTTTATTCCCCTTTCTTTTTTTAATTATTGTAAATCCAAATGCAAAACCAAAGATGAACAAAAGAGACACAGAGATTAACAATAGCTTTATTCCATTATCAGATTTAATGGGCGGATAGGCTTCATACCATTCATCCATAAACGACATAAGTTTTCCCAAATCATGTGAACTTATTTTATATTCTGCACTCCCTACAAAACTTTTCATAGGGTGGCTTTCTCCGAGCCTTCCTTCTTCGGAAATATACACTGCTTTGTCGTCATCTGCAACAATCCAGAAGCCGCGTCCGTTAGTAAAGTGCATAGGCTCAATTTCACTACATATAATGCTATCTGCCACTTTTAAAAACCTATCTCTGTCTACCAGGCTGACCTTTACATCCAAGCCGGACGAATAGTGAAAAGATATATCACCTTCCATAGAATCATTTCCGCCAAGCAGCTCCGACAAGGCTATTTTGTTTCCGTTTTCAATAGTTAAGGCTTCATTTATCCTGTCAACACGCTCCTTCTGAGCTTTTTCATATTTGCCTTCATTTAAGTATTTTTCAAAGCGCTTCCACATATCCCCTTCTGTGTTTTTAAGCTTAAGGGAAGCTGTGTCATAGCTTGTGACCTCAAATATATCTGTGGGGTTATTTTCATCAAAATAGGTAAAAAGATATACATTATCGGGCTTAACATCAAAATCGCCAACTACATTGGGGTTATAGTATGTCAGTTTGCCGCCCTTTTTAACATCACCCTTTATTATTTTAAGAGGTACTATTTCTATATCGGGATTTTTCTTATCTGGATGGTAAAATACAACCTCCGCAAAGAAAATCTGTGCATCGTCACTATGGAGCAAGTCTTCAGGTATACTTCCTGCAAGGGCTACCTGAGAAAATGAGAAAACAATGGTTACAATAAGCACAATACCAATTATCTTTTTCATTTTTCACCCTCCTATTTTGAAACTTTAAAGGTCTGAGCTATATGAGACAACTCTTTTTTTATGCTTTCCTTAGCATTTTTGGGGTATTCCCAGGAAACTATGTAGACATCCTTTTCCGATACATGAATATTAAACCACAAGGTATCGCCGTCTGCTTCCATTCCGCAGATTGAATAGCCCATTAAATCTTCAAAGATGTAGTCGTCATTTTCTCTTAAGAAAATCCCTCTTGCTGTTATTTCATCGGTATTTTTATAGCTTGTAACGCTTATTTTAACATCATCAATGTTTTTTCTTTCCCAACTTTCTTCAAGAAAACTATCTTCAAAGTCCTGCTCATAATTATAGACTTTATCTGAAATATTAATTGTATAGCCATCGCCTTTATGCTGCTTTGATTCTGTGGTGATAAACATTTTGTCATTTTCAGCTTTGGGAAGATAAGGCTTTTTTTCGTTATTACTGCAGCCGCAGATTGGAATCAGCAATAGAGTCATTAAAATGGCAATAAATTTTTTCATTCCTGTTTATTCCCCTTTCTTTTTTTCATTATTATAAATCCGAGTGCAAAACTACAGATGAACAAAAGAGCCACAGGGATTAATAATACTTTTACATCGGAATTTCTTTTAAGCGGCGGATAATTCTTATTCAGCTCATCAACAAAACCCTTAAGCTTATATAAATCATCCGAACTTATTTTATATTTTGTCTGCCCTACATAGCTTATTGAGGGGTGGTTTTCTTCAAGCCTTCCTGCCACAGAAACATACACACCTTTAAAATCATCCGTAAGAATCCGAAGGCCTTGTCTGTCGGTAATCTGCGAAGGCTCTATTTGTGTGCATATAATATCTTTAGCAATTTGATAGAATTCTTGTTTTTCAATTCTTATAACTCTTGCATCAAGCGTCGTATATTGAAATGACACCTCTCCGGATGAATTTTCATTTATCCCAAGCAGTTCCGACAAGGCTATTTTCTTCCCATTTTCGATGGTTAAAGCTTCATTTATCCTGTCAATACGCTCCTTCTGAGCTTTTTCATATTTGCCTTCATTTAAGTATTTTTCAAAGCGTTTCCACATATCCCCTTCTGTGTTTTTAAGCTTAAGAGAAGCTGTGTCGTAGCTTGTGACTTCAAATATGTCTGTGGGGTTATTTTCATCAAAATAAGTAAAAAGATATACATTACCGGGCTTAATATCAAAATCGCCGACTACATTGGGATTACCGTAGGTTAACATTCCACCCGTATGCAAATCACCTTTTATCACTTTAGTGGGCACTACCTGAATATATGGTTTTTCTTTATCAGGGTAATAAAATGAAACATATGCAAAGAAAATCTGTGCATCATCACTATGTAGCAAATCTTCAGGTATACTTCCCGCAATGGCTATCTGAGAAAATGAGAAAACAATAATTACAATAAGCACAATACCAATTATCTTTTTCATTTTTATTAGTCCTCTCTATACCATAATTAAAATACCATTAGTTCGTAGGGAATGGATTTATCAATTCCGATGTAGGTGAAATGTTCCACTATTTTAAAACGGCAAAATATCAGAACTGCACATATGAGAAGTGCAGAAAGTATGGCAGCAAGTGTGTAGTTAAAAGTTTTTGCTTTTTTAACCTCTTTATTATCTGAATTAACATCAATAAGATTTATTAAAAGAATCATAATGCTTAGTGTGATTACAATAAGATAAGAATATGTATAGCTTCCAAGAACAAGCCACCTAAAAGAATAAAACGGGCATATAAATATAAACGCAAATGGTATCAACCAATCCATCAAAAGATGATTTTCAGACACAACAATTCCGATGGCTGCTGTAAAAATAGTCAGTATGCTCCAGTGTATTATAGCTTTGCTTCGTTTATACAACACTGCATATGTAAAAAGATAGATAATATAAAGGAGCACCGCAAATATAGCTATTGGGTTTATATCATTTGTTCCTGAAATAAAATCCGACGCATTTATCAATATTGAAAGACCTATTGCAACGACAAGTCCGTCGGGAGAAAATATGCGTTTTAAAATTCGGGATTTCAAAATGGCATCACCTATTCCAATCAATTTATGCTATTATGCATTATTTGACCTTTATGAGTGTCCGCAGGATACTGTGAACTTAAAAGGGGTTCATAGACATCACTGAATGTGACATCTTCTTTTTCACTAAGGACAATCAGCTCACTATCTTTGGCGGCATTATTTAAGCGACCTTTTATATAGTGGCAATATTTTAATCCTTTGACTTCCTTATCCATGGTGTTATATTTTTTAAAGATAATCCACTCTCCGTCTATATTTATTTCCTTGGTGTTATTGGCTGCATTCTGATAGCCATCTGCTTCAAAATTTGCCCCGCCGGATTTAAGGGGGATTTCGTTTTCTTTGCCCGATAGAAAAAGGCTTCCGTCAAGAGTGCCGCAACGGGGAACCATTTTGCTGGCTTCGCCTGTGTCGTAATATAAAATTCCGTCCACATTAATCATTCTCACAGGTCTTTTTTCATATTGCTCACCAAACTGTCCCTTTGCTGAACTACCATCATTTTTGCCAACGATTATACTTGTGGGTCCGTCATCACCGCCTATAACTCCAGTATCTGAGCTTTGACAACTGGCCATGGAAAGGCTACATAGTAAGATAGATACTATGAGAAGTTTTTTCATATATTAATCTCCTGTTTTTGAATCTTTAATAAATCAGACGCAATCCCCTATTAACTTTTTTAGTGTTTCTCCATCCGCTATATAGACCGATGCAATACTTTTTACTTTATCCTGGTCATAGTTGTATTTATCAAAAATACCAACTGTTTTTATTCCAAGTTTATCTGCTGTTTCAATGGCGATGTGAGAGTCTTCAAATATGCAGGTTTCGCTTGTTTTGGTGCCAAGAGTTTCAAGAGCTTTTAGGTATACATCGGGTTTATCCTTTCCCTTGCCGATTTTGGCACAGGAAATGATACTTTCAAAATATTTTTCAATTTTGCAATGCTCAAGGGCAATTTTTATAAGAGAAGTGTCTGTGGCGGATGCTATGCACATTTTTATTCCTTGATTATGACAATGCTCAAGAAAATCTGCCACACCATCCTTTAGCTTTACCTCATTTGAATAGAAATCTTCCATTATTTTACTTGCCGCTTCAAAAACCTCATCACCGTTTTTGCCGATTGAATACCGGGAGTGAAGAAAATGCATTGCATCTTTTAAGGTTTTGGTTCTCACAGCTTTATCATCAGCAGGGCTTGGCATAAAATCTTTTCCCTCGCAGAAAATATCGCCGAATCTTTCCCAGATTACATTCCATATCATCAATGAATCAATTAAGGTTCCATCCATATCGAATATTGCGCCTTTAATATTTTTAAGCATAGTAATGTTTTCTCCTTACAGACAAATAAATTTTATTTTCTTAAAACTATTTTATCATCTTTACAGGATAATTTCAACAATTAAAAAAGTGATTTTACCACTTTAGCCCCCTGGTCTCAGCTTCGCTTCGGTCGGCGGTAACCGCTTGCCACCGGCAAGCACCGCCCCACTCTTGGGGGCAAAGAGGTACACTTTTTTGAAACAAGCAAAATTGCGCACTCTTTACGCGCAAATTCCTATGTTATAAGAAAAGGGTTGTAAAAAATCACTAAAATTTTTTACAACCCTTTGTGGATAGGAAAAATTTAAACTTCCAACATCCTTGCATATGCTTTTTTCTTAACTACCTTATAGCACACAAAATGCATAATCATAACAAGTATCCAGGAAATCGGCCAGCAAAGAAAGAGAACCTCAGTTGTGCGGCGGAAGGGCAGCACAAACATTACCCAAAGTATTCTGAAACCACAGGCACCAACGAGGGAATTTACCATTGCTGTGGTGGAATAGCCAAGACCTCGAAGCTGACCTGCCTGAACTTCCATTATTCCGCAGAGGAAATATGGCACACCCGAGATTATCATTCTTATAACGCCATAGTCTATGGCTTCTTTCGAATCGGTTATGTATATGCCAAGAAGCGGCCTTGCAAAAACCGCTGTTAAAACTCCAAGAGCAAGCCCTACAACGGTAACACTTGCTGCACAGGTTTTAACGGTTTTTCGTATGCCATTTTCGCTTTTGGCACCGTAGTTCTGGCTTACACCCGTTATGGCAGCCTGATAGAATGCGTTCATTGCAGTATATACAAAGCCTTCTATATTTCCCGCTGCAGCATTACCGGCAATTGCTGTTGTGCCGAAGGAATTTACAGACGACTGAATGAGTGTGTTTGAAACGCTGAAAAGTGATGACTGAATTCCTGCAGGAAGACCAATTTTAACAATATCTGAAAATTCTTTGCCATAAAATCTCAGTGCTTTAAAGCTTAGATGATATGCCCCTTCTGCCCTTACCAGAATAATGAGCACAGATATGGCTGAAATATAGTTTGAAACAGAGGTTGCAATTGCTACTCCTGCCACGCTCATATTTAACTCAATTACAAAAACAAGATTAAGAATAACATTTACAATCCCTGAAAAAGCAAGGATATATAAAGGACGACGAGTATCACCGAGAGCTCTTAAAACTGATGCACCGAAGTTATATATAAGAGAAGCCGGAACACCAATAAAATATATTATCATATAGAGAACCGCTCCATCTAATACCTTACCTTCGGGAGTACCCATGAGTTTTAAAAGATATTCTGAAAGAGCAATACCAACACAGGATGCAACAAGACCTGCTGCTATTCCAAGAGAAATGGAGGTATGAACTGCTCTGTGAACTCCGCCTGCGTCTCTGGCTCCGTGATAACGAGACACAACAACCCCTGCACCTGCTGAAAGTCCTATAAAAAGGCTTACGATAAGAGCACTGAGGCTTCCTGTTGCTCCCACAGATGCCATTGCTTCACTACCGGCATAACGACTTACAACGATGATGTCCGCCGCGTTGTAGAGAAGCTGCAGGATGTTGCCCGCAATAAGAGGAACAACAAATGCCACCATACTTTTAAAAATTGAACCGTTTACCATGTCTATTGCATAAGTTTTTTTACTCATATCTATTACCTCCAATGGCTATCTTAGATACTCCGATAATTATAGCCCTGCAAGATGCTAAAGTCAAGAAGTTTCGGGCAATTTTTTAATATTTTTTTGTTTGATTTATTCATATGTAAAATTTTGTTTTAAAAACAAAAAAAGAACACCATTATGAGTGTTCTTTTGGGAAGGTGAATTAAATGGATGCGTAAATCTTATCGGCGATATACTCGCTCACGCTCGTGCGATATATTTGCTTCGCAAATTCGATATAACTTACGGACAGTCGAGGACGCCTGTCCCTACAGTTGCGATATGATATAAATTCCTTTTTCTCGTTGCCGCAAGGCAACATATCGCATCCGTCAGGATATATCGTACCGAAGGTATATCGCAAATTCCGTCAGGAATTTATATCGCTGAAAAAAAAAAACAGATTCCTTTACCGAAATCTGTCTTTTTTTCTTATGCGAGCAGTGGGACTTGAACCCACACGTCATAAACACACGCCCCTCAAACGTGCCTGTCTGCCAATTCCAGCATGCTCGCTTATCGCGTCAACAAAAAGAATTATATCACTTAAACAGCCTTTTGTCAACCTATTTTTTAAAATTTTTTCAGTTTATATATTTCACATAAACGCCCACAAAAATTACCATGCTTTAATGATTAAAATTCACAAAGATTTTTTCAATTTCTATATTTTTCAATTATATTTAATTTTTAAATTACAAATAGTAAATGTGGTGATAAATATGAACATTAAAAGAATTGCATCTGCTGTTCTTCTGATATTTCTGGCTTTGATACTTATGATTTGTATTTTTGAAAATTCAGAAAAAAACAGCCAAAGGCCCGGTGGGTTTATGGCGGAAGGGATTGTTTTGAATGAAAAAGAACCTATCGCAGGATGAATACAGTAAAATCGTTAAAGAAAATTCGCCTCCATCCCCTATTATAAAAGATATCTGCTTTGCATTTGTTATTGGAGGGCTTTTCTGCGCCTTGGGGCAGATTATAAATTCGGCAATTTCCATGTTTGATTTGGGAAAAGAAGAAACCGCATCTCTCACATCAGCTGCAATGATATTTATTGGTGCTTTTTTAACAGGGATAGGAATTTATGATGATATTGCAAGATATGCCGGCGGCGGAAGCCTTGTGCCTATAACAGGCTTTGCAAACAGCGTTGCTTCGCCTGCTATTGAATATAAAACAGAAGGCTATATCCTTGGAGTCGGAGCAAAGATGTTTACTATTGCGGGGCCGGTTATTGTTTATGGAATATGTTCTTCTGTTATCTACGGAATTATTTATTACTTTTTAAACGGGGGTATTTAAAATGAGACGACAAACTCACACAGTAGATAATGTGTTTATTCAGTCTGCATTTTCATCGGTTGGACAAAAAGAAGCCGAAGGGCCTTTGGGAGAGTTTTTTGACGGAATCTATACAGACGATATGCTTGGTCAGCAAAGCTGGGAAATGGCAGAAAGCACCCTTATGAAAAACACAGTCTCAGGAGCGCTCACATCCGCCTGTAAAACACCTGACGAAATCGACCTGATACTTGCCGGAGACCTTCTTAATCAGTGCACAGCAAGCTCTTTTGGTCTTAAAGAGCTGGGTATTCCCTATCTAGGGCTATATGGCGCCTGTTCAACCTTTGCCCAGGGGCTTATTGTGGGAGCGATGCTTCTTGAAGGAAATTTTGCAGAAAATGTGGCGATTACTGCATCGAGCCATTTTTGTTCGAGTCAGAAGCAATATCGCTTTCCGTTGGAATATGGTGAGGTGAGAACGCCAACATCACAATGGACTGTGACGGGAAGCGGGTGTGTGGTTGCAGGAAGAGAAAAAGGGTTTGCAAGGATAAGCGATGTGACCATTGGGAAAATGGTGGATTTAGGGATTACCGATGCCAATAATATGGGTGCGGCAATGGCACCTGTAGATGTTATACTAGCACCATAAGGCGATATGCTAAATCTCTACAATTTATGCGGTTTTCAGCCAATTTTTACATTTTTGCGAGGTGATAGTTTGATTTTTTATTCTCTTATATGCTTTTTATAAGAATGACAAGAAAGATACCAAAAGAGCACTTGAACATTCGCTCAGGTTGTTAAATAACGCAAGAAAAAATAATTATAAGGAGATACTTATAGCATGAGGAAAATATTTGTAGTTAGTATTATTTCGGTAATCCTGTTGCTCGGAAGTAAAACTTTTGCAGCAGATATTGTTTCAGGTCAGGATATTTATATCAACGGCACAAAAGCAGAAATATCTGCGATAAATTATAACGATAATAATTATGTGAAACTTCGGGATATTGCAAAGGCATTGAATATCGAGATTACATACGATGCAGAAACAAATACAGTTTCAATTAACACCGATAAGCCTTACGAAGAAGAAAAACCAAAATCTACTTACATAGATGGAGCTTCTTATTCAAGAGAAGATTTCTCTCAAAAAGCAAATCCCGATATTTTCAATGAGGTATATACAAGAGATGCTTACAATGCAATCAGACAATCTATTGTTGACATTAAAGAAATAACTCAAAATACCGATGAAAATGGTTATAATCCCAATTACATATATGCCCATTTCGTTGATGAAAAAGCTACATTGAGTAATTCGAGCGAAAGCATTGAGGCGATGAAATCGGTAACTGCATCAATGTTTGGCTATTATAACTTCAGTTTTGGATATGAACCAGCAATAAAAAATATATATGAATATCCCGGATATCGTATTTGCAAAATACAAATACATAAGCATTTTGATCCTGCCAATAAAGCAACCGAAAGTTTTATTGCAGAGATATCCAATCTTACTAACAGAGAAAAAGTAAAGCGTATTGCTGATTACATCTGCGACAGGGTTGCATATAAAAATGAGAATGTTGCAGGAATTAACAAAGTATTTACCGGCACACCACCCGTCAATGCAGTATGTGGCACTTATGCAGATGCATTTGTTTATCTTTGCCAACGAGCAGAAATTCCTTGCATATCGGTTGTCGATGATATACACGCATGGAATGAAGTTTATGTTGATGGTAAATGGCATACTACGGATATAAGCTATTATGATGTGGCAAGAAGTGATGAATGCCTGTTCTCTAAAAACTACCCTCGAACAGATATAAATCAACAGAAAACAAATTTTGCGAAGGAATTACTTGTTCCTGGAAGTACAAAATAATAAACTTGATGGAGCGGTGCATTTATTGCGCCGCTTTTTATATGTAGAAATTTAGTCAAGTACGATTGACTAAATCGTACTTGACTAGTGAAATTAAAGCTTTTGGGTAGAAAAAGATAAAAAAGTAAGAAAAATATAGAATTCAGTTGACAAATTATTATTTACACGATATACTTACGTATATACTTAAGTATAACGAGGTGGAGTTATGTTAAAATACAATTTTCCAGCAGTTAAAGGAAAGCAGGCAGGAAAAGAATACTACATTTGTATGGTTCCGTTAGGTTTGTTAGAAAAAATCTTTATAACAGATACTAACGAAGATATAGCGCCTGAACATAGAGCACAACGAAAACTAAATGAATTAAGAATACCTGAAATTAGAGATTACATAATTGATAACAGATTGTCATATGTGTTCTCTGCGTTGGCAGCCTCAGTTGATGGGAAAATGGATTTTGTACCATCATCAGAAGATTCTTCAACCGGAATACTTGAAATTGATATGGATGCAGTATTTTTAATAAATGACGGACAACATCGAAAATCGGCAATTCAAGCAGCGTTGATTGAAGATGAGTCATTAAAAGAAGAAACTATTTCTATTGTAATGTATAGAGATCAAGGTCTTCAACATAGCCAACAAATGTTTACTGACTTAAATAAGCATGCTGTTACAACATCTAAATCTTTAAATACGTTATATGAATCGAAAGATCGAGTAGCAATAATAACGAAAAATGTTGTAAACTCTATAGATTTCTTGAGAAAATACACGGATAAGGAAAAAGATAATTTAAGTAAGTTTTCATCTAACATATTTACGCTAAACACATTCTATACAGCGCATAAAAGAATTGTCAAAATTATTGGTGATGATGAGAATAGCGAGAATTTAATTCGAGAGTTTTGGTGCAACGTTGTAGCCAATATGCGTGAATGGAATGAGATGGATAGAGGTGAATTAAGCAAAAAAAGTCTTAGGGAAGATTATATTATTACTCAAGGACTAATAATTTTAGCTCTTGGCCGTTTGTGCGAATTCTTATGCCGTAATTCCGGCATTGATATTCCAGCTGCGCTTAAGGGATTAAAACGAGCGGATTGGCTTCGGAACAATGAAGAATGCTGGATGAACCGGGCCATCAAACCCAATGGAAAAATAAATAGAAATGAACAGGGCATTTTTCTGACCTATGTTCAGATTAAAAGACTGTTAGATTTGCCGATAACAGAAGAAGAAGCAAAGAAAGAATCGATTATGAGAGGATAAACTGTGATGCATTATACTGGTAAATTTCAAGCATTTGAAGATATCATAAAAGAAATAATGGTTGTTTATAAACATGATGAGCGCCCGTGGCTTATTGGATATAGCGGAGGCAAGGATTCAACATTGCTTGTAAGTCTTGTTTATGAGGCAATGAAGCGTTTAAAAGATGCTGGTGCAGAGTTAAGCAAACGAGTATATATTATAACGTCGGATACTATGGTAGAAAATCCAATAGTAAGGAATTATATGCATTCATCTTCGGATAGCATTAATAAAGCAGCCGATAATGATAGACTTAATATTCAAGCTGATGTTATTTATCCGGAGCCAGATCAGACTTTTTGGAGTCGTGTAATAGGACTTGGTTACCCCACACCAGAACCACCTGGATTTAGATGGTGTACTGAACGTCTAAAAATCAATCCAATGAACAAATATGTCAATGACCGAATTAAAGAGAGCGGAGAAATCATTGTATTATTAGGCGTGCGAAAAGGCGAAAGTCTTACTCGTCTTAAGACTATTACAGCACGAGAGATTGAAGGTAAACTACTTAATATGCACAATGATATTCCCAATGCATATGTTTACAATCCAATAACTGAAATACCGAATGAGTTAGTTTGGGATTTTCTGCTTAAAGATGATTGTAAGAGCCCATGGGGAACGGATATGAAATATCTGTTCAACCTATATCAAGGTGAAAATCTCGGTGAGGAAAAAAGTGTTTTAGGAGAAGTTGACCGAGATAAAATCCCCGTGACTGGAAACTCTCGATTTGGTTGTTGGTGCTGCACTATGGTTAAAGAAGATAAATCGCTACAGAATTTCATCAATCATTCAAACGAAGAGGACGCTAAACAGTTAACTTTATTGCGCGATTTTAGAAATAGACTTCTTAAAATGCGTTCTGATGATAATATGAGAGATCACAAACGTCGTAATGGTACTGTCTACAAGAAAGCTGACGGGACTTTTGGTATGGGACCGTTTACGCTTGAAGCAAGGCGTGTCATTTTAGAAGGACTTTTGGAACTTGAAAACGAAACGAGATTAGAACTCATTACTATTGCCGAACTTAAGGCTATAGATAAGATGTGGGATGAAGAAGGAGATTTGACGTGCAGAAATCTTGTGGACACTTATTATAAAGTGAAAGGTACGAAACTTCCTTGGGATGAATATAAAACGGCAAGATTTGATGATGAAGCAATTACTGCTATTAAAGTAGTTGCAGAAAAGTACAATATCCCTGTTGAACTCATTACTAAACTCATAGTTTCGGTCGATACAAATAAACATATTACCCGAAATAACAAGATGCAAAAAGAATTCGACCAAATCATCGGTCAAGGCTGGTTGCACTATGATGTAGTCGAAGGAGTTTTAGACAATGAAAATTAAAAGAATACAATTGAAGAATATCGGTCCATATGTCGATTCCAACGGCTTTAACTTTGATATTGCAGACAACATTAAGCGAATGGTATTGATTGGTGGTAAAAACGGTGCTGGTAAAACCACATTATTTAATGCTATTAAAATATGTTTATATGGTTGTGTTGCTTTTGGTCTTGGAACAAACAATGCCCGATACTATGAAGAAGTAGAAAAAATCATTAATACAAACGAAAAACTTAAGAAGGTTGGCGAGTCTGCGGTTACAATAGATTTACTAATCGATGATGGTAAAGAGAATCATGTTTACACATTCAATAGAAGTTGGCAAGTGAAAGGGAAAAAAATATCAGAAACATTTTTATTGCTTAAAGACAACAAGGTTGTTTCCGAAACCGAAAAGGGTGACTTTGAAAGCTTTTTACTTCAAACTCTGCCTCCGAATTTGTTTAAGTTTTACTTTTTTGACGGTGAAAAAATAAGCGATTTTATTTTTAACGGAAATAAGAATACCGATTTCAAGGAAGCATTTTTAAAATTGTGCAATCTTGACACAATGGAAATCATTCGTGAGAACTTTCGTAGAATTTCACGAAGCAAATCAAAAGATGGTCTCAACTTGTCAAAAGAATATGAAAACTGTCTGTCGGAAGATAATTTGCTTGCTGAAAGAATTGCTTCTGCAGAGGAGGATTATAAAGAAATTGCAAGTGAAATTGCAGTAATAGATGATCAATTAGCATCATTAGAAAAAGTATATGCAAAAAGTGGTGGTATTTCAAAAAAAGAATGGCGTTCAATGGAAGAACGTATTACAAAAGAGGAAAACAGACGCGAAGAAAAGAGAAAATGGCTCAAAGATATTGCAAATAATGTACTTCCGTTTATTATTTTACAATCACAAATGGAGGATCTTAAAGAGCAGATAATGATAGAACACAAAGCGCAAGTTGATGCCAATGTAAAGAGTACCATTGACACTCCGGAAATTAAGTCAATTATCTCTGGCGTTTTGGATATATCAGGCATAGAATTATCGAAAACAATTACGGAAAAAATAATATATAAAATTATTGAATATACAAACACCACCGCATCCGTTACGCCTATCTTAAATCTTTCTGATTTTGACAGATTTGAATTAACGTCCAAAATCAACAGCTTGCTTGCGTTCGATATAAGTCGTATAAAAGCAGCAACAGATGATATTGAAGCATCGTTAAATCATGTTAAGAGAATTCGCAAAAAGATGGAAAGGAGCAGTATAGAGAATTACGAAGGTTATCTGCAATCAAAAAGCGATTTAAACGAGAAAAAAGCAGAAAAAACTATGAAACTTGTTGAAATCGATACGGAACTTCAAAAATGTCGTGCTGATAAAGCTGTTTCTTCTGCTAAGCTTGCAAAAGCAAAAGCTAGCTATGAAGCTGTACTGAAAAAACAATCTATTAATGATATTTCAGCGCGTGCACTGTTTGCATTTGACGAATTGCAAACAATTCTATATGAAAAATGTATCAAACAAGTTGAAGAAGGCTTTCGTAAATGCTTTAATTCTTTAATCAATAAATCGGATTTGATTGACGGGATCCACATTGATAGCAATTTAAATGTTCTGCCATATAAAGAAAAATCATTTGATGCTATTGAACTCAAGAAAACAATCGACAAAAATGGTTCTGAATATGTTATTGCACAAATTGGATTGTATGCATACGAAATCCTTAAAGAAAAAATGTCATCCGGTGAGAATACAATTGTGCTTCCTGTTGAAGTTAAGCAACAACTTTCTGCAGGCGAAAAACAAATATTTATTATGGCACTATATCAAGCACTTTCGCAACTTAACAAGATCGATGTACCATATATTGTTGATACACCGTTTGCTCGTATAGATAAGGAACATCGTGGTAAAATTCTAGAACGGTTTTTCAAACAACTTAATGGACAAGTTATTATTTTATCTACAGATGAAGAAATTGTTGGAGACTATTGCGATGTCATTTCAGATATCGTGTCTAATAAATTCGTTTTGAATCACACCATTAACGGAAACACAGAGATTCTTGTAGATACCTATTTTGGAGGTAAGATATGATAAATAAATTACACACCTCTATGCAAACCCAAGAGATATTCAACGCACTTGTACAATCTCTCGGGATGCAACCATTTATTTTATCGAAGTTAGCCATTGCTCTATCTATAAGAAAGGGTAAAATAGATTTAGAGGATTATAAAACTGATAATGACGGTTTGGAATTGAGCCGACAAACTATTTTTGGAGATCACGATTTATTGTTCAAATCCTTGATAATTAATTGTGAGAATAGACCTATAAATGAAGAAGAATACTTTCCAAGCATAGTAAAGGCTCATCTTGACCGTGGTGCAAGATTGCTTGAAGATGAAAAACGATATTCTAAAGATTTTTACAATCACCTTTGTAGACTTGATATGAATATTTAAGGAGGATAGTTATGGATTATCCTAAGGTTAAACCTTGTTTAGACACATCAGAATTTGATTTAATAGAAGAGTTATATTTGCCTTGTTTAAAATGGGCAGATAGATTTGACAGAGGCGTTGGCTTTTTTACTACAGGCTGGATCACATACAATGTGTCCGGGCTAAGCGACTTTGCATCTCGCGGAGGTAAAATGCGCTTAATAACGAGCCCAAATCTTTCCAACGAGGATACTGACGCTATTATCAACTCGGCAGATAACAGCGGAGAAGTTTTCAAGAAACTCGAAGCGGCTTTGCTTGAAAATGTGAGCGCCTTGGAATCTGAAATGAAGGCTGATGTTTCTAATGCTTTTTCTTGGATGATATATGACGGAATAATAGATCTTCGTTTTGCTATTCCTTGTAAAAAGCTTGAGGATGGGGATTTTCACGATAAGTTTGGTATCTTTTATAAGGGTGAAGATATGCTTTCTTTTTCCGGTTCTATCAATGATAGCAAACATGGATATCAAAACTATGAAAGTATAAAAGTTTTCAAAACATGGGCAGGTACCGAAGAGTATGTAGAGTCTGACAGAAGCCGTTTTGAAAAGATTTGGAATAGCAAAGACAAAAATTTGAGAATATATACGGTTCCTTCTGCTGTAAAAGAGCGTATATTCCAACTTCGCACATCATCAAGACCTTATAAAAAAGATGAAGTTATAGCGAATAACAAATGGATTCATCAGGATAAAGCTGTAGAAAAATTTATTGAAGAAGAACACGGCATATTGGCTATGGCTACAGGTACGGGAAAAACTGTAACGGCAATAAAAATAATGAATCGTCTATTTGATGAAAGCAAAATTAAAAGAGCTGTTATAACGATGTATGGCAACGACTTGCTCGAACAGTGGGCAAAACAGATGAGAGAGTCATTCAAAACCAAGCAAATTCATTACCATTATGGTCATAATAAGCGAATGAATGATTTTATTATGCATCCCGATGAGGCCCTATTGCTGATTTCACGCGATTCTAACAATCTTACTAAATTGTTGGGCAATTTAGATAAAGCTCCGGGTGATTACAAAGATGACACGTTATTTATTTTTGATGAGGTTCACGGTGCAGGTTCTCACTCATTTGTGGAAAATTTAACCGGAAAAATATCACCATATAAATATAGACTTGGTTTAAGTGCAACTCCCGAACGAGAATACGACGACGTTGGTAATGATTTTTTGCTGAATGAAATCGGGGAGATTATCTTTGAATTCGGTCTGGAAGATGCTATTAAAAAAGGCATCCTTTGTGAGTTTGATTATATTCCTTTGCCTTACACCTTGACTGAGGCAGAAAAGCAAAAGAAAAAGAAAATTATAGCTGCGTTTAATGCAAAGAAAGAAAATGGTGAACCGTGTGATGAAACAGAAATGTTCACACAATTGTCTTTGGTTAATAAAACAGCCATAAATAAAATTGAAGAATTTGAGGCGCTAATTTCAAAACGTCCTGAATTGCTTGAAAAATCCATTATATTTGTTCAAACAATGGAGTATGGCAAGCAACTACAAGAAGTGTTGATAAAATATACGGATAAATATCACACATATTATGCTGATGATGAGAAAATTAATCTTGAGAACTTTGCAGAAGAAAAAATCAACTGCCTTTTGACTTGCAAAAAAGTTTCAGAGGGAATCGATATCAGCAGTGTTACAAACATTTTGTTGTTTGCTTCTGACCGTTCTAAATTGGTTACAACCCAAAGAATCGGTCGTGCATTACGTTTGGATAAAAACAATCCGGACAAGAAGGCAAATGTAATTGACTTTATTCTTGATGACATTGGCGAGAATGATAATAATGCTGATCAAGATAGAAAAGAATGGTTAACAAAACTTTCACAAACGAGGAGAATTGACGATGAGGAATAAAATAATTGAACAAACCATCGACCAAGTAATCGACGAGTCTAATACTCCGTCTGATTTCAAATCCGTATTTAAGAAATATATTAAGAACAAATTTGACAACAATGCAAGCGAAGGTGATTTAAAAAGAGCTTGGACTCTCATTGAAGAGGAGGATGAACAACTATGAAAATGTCTATCCTTGGAATTGAATATAAAAACATTCGAAAAATCTCCGAGCTAAAGCTTTCGTTTATTGATGCTAATGGCAATCCAATTAAAAACAATTTTGTGATGATGGCAAACGGTACCGGCAAAACCACGACAATGGGACTTATCAAAGGATTGTTTGATGGCACGGCAGTGGATTGGGATGTTAAAGATGTAAAACAATATGCCCCAAAGTCTTTTGACGCGGATATGGGCTGGTTTAAAATTACGGTAAAATTTGATGAACGTCTCTATATTTACACTTTGTATTTAGACTACAGTAAAGGTGAGGCACGTATTGAAACGGCAACTACTGAAAAGGGTGGTGCTAACAAAGGACGTCTTTTACCAGATGCCCTTAAAGGCATATTCACTCCTGAATTTGTAAGACGCTTTATATTCGACGGCGAGCAAGCGGAAAAAACAATGGATAGTTCCTCTAATGAGGCAGAAGAAACTATTCGCTATCTTTACAGATTGGATGAGCTTGATGAAATTATCGCAGCCAATCAAAGAATTTTATCCGAGATTCAAGATGTTGAGGGGAGCAAGGGCAGCAAAGGATCTTTAAGCAATTTGCGTACACGTCAAGAAAGCATAAAAAAGACAATTGCCAAGTTAAAAGAACGTGCAACTAATCTTCGTAAAGAAATCAAAAAGTTTGAGGATGAGAGAAAAGAAAAAGTCGCTCAGCGTGATGCTCTCGATAAAAACTACGATGCCTTAAATCAAGAAAAACAAGAAATTATAAAGTTACAACAACATAATAAGGATTCTATTGACTCAAAGATTTCTGAAATAATCGGGTTAACAAAATCACCCTATTTGATTAGTCAGGAATTTAGTAATCGTATGTATGGCCTTGGTAGCAGTATGACCAAACTTAAGCTACCTAAGACTATTTCTAAAGACTTCTTTGTAGAACTGGCGCATGACAAAGACTGTATCTGTGGAAGATGCATTGGAGAAAGTGAAAAGAAGACCATTCTTGAAAATGCCGAAAAATATTTGGGTAGTGACCAACAGTCTGTACTCAATGCAATAAAGAGTAGCTTAATGGCTTGTTCGTATGATTCGCGCTTAAGCGATGTCTTTGTTGAACTCTCAAAATTGCGTGAAGAAGCAAATCGCTTACAAACAAGATTCAATACTAATGTAGAAAAGCTGTTAAAAGCCGGTGGCGAAGAAGCTGCTAAATTAAAGCAGAGAATAGACGAATTAGAGGAGTATATTGCTGTTGCTAAATATCAATTAGACTTAATCGAATCTAAAGATGAGAGTAATGAAGAACTTACGGCAGATAATAATCTTTACAAAGCTTGGCTCTTAGAAAAAGATTACGAGCAAAAGATAGCGGCCGCAACAAGAACAAATGCCGCGCTTTACAAAAAAGAAGTTGTTGAGAAATTAGTTGCTGATATTAAAGAAAAAGCAACTGCAGCTCTTAAGAAAGAAATTATTCGAAAGACAAACGAGAAAATTCAAAAGGTTATAATGGACGATTTTATTGAAATCGAAAATATTGACCGTTACATAAAGCTTAAAGACAGAGATGGTGCGAGCGAAGGGCAGACTCTTGGTATTGCCTACTCTTTTCTTGGAACTCTTTTTGAAGATTCGGAGCTTGAATTCCCATTTGTTATTGATTCACCTACGGGTAAAATGGACTTTGATAAAAGGCAAGCTGTTGCAGATATTATTCCTAATGTTTTTTATCAAATGATCGCATTTGTTCAGTCGGCCGAAGTTGAACGTTTTGCTGATAGATTTTATGATAAATCTGATGCACAGTATCTTACCATTATTGCTTCACCACACACCGGTGAGGTAGAAGTACATGAAGGCATAGAATTTTTCGATTCTTATCAACATGAGCATAAAGGAGATGAAGAATAATGCATTTTAAGATGTCTAAAAATGCACAGTCGTTTTTTGCTGATATAATCAGTCCCGCCGGCTCTCACGGTTCGAGAAAGAAGAACAAATTCGAATTTCAGTTCGACGTGTATTATTGTTGTGCTTTATTGGGTATGGCTGCAGTTCAACTTGATGAAGATGCATCAGATCTTAATGAATTAACGGAAAATTACCCCAAGCCTTATATTGATTGTAAAGCACAGATCGCCGGTCTTTTGGTTGCTTCTGAGGCAAAACGCCAAGAAATTGATGTTCAAAACCCTAAACTTGAGGAGATGATGCTTCGTTATTTAAGTGATAATGAAACAATGCTTTCTGATGAGGGCGTAAAAACATTAAATGCATATGCTTTAAGAGGTTATCAACTTATTCATGATTTTCCGCTTGAAGAGAAACCGACGTCAAGAGAAGAGTTTTTGGATGCATTTAATGTAGCGTTGAAAATGTATACTGTAATATAAAAGTTAACACAAAAGAAACAATATCAACGGAAAGGAAGTGCAAATATGGAGCGAGATCCATTTAAAGAATATATAAAAGAATCCGAGCCGGATAAACGATATAAAGTTTATGCATGGAGTACGGCGATTGGATTGCAGAAGGTTGATGGGCTTGAACCATCGGAAGAACTTGTAAATATTGCTATTGAAAATATTGAAGGTAATATTTCGATGGAGGATGCCAGAGAAAAAATTGAAAGCTATTACAGGGAAAACCCGACCAAAGATGCAGAAGATCGTACTGAAGAAGCAGATAAAGTTTCGCAGCGTATTGCACACATTCTTTCAGAAAATTCATTTTCCTTCTCACCTAGTGAATATATAGGTATTCATAAAAAGTTGTTTAATGGGATTTTTAAACATGCAGGAAAAATTCGTGATTACAATATAACAAAAAGCGAATGGGTGTTAGGCGGTGCAACCGTACTATATGGCAACGCTGCTGAACTTCGTGAAACACTAGAATATGATTTTGCAGAAGAAAAAAAGTTCAGCTATAAAGGTCTTTCAACAGACGAAATTATAGAGCACCTTGCGTATTTTATTTCAAGACTTTGGCAAATTCATATTTTTGGAGAAGGAAACACAAGAACAACTGCTGTGTTTTTCATAAAATATTTACGCTCTCTTGGATATGATGCTACAAACGAAATTTTCCAGAAAAATGCGTGGTATTTCAGGAACGCATTAGTAAGAGCTAATTATACAAATTTGCAGAAAAATATTCACGAAACGACTGCTTATCTTGAAAAATTTATACGTAATCTTTTGTTTAATGAAAACAACGAGCTTAAGAACAGATATTTGCACATAGATAATCAATTCAGCGATGAAAACTCGGCTATTGATAACGAGAACTCGGCTATTGATAGTCGAATAGCCGAGTTAGGATTCGAAAAACGAACAATTGCTCATATTATTAGCTTGTTTGAATTCGCCGGTTATGATAAAGTTTTCGGAAGAAATGATGTTTCTATAATTTGTAATATTTCTTATTCTGCTGCAGGGACATTGATTTCAAAACTTAAATTGAATCAGATAATCGAAGAAGTAAAAGGATTTGGCAAAGGCAAATATAAATTTGCTAAATAATAAAATTATTTTACTAGCAAAAATAGAAGAACTTATCTTTTTAGAACAAAAAGAGCAAAAAACGAAAGGAAACGCTTAAATTTTGTCTTTTAAGCCTGGAGGTATGGTCGAAAATTTTACGATTTTTAAAATAGTCAAAAAACAGGCAGCACCTCCAGTCTTAAAGCTTTCACAAACCCTTTAATATCATGTATTTCAAACCATGACAAAATGGCAATTTTAAAATAGAATGTACCCTACAAAGTTATATCTTATTTTTGTGTGATAATTTTTAAAAATAACATGTAGGATATGATGCGTTTTTCCTTCATATGGGTGGGTTGCAAAAAAATTATTTTTAGGACATTTTTTATGGAGTGAAGAAAAGGCAAAACAGTTCCACCCCCTAATATGCATGAAAACATAGTAAATTAGTATGTTTTCAGATTTGTAAATCTTGTACTTTTCAATATGATTTTGCACTAGTAGGGAGAGGTGCAAAAACATACTGAAAACACTGGACAAAAGTTGTATCAAAGTACAGAAGTCGCCAAAGCATTTTTGCAGGAATGTAGCTAGCAACAACAAAGTATTTTATACTTCACAAAAACGGAGTATTAAAGTTAATAACAAAAGCACAACTACGGGTATTTAATCCATAAGTTGTGCTTATTTTATAATATAATTAATATTGTCAGCAAACAATCAATACAAGACGGAATTCATAGTCATTTTCCTTATCCCAATTTACAAGTCCCCATTCGTATTTTTGCCAGTTGAAATGTTCTAAGATTTCTTGGAAATATTTGTACCATCCGTCTTCAGCATTCCACTCGTAAAATTGATAAAATGCTTTTTTCTCTTCCGGCAGAACAAGATATTCATCTGCTGATAGCCGTTCGTAAATGTCGTCAACATCTCCTGTTTGAAAACGAAATAATGTATCTTTGAGTATATATCCGCGAAACTCTTTTAGTGTTTTGTCTTCTGGAAAACAAGCTTTCATACTTTGGGGAGATACAGCGATTGCATGGAAATACTCACTGTCTTTAAAAATACTTTTTAAGTCATCAGACATTTCATTGTGATTTATCCAATATCCAATATCTTCAATTTTATTAGCCGTTGCACCAAAATAAGAACGTGAACCACTATAATATGTTTCGCTTAATACTTCTTTATCTTTTTCAATATCCGTTACTCTATTATTTATACATGTCCATTTTCCATTTATATTCACCTCGGTATACATATAGTAACTTGTAGACATGGCCGATCACCTCCATTAATATTTTAAGATTGGATTATTTAAGATAATAAATCTTCAACTGTAGAGTTCAGGGCTTTTGCAAGCATCATAAGTGTTTCGCCCTGAGCTTTTGAAAGGTCGTTACTCCCCTGCTCGTATGAGCGTATAGAACGTACATTAACACCACTTAAGGCTGCAAGCTGCTCTTGTGTGAGGTTTCGCTCCTGCCTGAGTCTTTTTAATGCAGAAGTCTTTGGAAATAAATCTTGTATTATTTCAATCGTTTTCATTTCATCAGCTTCGTGATATGGGTGATACATATTAACTAAATGACTAAAAGGCACAACAGAAAGTATTTGGGCAAAACTTTTGTTTAAATACCATTGTGCATAGGCTAAAACCCACCCTGCCCAATATTGAGGTGTTCTGTCTATGGGGATATGGGTGTATTCGCAATCTTTTCCGAGCAGTTCAATCAAAAGTTCTGTCGCTGATTTACCTGCAAGCATATCCGGTACACCGTTTTGAATTCCTGATGCGATATCGGATTTCTGAAAAATATTTGCAAATTCATCTTCGTCATATCCTTCAGCATTAATTGCAATGTCAAACAACGCAGCAAGATTTTTCATAACGCCTTCTAAATATATTTTATTGTAAGCGTGGATCATTTGCTTTTATCTCTCCTCTCAGGATATCAATCATAAGTATATCATCAGCTGTGAATGCACCGCCCTGTCGGTCAGAAAGGTATTCTATTCGTGCAAGCTCATCTCTGTTTTTGCGAAGAGGAAAATGTATTTCCTGCGGAGCTTCTTCATAGCCGAGAAATCTTATTTGCTCAAAGGATTTTGGTGAGATAAGAACAATTTGATTTCCAAGATTACCGAGTTTCATAACCTGCGTAAGTCTTCTAACAGAAATTCCGTTCTGGAGGAAGTCTCTGGCATAAGAAAAATATGAATCGTCAGCGCGATATCCTTTAATAACATCAACTCCTTTTGTGTCAACGGGAAAGTTTTTCAATATATATTCTTTTGCAGCTTTACCAATATCATTATCTAAAGTGAATTTTCTGTTTTCTAAAAGTACGGAAAGCCAATGCAAAATGCAAAAATTATCTCCGTTTAAATCAAGGACTTTAAGTCCTTCCATATTAAGCGAATATTTATTTGCATAGCCTCCGTGCTTTTCATCACACGCCCATTCTTTTGCTAAATCTATATATTCAGTACAATAAAAACCGCGACCGTAGTCATTATATGACTTACCTTTGCCATATTCAGGCTTTTCTATTATATATTCCGAGCCATGATATATTATAATTTCATTCATAGTATCACCTCTCCAAAGACATTATAACATTTTGATGTTATATTGTCAACACTCGGTAACATTGTAATGTTACGCAAATATAATTTTTCTAAACTAAATCTACCAAAAAATTATCAGATAATTCACATAATATATATAACTCGGAACTTTATCAATCATTTCTCGGAACAATATCAAAAAACTTTGACATTGTTCTTTTATGCTTTTTAAAAATTTAATAAAAAACAGCTCCACCTATTGCAAAGCTAAAATTATTGTGTTAAAATGAGGCCGTAAAAATGGTAAGAAGATTCCACAGGTAAGAAGTTAAGCAGGTTTAAGCTATATACTCCTAGGATAACTATGCCCTTTTGCATAGAACCGGGATTGTCTTAGACCTGTTTTTGTTTTGATTTTGGTTTAAAAATAATGATTAGGTAAACATCTCAAACTGCTTTTTAAAGGGAATTTAAAAATTAAGTGAAAAGATATGTTTATTTTCCCTCCAGGCATTGTAAATCAGGAAAAAATGATGTAAAATGTACTTGTAAAAATGGTAAGCAGTTACACGGGTAAGCAGTTAAGCAGGTTAGCATAAAAATTGTTGGCGGGATAAGTCTGTCCGTTTTTGGCTATCTGCTTCAATGGAAAGTGTGAAAAGCATTATCCAATTTTACGGAGATTATAATTATATAGGCGGTTAATAAAAAGAATGTAGAAATATCCTACGGGATAAGACTGCATTCTTTTTGTTTTTAAAGATAGATTTATTGGTTAGGAGTAAAAGTTTACAGGAAGTCCTACATGGCACTTTTTACACTGTCTTGTAAAATGGTTCACGGACACAAAGATGTTTTAGTTGGTTGGAGAAATAAAAATGCGAAGTTTACCATCGGATTTGTACGCATATACTTCCAAAAATCCGTAGGGGTTAGACAGAACCTTGCCACAGTAGCGGCTGTGAAAATATTAAATTACATATGTCACCGCTATGGCATATTTCAGCATCGGCATAAATATATGCACCTGAGTTTAGCAGGGATGCTACCGCAGGAGAATTTCTCCAACTACCTTTTGCGGGAATATTACTAACCGGGCAATATGCTTTAGATAAAATGGAGACAGGAACAAACAAACCGTCTCAAAATACTGCAAATACCGGGTTTCTCACACAGTCATACCAGGAAACACAGAGGTAACGAGGAAGAATTCTGACGGGATAGGTATGCCCTATGCTGAAAGAAAGGATTTTAAAATGAGCAAAACATATAATAATCTGGAAATACAGTATAAGAAATTATTCCGCCATTTAAAGGTGGGCAGTTTCAAAACAAGAGAGCGTTACGGAAAGGCGTTTAAGAGATTTATGCGTTTCCTTGCTAACGAGTACAATCTCCAGAAACTTTCAAACATCGCTCCCAAGCATATATTTGCCTATGTGGAATATATGCAAAGCAAAGGGCTGTCAGCATCTACAATAAAGACAGAGCTTGCAGCTATCAGGTTTTTCCACGACAGTATGCCATATACAAGGTATATACTGCCGGTTAATGACGATTTAGAACTTGAAAGAAGAAGTTTTGGCGGCGTTGACAGAACATGGAATGGCAGTGAATTTAATGCTATGATTACAGAAGCAATGCTGGCAAATCGCGAGGACTATCTCGCAATATTTACATTAGCAAGATACGCCGGTCTGCGACTCGAAGAATGCTTCAGAATTGACACAAATGATGCACAAAAAGCATTAGCCACAGGCAAACTATTCGTTAAAGGCAAAGGCGGATTAACGAGATATGTACCTATTTGCGAACCTATCAAAATAGAATTTGAGAAAATTCTTAAAAACAGAGTAAGAGGTCAAAAGCTATTTGTTGACAACGAGGATAAAACTCACCTTGCTATGAAACGCTTACAGAATTTCATTGCATATCATAGAAAGGAGTTTACCGAAAACAGAATAACTTTTCACGGACTTCGTCATACATATGCTCACGAGAAGTATGATAAGTTCGTAAAAGAAGGATGTTCACAATATGAAGCACGAAAGAAAGTTTCAGCACTACTCGGTCATCATCGAGATGATGTGACGAGAATATATCTATCAGAATAGATTTTTTAATTCTGGAAAATATTAGATATGAAAGGAGCTTTCTATGGTAAACACTTTTAATATTAAAGATTTTACAGATTTAAAAACTCTGACCATTGATAAAACAAAACCACGAAATGAACGGTTAAGGCAATATATTGAAGATGTGAAAAATCCATATATGGTAAGAGTTGGAGATACACTGGTAAAAATTGAATTTGCCGGAGAAAGAAGCTTTTCTGATGCTTTAACTACAGCACTACTTATGTAAAGTGGAATTTTCATAATATTTCCTATTGATATTAAAGCGGCGATATGATAAACTATGTATTGTAGAGATTAGCATATCGCCGTCATAAAAAAGACGGAGGTACGCAACATGACAAATACAAAATATTCGATGTACTTAGAGCAGCCTCCCGTATTTAAAATACAATGGAAAGCTGCTCTTTATATTAGACTTTCTAAAGAAGACGGTGATAAGGGAGAAAGTAATTCGGTAACTTCACAGCGAGCAATACTTAAAGAATTCTTGAAGCTTCACCCTGATATTGAAGAATATGGAATATATATTGATGACGGGTGGTCGGGTACAAACTTTGAAAGACCTGATTTTATCCGCATGATGGAAGATGTGTATGCCGGCAGGGTAAACTGCGTTATAGTAAAGGATTTATCAAGATTTGGAAGAAACTATACTGACAGCGGCAATTATATTGACAATATATTTGTAAAATTAAGAGTTCGATTTATAGCTCTTAATAATGGTGTTGATACTGCATCAAATAATATGAATGCTGCAACGCAGTGTATTTCTGTGGGTGTTACAAATGTTATTAATGAAAGTATTGCCGCAACAACATCGGTAAATGTCCGTGGAACACTGAATGTAAACCGTTCTCAAGGTAAATTTATTGGTTCCTTCCCTACTTACGGATATTTAAAAGACCCGAATGACCATCATAGGTTGATTATTGATGAAGAGGTTGCACCTGTTATCCGCTTGATTTTTGAAAAATTTATTTCGGGCAAGAGTATAATCGGCATAGCAAAGGAATTAAACGAAGAAGGAATTCCAAATCCTTCAATGTATAAAAGGCTTAAGGGCTTTAACTACAGGCATCCCGCCAATAAAAGTAATGACGGATTATGGCCGGACAGCTCTGTAAGGAGAATTCTGCGAAATGAAATGTATATAGGTAATATGGTTCAGGGAAAAAACACAACTATAAGTTATAAAATAAAACAGTGCAGACAGGTTCCTAAAGAGGATTGGATTATCGTCGAAAACACCCATGAGGCAATTATAAGCAAAGAAACATTCCAAAAAGCACAATCACTTTTTAACAAAAATGTTCGGGTGGCACCCAAGAAAAAAGAGGCGGATTTATTTTCCGGATTTGTTAAATGCGGTGACTGCCACAGAGCTATGAATAAAAAAACAAATACTCATTCCTATGGAACATACCATTATTATCGCTGTGTTACTGCAAGAAAAATGAAAAAGAGTGCCTGCGGTAATCATACAATAAGGATTGACAAGCTGGAAGATGCAGTCCTTACGGTCATTCAGAATATGGTTGATGTGGCAATTGAAATGGATGAAATTCTCAAAAAAATCAATTTGTGCAGTGACAGAAAAAGACAGTCTACCCACTTAAAAAAGACACTTGAAACACAACTTGCGGAAAAAGAAAAATGCACACGGATGATGGTTGACTTATATCCCGACTGGAAAAACGGGCTTATAAGCCAGGAAGAATATTTAATGCTAAAGCAAAACCTCACAGAAAAAATAGAATCTCTAGACAAGATGATTAAAAGCCTTACCGATACAGCGAAAAGCTATGAAGATGGCGTGAGCGATGAGAATGATTTTATAGCTCATTTTAAAAAATATGGCAAGATAAAATCACTTACAAGAAATTTGCTTTTGGAACTTATTGATGAGATTTTAATACACGAAGGTGGGAATATTACTGTTAAATTCAAATTTAATGATGCCTATAAAGATGTTTTAGAATACATTGAAATGAATAAAGAAATTATAAAAACTGCATAAAGTCATCAAAAAAATTATCATATTAAAAAAATGGCAGGGGAAATCCCCTGCCATTTTTGCCTTCTATATTATCAATTACGATTTTTACTATACGATTTTAAATGTCTTATGTTCATTTACAAATTGCATTGTTTCATCGAATGATTTTATTCCTGTGGTTGCGCCCTTTTCCCTTACACAGAATGAGCCTGTTGCATTACCGAAAACCATACACTCATCAAGGGGTTTATCATTTGAATATGCAGCAAGAAAGCCTGAACAGAAGCTATCGCCGGCACCTGTTGTATCAACGGGATTTTCTACATAGAATGGCGGAAATATATTTCCTTCTTTTTCCCATTCTTTTCTTAAAAAGCTTCCCTTTGAGCCAAGCTTTATAATAACATTTTTTGCTCCCTTACGCATAAACACATCAGCTATTTTTTCAGGTTCGTTCTGTCCTGCTATTAAAACTGCTTCGTCAATACTTGGCATAAGAAAATCTATATAAGGCATAGACATATCCAAGAGCTTACCCCAGTTTCCTTTTGCATCCCAGCACACATCAAGAAAGGTGGTTTTCCCCATTTCTTTGCACTTTTTAAGGAAATCTCTTGTAGGCTCACCGTCAAAATTGTCCATTAAAAAGCTTCCGGTTACAAAAACCATTTCGCAATCTTCAATAGCCTTATAATCTATATCACTTTCGGTAAATACTGCATTTGTTCCGGTACAATGGAAAAATGAGCGTTCTGCTTCTTTATCTATCATAAGAACTGATGCAGAGGTCTGCACATCGGGATTAGTTTTTAATCCCTTAGTGTCAACTCCCTCTTCACTTAGTCGTTTCTTAAGAAAATCGCCAAACATATCGTTTCCTACCATACCTACCATTACGGATTCTACGCCTAATTTTCTTAAGTTAATTGCTGCGGTCATTGCGTTACCGCCATTGTGAACTGTTATGGAATTTACAGGCTCAAGCACACCTTTTTCGGGGAATTTATTAACCGGCTGAACTATTACATCGGCAACCAGTATTCCCACACATGCAACTTTTTTCATATTTTTTCCTCCATATTACACTTAAAAGCTAATTATAACAAAGCTTGCTGCCGGAACAGTTACAAGATAATTCTGATCATCTTTTCTCTGAATGTCTGCTTTTGCATAACCTTCTTTAATAACATTAATATTTGCAGGAAGATTAAATGTTACATTAACTGTTTTATCAGCTTCGCTATGGATGGTGTTTCCTTTTTCAAAGCTTCTTTCATTACCTTCGTTATTGAAAATTGAAAGATAGCGTTTGCCATTTTCATCATAGGAAACAAGCCAATGAAGACCATCAGCATAGCAAGGCATAACTGTCTTTATAAGTTCTTTCAGTTTTTCTTCAAGATAGGATAAATCTGAGCTATCTAAAATTTTATAGTCTGAGCCCTGTTTTGCTTTTATGAAGCTGCCTTTCTTAGTAGCATCAATCAGATATTCATATCTATTAAGAGTTTCGTCGCTTGCATCTTCATAGATAATATCAAACACATCACCAAAGCGTGAATTGGTTATGGTGTGGCCTTCATTTCCATAGATGGTACCATGTCTTGCGAATGCAAGCTTCAGCACATCTTCAATATGACCAAAATATGCCTTATCTTCGCTGCTTAAGACACAATTAAGATATCTATTTTTATGCTGTCCCAATTCATATGGAACAAACATACTGGGAATTTCCACGCAGGAATATTTTTGAGGGAGAACAATTGCAAAGGGGTTAAGACTCTTTATTCCTCTTAAGGTTTCGGCAGTACAGATAAAGTCTTTTTTGGTTTCACCGTATTCTGAAAGAGTGAAATCTGTCATATCAGAATAGCTGCAGTTTAAGCCCCATTCTTCCGAGAAATAGTCAGCTCCGCTCATAAGAGAATAATAGTAAATTCTATTTTGCAAAAGGCGTGAGCTTCCACCATTTTCACCATATGAAGTGAAATCATCGGGGTGGAGAGTCTGTGTTAAATACCATTCATTGGAAGGATCTGAATTAAAGCAGGGCATTGTGTAATATAATTTTCCGTCCTCCCTTGATTCTCTCCAACATTCATAGTATGTACCCCAGGTTTTTTTACTTGCTCTTGCCATACCTCTGGCAAGAGATACAGCCTGTCTCATCTGAGCTATCTGACAGCCAACTTCGGGCATAAAGGTTTTCATGCCAAGTTCATCCTGAATTTTTGTTGCTAAATAGTAGCTGTCACAGGGAAGGATATTTCCATCTGTGTCATTTAATCTTCTTTGAAAAATTTCTTTTATTTCTTCAATAAATTCGGGATGGGTGTGGACAAATTTTTTGCCTGCATAATATTCTATTGAATCCTGACTTGTGCCATAGAGCTGTGTGCCATCAGGCATTACGGCAAATTTTCTTACAAGCTTTTCCTTGAGTTCGTCAAGATTGTAAGGACCTTCACTACCCATAGTTCTCAAAATGGTTGGCCAATCTGAAGTTCTACAGTTTGAAGCACTTTCGTGAAGCTGAAAGCCTAAGAACCAATCGCCTAAAAGTTCTTTGTATTCATTTATGAGGTTTTTGTCAAAATCATAGTTATGCCAGGTTATTCCACCTGATATTCTGTCAACATAAAATGGAATGTTGCCATCTTTAATCAAATTATAAAGCTTACTGCCCTTTGCCGCAAATTTATTGAATTTTAAATTTTCCGGAACAGAAAATGCATGCTGAATTTTAAAACCGGAGTCTTTATTTAAAAGTCCGTTTTTCTCAAGACCTTTTATACAATCTTCATTGTATACATGAAAGAATTTCATTATTATCCCTCGCTAGTATTTGTTATTTATCGTATTCATTGCAAAGAAGATAAAGTGGAGCCTCATCTTCCTCAATTTCAGGGAAGCGACCCGCTTTATCATAAAAACGGTTGTCGTTTGCATCGTCGTTGCACATTGAAACTTCACGCACAATAACTGTTCCTTTGCCCTCTTCACCCCAGAAGCGATGATAAAGTCCGGGGGTTAAGGTAACACTGTCGCCTGGTTTAAGGCAAAGCTCATAGCCTGAGGGGAATATGTGTTTAACACCGTCAACGCTGATTTCAACATCAGTATCGGCAAGCTGTTCATCCGGTGTGGAATTATAGAGCTTAATTATAAGATTTCCGCCGCCACAGTTTATGATGTCTTCCATTTTGCTCCAATGGAAGTGCATTGGAGTTATCTGTTTTTCTTTTACTATCATTAATTTTTCTGCATAGGGCTTTGGATATTTTTCTTTGTTTTTCTGATTACCGTTACGGAGTGTGATTAAAAAGAGACCTGTGTCATAGAAATCACCGCTTCCAAAGTCTGTTATATCCCAGCCGAGCATATTATCCTTTATTTCTCTTGTTTCTTCGCCTTTTGTTTTCCACTCATCTGCTGTCCAGAGTACAAACTCTGGAAGAGAAATTTTGTATTCTTTAAATAAGCTGAGTGCATCTTTCATTACTGCATTTATTTCTGAGCGTTTCATACTTTTACCTCACAATTATATTTCATACATTAAGATGTTGTTTATCTTACAGAAATTCTTAAGTTCTTCCATATAGTCGCCATAGGCAACCATCCAATGATGGCCAATACCATTTGCCATTATTTCTTTGCTTATCTGAGTTACATCTTTTTGGAATTTAATTTTAACAGGATTTCCGGGGAATTCCATACCGCATGGAACAGCATCACCAACCATTGCAGAAAGGCGGAATTTATCACCATGACCGCAGATATTAACTGCTGTAACCTTGCCGGGTTTAACTAAGAATTTTGTGCATACTCCGGATTCTGCTAATCGAACAGGACAAAGCTCAACATCACCCTCGGCAATAGAGAAGCCGGAAGAACCACAATGAGCAAAGAGGATGGTATTTGCTTTTTCGTCGGGGTATAGAAGGTCTGTATTGTTTATGGGTTTGCCGCTTAATTCATACATAAGCTTCATTGTAAGTGCATTGGTTACATCACCTTCGCATGAGCCAACTATGCCTTCTTCTGCTAAAAGTGAATAGCCAAGGCAGATTTTGCCCATATAGGTGGTGTAGCATTTAACAGAGAGTGCTTCAAGCTCATATTCTGCAGCTAAGTCTTTTAATGCTTTATAATATTTAATTGATTCAAGCATTGATTCTTTTGACGAAAGAATTTTGCAGGGAGCTAAAACATCTTTCTTTTCTTCAAGGATTTTTTCTGCTTCGGCATCCGTTATAGCTTCAACCTTCCCGAGCATTTCTTTTTCGTCAAGATTTACAACCCTTGCACCAAGCTTTTCTTTTATTGAAAATTCATCGTAGGCAATTTCTGTCATACCCTTAACTCTGCCACCAATTGCACCGACTCTTGTACGGCTCATAACGGTTTTTAAAGCATAGGCTTTGGCGATATTTGCAGTCTCGGCAGCACAGCTTTCATCATCTGCTTCGCCATATACGAATTCATATTTTTTGCCGATGTCTGTAAATACTGCACCTATCTGATGAGCACAGCAAAGGGAGCCTGTGTCGAAAGCAGGATATGCTCTTAATATAACAGGCTTATCTATGTAGGATAGAAGATCTAAAAGATGATGATCTTCACTCCAGGTTGCAATACAGATTAAAATAACATCGGCATCGCTTGATTTGACGGCATCTGCTGCCTCTTTAACCGTGTTTAAATCATGCATTATAACATTTGTGTTTTTGCAGTCTATGCCAATTTTTAAAAGGCTATAGGCTGTTTTATTTAAAAGGTTTGGGGCGTCATCGTAGCCAACCTCAAAGGGATGAGCCAAACCTACTGCTGCAATATTTGTTTTCATAGTTCCTCCAATTTATATAGAATCTTTTGTAAATATTGGGGTTGAGATTCTTCACTTTGTTCAGAATGACATTTTGATTTTAAAAGTTTCTATGTTAGTGTCATTCTGAGCGTTAGCGAAGAATCTCCTATCGCGACAACCCCAATATTTTTTAAAATTTATATATCCGAAAGTGTCCATATTTCCCTATAGCTAGCTTCCCCGCCTTTTTGAAGAGTTACATAAGGCGAAAGGCTTTCTATTTCGACCATATGGTCACACATAAAGGTTTCAAAAGAAACATTTCCGTCGGGATATTCTTTTTCGGGATATATTTCAAATGATTTTTCAAATAATACCCCTTTATTTTTATAGCTTATAGCCCCTGCCGGATGCCCTACTCCGATTTTATACTTTTCACCGGTTGGGGTGTGGGTAAGGGTTATGGAATCCCTCTTGTAGATTGCTCTTTTGTCACCAAGGCTTGTGTAGTCCCACATTGTTATACAATGAAGTGGGTCAAATCCGCCATCTCTATGATGAAGTGGAATATATTCTATCCCACCCGGTGCCATTGATGTTATAGACCATAGTGAACATTTTCTTCCTTTTTCTGAAAGGTTTTTAATTTTATGAATAATTTCTATCTTGTCATCAGAAAGAAAGCTTATTTTCATAGTTTTATTGATATTAAGCCAGGGGTCTGTTTTTTGATAAACGCACACAGAATTACCTGTGATTTCATAAGACACAGGCTCATTATCGGGATAATATACATCCTCCCCCTCGGGAGCAAGCCACAAACGATGACCACCTCTTACTCTCCAGCCTTGGGGAGTGGATAGTTCTGTCATAGATTCAGGCTGCTCAAAAAAGAGATTGCCACTATCATTATAGGATAGATAGGCTATACGAATACCAAAATTAAGCGGTATTCCTATTTTGCAAAGTGAATTCTCAATAAAAAGACATTCACCAAATGCTTTGTGGTTTTCAGTATAGATATTCATAGGCTTATGGAAGTATTCTCTTGGGAGATACACGGAAAGCATTGTGTGCCATTCTGAAGCCCTCGGCATACTGAACTCCGCATTGAATTCCTCTATAACGAGCAATGGTCAAATAGTCATCAAAAAAGTCTTTGTCTGCCATGGTTTCTTTGTAGTTATCACTCATCCATGAAACCTGACTTTTATGCTCGCGGCACATTGCCATTTTTGTTTCAATAGTGTCTGTTATATCCACATACTCTGTTGGCACAAAACCAAGACCGTTTACGGGTTCAAAATAGGCAATCATTGGAATTTTATCGTAGGCAGGTGATTTTGTCTGTATTTTTTCAACAGGGATCATAACTGCTATATCATTTACAATTTTACTTGTCAGCTCATGGTCGGGATTATAATCCTGAGGATTGTGTGTGAGGATTATATCTGCTTTGCAGTATCTTACAAGATTTATAAATGCAAGTCTTGCTTCTCTGTCTTCAAAAAACATTTCGTCATCATAATCAAGACAGATGTATTCTGCACCAATTATAGCTGCGGCTCTCCTTGCTTCTTCTTTTCTTATGGCTGCAATTTCTTCCATTGAAAGGGTGGCTGAGCCAACATTACCGTTTGTGGAAGTTGCTGTGAATATTTTATGGCCCTGCTTTGCGTATTTGGCAAGTGTTCCTCCGCAAGAGGTTTCAATATCGTCGGGGTGAGCGCCGATTGCAAGTATGTTCATAACATTTCCTCCTTAAAAATATGAGCCGCACAAGCTTTCGCTTTTGCGGCTCATGCCATAAATTTTATTGATTAAAAATTATTTACAATCCTCCCGTCACGCTATCGCGTGCCACCCTCCTTTACACAAGGAGGGCTTTATGGTGAGAATTACAAATTATTTGTGTTGTATCAGCCCTGTTTCCATCTCTGGATAACGCAGGTTACTCTGCCGCCTTCTTCATTTATGATTTCATAATCACCAAATGTTGCAGGGATAACGAGTGTCTGGAATTTATCACAGTGTGCTAAAAGCTCAGGGTTAGCTTTTGAACGAACAGTAACTTTTGAACCAACTGTGAGAGTGAACATGTGCATGAATTTGCCTTCTGTTGAATATTCACCTTTTCTTTCAAAGTGAATTCTTTCTACATGATAAGGCATAACAGGTGTGCTCTTATAACGGTCGATGAAATATTCTTTTGTCCATTTAACAACGGATGGAGTTGAAAGAAGGTGGTCTTTTACCCATGATGCTCTTCTTGTTTTTTCCATATTTCTGCCGTGTTCAAGGTGCATTTTAAGAGGTTTGCCTGTCATTGTTTTTGCATTGTCATCCCATGAAGGACGGGCAAAGTCATATTCAAAGAATGAATATTCTGTACCATTGATACTGGGGTTGGTATCCATTTCAAGAACCATCTGGTTACCACCGTGACCGTGCATTGTTCCGGGTGGAATAAGATAGAGGTCGCCTTCTTTGCTGGACCAGTTGGCAATAAAGTCTTTCCAGTTTTCAATAGGTTTGATATTCTGTGATTCTTCACAGAGTCTTTCCCATTCTTCAATGTCGGCATCATCGTGGAAGCCCATCCAGGTGTTTGCACCTTCGTATGCTTCTGCTATGTAGTATGTTTCGTATCTGCCAAGAGGCTCATCGAAATTATCTTCAACATATTTGCTGCTTGGGTGAATATGCATAGGCATTGAAATTCTTTCTGCCGGCTGTGGTGTGGGATGCCAGCCGTCATCAAGCCAGATATCAAGTGGGAACAGACCGGGATATTTTTTGTCGATGAGTTCACCAACTAATTCTTTACCATACTGCATTGCGTTGAGCATAGGCATTGAAATGCTTCTTTCGCCGCCAAAGTCGATGAGGATACGAAGTTCGGGACCTGCAATTTTGTTCCAAGCGTTATTAGCTAAGCCTTCTACGCCGTAGTCCATATCGTTGTATCTATAAGCTCCCCAAGGACCGGGGCTGAAGATTTTAACTTCGTGGATTGGGTATTTTACAAGAGTTGACATTATTTCGTTATAAGCTTTCTGAGGAACGAGAACAAGGTCATCTTCGAAATAGTTTTCAATGTAGAAATCCATTGCTTCATACATATAGTCTTTCTGACGTTTTAACATATAGTAATCAGAATAGTTATATTCTTTCCAGTTGTAGTTCTGAACAGGTTCTGTACAGCCGAATGCTAAAAGGCGGCCTTCCCACATATCCCACTGTACTTTCTGGTGAGTGTTATCAACATAGCATTTAATGTCGAGAACATCTTCAAATGCTTTTATAGCAGCACCAACACCATAGATAACAACTGTTTTATCTTTTTTAGCAAGTTCTGCTTTAACTTCAGCAATTTTTTTATCGCACATAATGTCTTCGATAACGCCTGTTTTGTTTACTTTACCAAAACCCGGGTCGTCTGTAACATAGGGAGCATTATATGCAATGATATCTTCTCTTGATTTGAAAAGCTCTGTTGCAGAAATGAGTTTTACATTTGCACCATTTGCTGCAAGTTTTGCCTCGAGTGCTTTTGCAATTTTTTCAAATGTGAGACAGTACCAACCGTCGATTGCAATGTTTTTGTTTTCTTTTCCTGCCTTATCGGCAATAGCTGCTACAACCTTATCCCAACCAAAAACAACTGAATCTCTGTTTTCGGCAGAAATAACTATTTTGTTGTCTGCATTTTTAATTGATTCATATACTGGCATTGTTTTTTCCTCCTAAAATTGTATTTTAAATATATGATATTATATTAGGCTTTACCGGAGCTACCGAAAAGCTTCATTTTTGTTTTAACAACATTTTTAACTGCTTCTTTAGCATCGTTAAATAGGATTTCGTGGTTAGCACTCGCAAGATAACTTTCTCTTGCTGCAATACACATTTCTGTGCAAATATTTACCTTACGGATACCGTTTGCGATGGTGTTTCTGAAATCATCATCACTAAGTCCACTTCCACCGTGAAGAACAAGAGGTTTATCGGATACATCATAGATTTTCTTTAATCTTTCGATATCAAGCTTTGGTTTGCTTTTATATGGTCCATGTGCTGTACCAATGGCAACTGCCAGAGCATCAATATCAGAGCGGTTTATAAAGTCATTTACCTGGTCTACCCTTGTGTACATTTCCTCGCATCCGTCATCAGCTCCGCCCTCTGCTCCGCCAACATGGCCAAGCTCTGCTTCAATGCTTACACCTAAGCTATGGGCAACCTTGCTGATTTCTTTTGTGTTGGTAATGTTTTCTTCATAGGGAAGGGAGCTTCCGTCATACATAACAGATGTAAATCCGCCCCTCAAAGCTTGCATAATAGCTGAATATGAAACACCGTGGTCGAAATGCAAGCACACGGGGACGGATGCTTTTTTAGCAATATGGTTCATAATGAGGGAAGCATATTCAAAAGGAATAAGGGGAAGATGAACCTCTGCCACACCTAAGATAAGGGGGCTTTTTTCTTCTTCGGCAGCTTCGATTATGCCTCTTGCCATTTCAAGATTGAGCATATTGAAAAGCCCGACACCGTATTTTTTACTTTCTGCATCTTTTAAGATTTCTTCTAATGTTACGAGCATATTTTTGTTGTCCTTTTTTACTTTGTTATTTTAAAGGGGAATACAGGGCTGCACTCCCCTACTTAATTTATAGGTCTTATTTCAGATTTTCAAGATATCTGTTGTAAGCATCCTGATATATTTTTGTGAGCTCATCATAGCCTGCTTTTTTAGCAGCTTTAACAGCACTGTCAAATGTATCGATAGATGCTTTACCAAGAATAATATTTGAAACTGTTGCCACAAAGTTAGCCTTGGCTCTTGATTCGATATTTGCTTTTTTCTCAGCTTCTTCTGTTGTGAATGTAATAGATGGGAGAATATGTTTTTCTGCTTCATCAGCATATTTATTCCATACTTCAACAGCATCTTTCTGTTCTTCATACTGATAGTAGCCTCTGAAATAATCGGGGTGCTGATTAAATCCGGGGTGGTTTGCAGGAATAACATAATGATAAAGTGCGTCATTAAGACTTGTTACACCTGAAATATCGCTATTTTCCCAATCGATGATTTTATCAGTGTAGGTATAGTGTTCTACTCCATCTTCATCTTTTTCGATAGTAAAGGTATCGCCTTCAACACCAAAGCTCTTTAAGATAATACCCTCATCGCTAAAGAGATAGTCGCACCATGAAATTGCTTCTTTGTAGCGGTCCTCATTCTCGGCACCACACTGTTTTGAAATAACAACTGTAGGATCTACGCACGCATCCTGAAGTCCCTGGAATATTGGTGTTTCACCTTTTTTCATTGAAGGTGTGGGGCAGGCTGCAAGCTTGAAACTTGGATTTCTTTCTTTCATTGCAGGGATGATATAACCAAGGTCACCGCCTACAAAACCTGTAGCTGCGATGGATATACCATTACAGATATTACCTCTTATTATTGTGTTATCGTTTGTTACATAATCGATATCAACATATCCTTTTTTAAACCAGTCAGCCATCTTTACAACATAGTCTTTGTAGCTTTTCTGGAATGGTCCGAATTTAACTTTTTCACCTTCAAGATAGAATGAGTTAGCAGCTTTATAAGGTGTATTAAAATAGTTATAGCCATAAGGACCAACAATCATTGAGTTGCCTGTTAAGGGATATTTTATACCATCTTCTTTTGCTGTTTTTAAAACAACTTCCCATTCATCTAATGTTTCGGGAATATCAAGACCCCATTTATCAAGCAGGTCTTTTCTTATATAAAGTCCGTTAAATGCTCTGTAGTTACCAACATTTAAGTTTTTGAAGCCATAGTAGTTGCCTTCATTTGAAATTGCAGAAGCTTTATATTTATAGTTGCTTTCTTTTGCAGCTTCGCCTTCCATATAGTTATAATAGTTTGGTGCATAGTCTTTCATATAATCATTAAGAGCTATGATAACTCCATCTTTTATAGCCTGATCACCGCCACCGGGATATCCACCCCACCAATGCTCGATCATATCGGGATATTCACCCGATGCCATAAGAATCTGGAAAGCCTCTGTGCCTGTTGAGCCTTGTGCAGGGTGAATAAACTCAACCTTTGTGCCGGTTGCTTTTTCCATTTGTTCAAACATATAGTGTCCGTTAAGTGTTGTTCTTGTTCTGGAAACATTATCATCAAGAGGCACCCAATATGTATAGGTATCGCCGGTTGAAACTTTTTTATCGCCATCTGAACAAGCTGTAAACATTCCTGCAAACATTAACACAGCAAGAATAATCGAACAAAGTCTTACTAATTTTTTCATTGTATTTCCTCCTCATTTAACTACCAGAATAATTTATCAAAGCCTTTTAGCTTATACATTGCTTCAACATAAAAGTATTCGCCATATATAAGTCTTTTATGGTAATCTTTTCCATAGAATGCAGAGCTGTTTTTAAGGATGCTCTGGTCTTTATCTGTCCAGTCACAGTGATTATCTGTGAGAGCTTTTATTATGTTTACTGCCGACTGCATATAGAGCTTTTGTTCAAATTCGGGAACACATTTTGCGATCTCAATAAGTCCGCAGGCAGCTATTGCTCCGGCTGAGGTGTCGATATAGTCGGGCTCTTCGGGCTGACGGAAATCGTGTTTGGGAACAAAGTCTGTAAGTGCTACATTTGCTATAAAATAGTGTGCTACTTTTTTTGCGGTGTCAAGATATTCCTGTTTGCCGGTATGAATATAGGCAAGAGCATAGCCATATATTGCCCAAGCATGACCTCGTGCCCAGGAAGAGTTCTCACAATCATAGCCTTGTGTCCATGGATAACCTTTAACTTCACCTGTGTTGATATCATATTCAACAACATGATACACAGATCCATCCGGGCGGATATGATGCTTCATTGTTTTTTCTGCATGTTTGTCGGCAATTTTAGTGTAGGCAACATTATTGGTTTTTTTTGCCGCCCAATAAAGAAGAGGGATATTCATCATACAATCGATTATAACCCATCCGTCTGCACCTTTATCATTCCAGGCTTTTATAAAACCACCGTCAACATTGTAACGGGAAGCAAGGGCTGCAGCCGCGTGAAGATTGCGGTTTTTGGATTTTACATTTCCTGTTAAGGAAAAATTTGCACCGGCTGATAAAAGCCACATAAAGCCAACATCATGGTGAAGAACATTAAAGTTTTCAAGTGCCTTATCGAGCTTTTCTTCAACATTTTCGGCTGCGATTTTAAAGCATTCCTCCCCTGTGGCATCATACATAAGCCACATTATTCCGGGCCAGAAGCCATTTGTCCAGGCTCCGGGTACATTTGACAAATCATCGTACACTCCATCTATGCTTTCTTTGGGGATTTTATCTTTTGCTTCAACACTAACACGCATTAGCTTTTCTTCGATTTTTTCCCAGGTTTCATCTATCCAGTATTTATTCTCTTTTAATATATTTTTCATGATGTCCTCCCTATCAGACACTTAAAGTAAAAAATTAATACTTTATAACTGTTTTAGTATCATAGATTGATGCAACTGTGTCATCCGGATTTTTAAGTTATATCCATAGGTTTTCCACCTGTCGTAATGAAAGCGACAGGTGAAAACCGTTATTTGTTTTTGGTTATTTAAGTTTGCCCAGTGGACGCAGCGTTGTTTCTCCGGAATTGGATTCCCAGATAAAGCCGCGAATCTCGGTTCCGGTTTCATTGCTGTAGGTTTTAGCAACGGTGTAGTTTTTCTTAACAATTGCACCCGGTGCTAATGAAACGATTTCGCTGCTTACTGAAACCAGGGTATTATCTGAACCATATACTGCATAGTAAATGATACATTCAGATTCTGTATCGGATAAGTTTGTAACAACAAAGTCTGCATCCCAGTTGGTTCCGTTATCGGTAAAGGTAACTTTATCAATTAAAGGCTCGTTTGCTGTTATTGGTGTCAGTGCATCAATAGACAGATTATCCATATAATAATTATACCAAGTGGGTAAAGTGGCCGGATTTGCAGGAGTAACAAACTGTATAGAAGCTTTTGTGGCAGTTGTCCAATCGCTATCCAAAGTAGTGGTCTTGATGTAATTATCATTTACATAAAGCGTGCAAGAAAGAGCGTTAAAATCAAATATTGCCGTTACATGATTCCATGCCTTGCCACTATTGAATCCTGTCCAAGTATCATATATATAAAAGTAGGGACTACCAGATGTACTATCTTTACGAACTAATAACCTGGGGTACCTATTGTGATTGCTATCAGCACTGACATAAAGATCCACATCAAGACGCATCAGCTTAGACTCAGGAATTTTAGAGAGGGAACCAAGTTTAAACTCAGCACTGGTGTTCCCTGTGACTTTAGCAACTAAATCGGTATTGGCAGCTATCGGGTCTGCAGAATAAGTAATAGAACCCGTGGAAGCCGTCCAGGTAAATAAATCGGTGCCTGTACCAACCGGGAAAGCCTCCCCTGCTGAATTAGCATCAAAATTGTTGCCTGCAAGCTCAGAGACAGTTACATACATTGCCTGATAGTTTACAGTCGGTGTGCTGATGACTCCACCCATGGTGTCATACACGTCTGCTGAAACTGCGTGGGTGTTTGTATCTTCAATCGGCATTTCCCAGGTGAAGGGAGCTTTTGTAGCGCTTCCTTTTGCTACACCGTCAACCTTGTAGATAACCTTTGAAACCTTGTCGGTTGTGGAAAGACCAATGGTTCTGGAAAGAACACGGGGGTCAGTTTCATTGACAAAAATTTTTTCGCCATTGTGGATACCATTAAGCTTGTAAGAAACTGCTTCTGCAACTGTAAAGCTAACAGGTGCGAGCTTTGTGTCTAAGTAAGAAGCAGACTCGTTATAAGTTACTTTTGCATAAACACTGTAGGAACCTACAGCTAGGGTTGCGGGCACATAGTAATATTCACCATCACTACCCTTGGTTGCTTCGCCGATTAAGGTATCGTCAGCAGAATTATAGAATTCAACCTTATTGACATTACCGTCAAAAATAACCTTAGCCGCTAAAACTGCATTATTATTTGCAACAACTGCGGTACTCTTTGGATAGGTCATAGACAAAATCGGATCAGCATTTTCGCAGGAAGAAACAATAGAAAAATCAAATGCAACACCTTCGCCAACAGAAACACCGAAAATGTTTTCAATGTTATTATTTAATGAAACGGTATATTTACCATCATAAGCAAAGGAATTATCAGCAAAGGTCAGAACCATTGCATTGGGTGAGGTTGATACATTTTCAATAGTTACTGCATCACCATTTTTATCTGTAACGGATACATTAGCTGCAATAAGTGTGCTCTGATTCATTTCCTGATCAAAGGTCAGGGTGTAATATTTAAGCTGATTACAAACATTTTCCTGACCATCGGGAATAGACGGAGTTGCAACAGGTGCTGTCATAGCAGCTTTTGAAACCCAGGCAGAAACGAAATAGACAGCTCCTGTCTGTTTGTTGTATAATTGGCCTTCATTGGGATATCCAGATCCTGTGGGGATCTTTATACCCTGGGCAGTTTGAAACTTAAAACTGTCAATAGTGCTCTGGGATGATATATTCAGTTGAACCATATTCCAACCTGCCTGCAGTCCAACCGGGTCAACGCCTTTATCATTTACAAATGCTTCCAGCGTAATGGCTTTCTCTGCAAATGCCCAAATATACATATATTTATAGCCGGACACATCAGCGCCAATTTTGAAAACTCTAAAGTATCGGCTTTCGTCTTTTTCATTCTTCATAGTTGCAGAAAACTGACTTAATTTTGTGTATTCTTCGTTCTTTACTGCAGTATTTGCTTCCACGAGCCATTTATTTGATGCATTTTTAAAATCGGAATCAATTTTAACAATAAGTTTGGCATCGTCATCTGTAACATTGACATTCACTGCACTTGCAGTAGGAATTTCGCCACCTGCCTTGGTGGTTACCTTTGCGGTCAGTGCATAGGTGCCGGATGTTGCAGGTGTCCATACGACTGATTTAGAAGCAGAGGTTACAGTACCGGGGATTTTAATACCATTGGCATAAAAAACAATATTTTCGATGTCAACGTCTGCAATATTGGTTTCTGCCATTAAGGCAACAGCAGAGCCAGCAATTAGGGTATCACCATTTGCAAGAGTTGAAATGCTGACAGTTGGTGCTTCGTTTGTAGCAAGCACCGGAGTGGTTCCAAGCAGCAAAAGTGCTGCTAAGAGTAAGCTAATAAATTTTTTCACTTTGTTTTTCCTCCCTATTTGATTTTATAGATTATTTCGCTGACAGGTGTCATATTTGTAAGGTCAGCTACCACAAAAACTTCAATGAATGTGTTTTCATTGTAGGATTCCAGCGGAACTGTAACAGTAAGCGTGTCTGACGGTGTGCTTTCACTCACGGTCACGGGCTTAAAAATGATATCCTGCATAGCGTTGCCGTTATAGACAACAGCAACAATTTGCATGTTATGTTCTGTGCCGGAATGGTTGATAAAGTCTAAGTTACAGGTTACAGTTGAAACAGAAGCTGAAAGGCTGGGAACGCTGAAGCCTGCACTTGATATCTCAGCGTCTTTGGGTGCTGTTTTAAAGATGAACACCTCATTTTTAGCGATTGCCTGACCACTGACACCGGAAACACCTGTTGTAACAACAACCTTGTATTCGCGGTTTCCACGGAGTTCCTCGCCAAATATAACCGTATTATGACTATACGAAAGATTTAATTTGCGATTCTCCGCTGTATCAATTACCCAGACATTATTTTTCAGACTGGAGCCCATTGCCTCGGTTAAGGAAATGGTCAAACGGTCTGCTGAAACGGAAATTATATCCAAATCTGTCTCAGGTGTTTCACCGGTATAAACCGTAATAGTTGAGACATCTACCTGTGTTTCGGAAATTTTATAAACACCAACATCGTCAATTAAAACATAGCCGGATTTTCCGGTTGTGGCTTTCTGGCTCACCTTAATGGTTGCACCGTTTTGCGAATAGGTCGCAGAAAGATTGGTTTTGGTAAGAACAACCGCATCATCAAACAGAGCATTTAAGGTTTTTGCCCCGGGGTCAACTACGATTTTAATATCGTACCACTCCCCTGCTTTATAGTCAGCTTTTTTAGTTGTGCCAACATAGACGCCGCCATCTGTTTTAAAGCTTAAAACCAAGCCATCAGTTGCACCTGAAATTTCTACAATGCGGTCAAATGCCAGGTCGGCAAAATTCACACGAACGCCTGCTTCCCAAGGTGTGCTGGTAAGTGAGTTTCTGTAGCGTTTTTGGGTGTATACAGTTTCATTTGCTTTCACATCTTCACTGGCAAACTTTGCAACAACATTGTCACCATGATTGGCTGCCGTCAGAGTTGCATCTTCACCGGAAAGAGTCCATCCAATTTTGTCACCCTCGGCAAATTCTTCAAAATTCTCTTCTAGCACACCCGGAAGAACCTTACCAAAGTCCTTAACGGTAATGTTAACAGTTTCAGAAACACCCTGCATATCATATTCATCTGTCACACGAACATATAAACTATGGGTGCCTAAAGATAAATTTGTTAAGGTGTGGGTATATGTGCCTGCAGTATTGGTTGCTGTGTGGACAATATCACCATCGAGTACAAATTCAGCTTTAGCAGGTTTTGAACCAATGCAGGTTACATCAGCCGATACTTTTACATTAGCCACGGTTTCAATGCCTGCAAAGTTTCGTTTTAAAACTGCATTTTCTGAAGGGGATGTAAGAGTTACTTCAGGATTTTTAAGGTCTAACACCAAAACAGGAACCGACTCTGTTTTGGTGACATCACCACCGTTGTCATATGCTTTTGCGATGATGTTATAACCGTTGGCATCCTCCAAGGGATTATCCCATATGAAGGTGTAAACACCTTCATATGGCTCAGTTACTTCACCAAGGAGTGTCTCGTCTGCATAAAACTCAACCTTTTCTATGGTGCCGTTTGCATCAGAGGCGATTGCCTTTAGTTCAATAGCACCTTCGGCCGGGAAGAATCTTGTGTTTGCAATAAGATCTACCAGAGAAACCTGCGGCGGAATATTTTCGCCCAGTCCCAGAGTTCTGAAAGACAATTCAAAATCACTAAAAGGTAGCTTTAAAGCACCAATCACATTTTCACCGGAGATGGCAATTTTATAGGTTGTTCCATTTTTTAAATCGTCTGCAAAGTTAATCACAACCATACTTGATTCTACACTTAAGTTAAAGTCAGAACCTGCCACAAGTTCACCTGAATCGGTACCTTCATCATTGCAATAAGTAATTGATGCAATGCTGTTATTAACCGTAGTCGCATCTACTCCCGGAGCCTTAAGCTTCACCATTGCGGTAGTCGGTAAAACCTTATTGGCACCATTTTCAATATTCAAACTCGAAAAGTTATTGTATTCAATCAGACCATTTGACAGCCAGATAGCATCAAGGTAAATTTTTGTGGATGCCAGATTTGGCTGTGATTTAAAACCTATGCCGGCATTAGTAAATCCTTCCGGAATATATTCGCCGCTTGCACACATAAAAGAAACACGATCTATATCAGTAAAGCCGGAGCATCTGTAATCAACATAGCCACCGGTGCTACCCTTTCCACCGATAGGAATACTTACCGTATTCCAGCCCTCTTTAAATGAAATACAACAGGAATCTTGTACGCTATTATTATTGTTACCGGTTTTTCCGGCTTTATTGTAAATATTTGAGCGAACTGTTATAGGTCCGGTCGCATATACGCTATAATTGATGTGCGTATAGCTTTCTCTGTCCGCACCGATATCATAAACAGAGAAATATTGACCGGCTGTATCCTTCATATTCATCGTAGCAGAGCAATAACTGCTGATTTTTTTATATGTTGTATTAGCTTCTGCAGTTCTTGTTTTAATGTCCCAAAAATTAGTTACACCTACAAGGTCTGCTTCGGTATCAAACTTTTTAATTATTTTAAAATCACTTTCAGACGCTTCCACATCGGTAGTCATATGCATCGGCACCGCAACAAGGATTGCTGCACACAGCAGTAAGCTAAAAAAACGTTTCATGTTTGCTTTCTCCTTTCTTTTAGATCTACAGAAAACACTATTTTCTGAATGCACAAAGTTCAGCTACGCTTACCCAACCGCTAGTTTTGTTACCGTAGAATCTGACGCGGAGATACCTTGCGTTAACCGGGTCAAACGGGAAGCTTTGATAATCTGTTGTGGTACCGCTGGATTCGCCATTGTCATCAATCATAATCCAGTTCATATTGTCGGTTGAATATTCAATGGTAAAGAATTCCTTACGCTGGTCACCAATAGAGAATGCCATCTTAATTTCAGCAACTTCAACCATTTCACCAAAGTCTAAGGTAACAGCACCGCCACTTTCGTCGGTTGCAAACTTGGATCCCAGGTTTGCGTCAAACAGATTGACAACACCGTTTTCAGCCTCAGGCTCAGATGTTACTTCATAGCTAAGGATGGGAATCTGTTTGTCATTTAAGAACTTAGTTGTGTCATTAAGCGGGATAAAGGTTACATTATAAAGACCTTTCTGATTACCCTCATCATCTGTTAAGAGAATACTGGTTACACCGGGCAGAGTTTTTGCCTCAATAATTTCAACATTGTAATCGCCGTCAGCAGTTGCACTAATGGTGGGGATTTCTGATTTTTCTGTTGCCAGTCTAACCGAATAGTTATTAACGCCGCCGCTGAAGCCTGTGATGGTTTCACCATTTAAAGTCAAATCTTTAAGAACTGCAAGATCTGCTTTACCTGATTCAAACTTCCAGGTTTCCATGGGAGTGTCAACAGGCAGAACACCGGGTTCTGTCTGACCCTCTAAAAGCTGCTTAAAGGCAACAGAAACTTTAAAGTTTGTTGTGTTTGTTTTATGAATCATCAAACGATAGTATCCATCATTCGGGGTTTGAAGAGGAGGATGCTCGTAAAGCGGCAAGGGGACTGCGTCATAGGTCTCAAATTTTAATTCGGGGTCATCTGAAATGATGGATACCCACAAACGCTTACCACCCTTAGACAAAATTGCTGTCCGTTTGTCCTCGCTCAGTTCAACCTGAGCCTTGGTGTTTACAAACCAGCGAAAATCAGCCGGTTCGGAAGAGCGGAAATTGTCCTGGAGTATAACCTCTTGCAAAGCTCTGTCCAATTTAACACCACGGAAGGCACACTCAAGCACCTTATTGGTCTGGGTCATATCGCAAATGGCATAACCACCCGATTCCTGAGAATCGAATTTGACTATTTCAGAAGCCGCAGTTTGTACCATGTCGTACTGACCGTTATTTCCCAGGTTAACAACAACGGTGTTATGACCTTCTGCCTTACCTCTTAAAAACTTACCAAAGAACTGTGTCTGATATTTCATACCGGGTTCATAAATATAAGAACCATAAGACTCCAGGTTATAGTCTTCCTTCGGCAGTTCACAAATCCAACGCTCTCCAAAGGCATCCAGCATAAATGTACCATTATCTTCGTGGCCGTGAGGTTCGTTTACTGCACCGCCATGCAAAAGAGCAACCATATCACCGGTAGTCCAACCGGTCCTGAGGGTTGCTGTGTCCATCGCATCAAAGAGAATATCCTTCTGCATGGTGACTTCGGCTTCTTTATCCACATTTGGAATATGATATAAAATATCCTTAAGGCCAAAGGCGCCTGTATTATTTGCACGTAAAACAGCCAAAGATTCATCATTAAACTTCCAGGCAAACCACTGATGAGATGAATCATAGGAACCGGTCTGAGAAGAGTCACCATAGTTAAAGGTACCATTAGTACCGGCAACCATAATGGGATAGTATCCGGTTCTTGAAAGACCGGGTGCACTAGCCAGACCAAAGTCATCGCCCACACCATGCTTAAAGTTTTCAACCAGATAAGGCAGCGTCATCATCATATAGTTCCAGTAGCTGGTGCCTTCCGGATAACCACCATCAGGTGCAAAGGATGAAAATGGACGCTCCGAGGAGCGAAGAGATGCAGATAAATAGTTAGAGCAAAGCTCCGGATACTTATCCATTAGGTTAATAGCTGCACCAACACCGGCACAGTTAATAATACAGTTCTGATTAGAATGAGATGTAATAAATGTTGCACCGGACTCTAAAATGTAGGGTGACTTGCTACCTGTGATAATTGGCAAAAGTACACTTTTATACATCATATTTTCAATTGTTTCAAGCTTTTCGGGCTCTTTTGCCCATTCATCATAGAGCCAGTTATAAGCAACAACAACACCATTACCGGCATTACCAACATCCAGGAAATGACCGGGGTTAAAGTCGGGGAAGGTAGAGGCAGCTTCTAAATTTTCCCATAGCTTATCTTTATACTTTGCATCACCGGTCATACGGTAACAGAAGGAAAGACCAACGCCCCTATCGTAGAGCTGCTGAGCCATTGCCATACGAATACCATCACCAAGCTTATACTTCACAACATTGGCAGTAAGCATATTTTCACAGCTTGCAATAAAGCGTTCAACCTTGGATTTAAGTACCGCATCGGTCTGCATGTCTTCTTTGATTTTGTCAAAGGTGCCATGTGGCACAATCAGGCTTGGACGCTGCCCACCTGAATTATGTGATTTGTAGGTTTCAAGGATTTTTTCAGGTGTTGCACGACGGAACTGAAGTGCCATAGAAATTTGCCATGTCATGGCTTCTTCAAAGGTCTGCCCATCTTTATTGGTGCCGCCAATCAGTTCGTCGTATTTCCATGAAAACTCAACAGGCTTACCATCTAAGCAAATCATATCACCCTGACGATAAGCTTTGATTTCCGGAAATAAAAGCTCAAGAACACTTAAGGAGATACAAGAGTTACCATCTTTAGTTGTCAGGGGGTAACGGCTTTTGGAGATTCTGCCATTAATATAGAAAATATCACTATTAAGCGTACAGCGCAATGTGTCAGAACCCCTGGTGATTGTAACGCTGCTGTCTGCATCATTCCAGGTCACAGTTGCACCGAGGGCCTCTGCAAATGCTTTTAAAGGAACAAGATAGGTCCCCACAACCTCTTCAACTGCAAAGGGCAGGTCATAGAATTTATTATCCTTGTAGAATCTAAGTGCATTCACATGGGTGACAAATCTGTTATACAGTGCCTGAAAACAGAATTTGTCGTAACGCATGAGCCATGCTGCGGAATATTCTTCATTAAAATACCAGTCATTCGCCTGATACTTTGCCAGCTCCGCCCGGAACTTTGCCTCCGTTACTGGAGCTTCTGCTGCGTAAATTCTGAAATCGTCAACATAATATTCACTTTTTGCGGTTTTTTCCAGAACATTTGGAACACGGAAATGCATTGCTGCAACATTTTCAACCTTAGCAGGCAACGAAACATCGAACATTTTTTCTCCGTTTAAATAAAGACCTGCTTTTTGTGTATTTAGATCCATTGCAACAGCAATTTCATACCAGGTGTTAGGATCCGGGCTTTCAACCAGCGTTTGGCCCAGTGCCTTGATATCACCGGCAATGGTAATCAGATCGAACTGAGTTTTAACACGGTCAATATAGTCTGTTGCATCCGGAACAGTTGCGTTATATAAAAGCTCAATTCTCCTGGTTGAGTTTGCATCCGGAGATTTAATCTTCATACTAAACACATATTGACCATTTTCGTTTATTTTGTTAATACCTGCATACGCAAGTGCATGGTATAAAAACCAGTAAGTTGATTTTGAGCCTTCGCGAATACGAATAGCACGCTGACTATCGTTGCCGCTGCCGGTAACAGCCTGAATATCCGCTACCACTTTTCCTTCCTGAGAAAGACCGTAGGAGACAAATCCATAAGGTCTGTCTTCTCCAAGAGGCTGTTCTTCACAGCTAAGTGATGTGTAAATCATCATTGGTTTTTCTGCAGTTTCTGCAATCTTATCACTTGCAAATATTGGTAAAACGGTTTGCAGCAAAAGCAAACAGAAGAGGATACCTGCTAAATATCGTTTCATAGAATCACACTCCTTAATTGATAATTATTTATAAATGATCGTATCAAACATAAATCCGTGCTGATAGCGAATTAAAATCTTGGTGTAATTCACAGGGTCATGAGCATAATCTACAATCACGCTTGAGTCAACCACTCTGATCTGGTCTCTCTCGCTGTCATAAAGTGCAATTTTAGGGGTTCTTGAGAAGTTCAGTGCATACATATTATCCAATGCAATATCCATATCGGTAAAGTCTTTGCTGGTTGCTTCCATGTAAGGACCTTCGCGTCGATAAACACTGTACATCATAATACTGCGCACACCTTCCATCTCATTGCTCAGATATTCAGGATTAACTGTGCCAAGCTCTGCATCATATACTTTTGCCCATCTCCTCACCTGATTGATTGGAGTGAGATCAAACACAAGAGTATCACCTCTGCGGATACCGTCAATATCTAAAATGTCTATTGAATCATATGTTTTTGCTTCACCGTTAATAAAACCTTTAAAACGAGAGACGATATCACCAGCTTCATTAACCACTTGGGATACCGAATCTACAAGGAACAAGCTTGCAGTTTTACTGATACCTAGAGTCGATGCTTTATAGTAAACCGCAGCAATAGGGAAAACAGCATCGCCTACCGTGTATGTTTCAACGGGGTAATATTGGCCACTCTCTAACCTATTTGCAAGCTTGAATGTCTGGTAGTAATCATCGCTAAGTGTTTCCTGCTCAGTTTTTGGGACCTGGAAGAAGGTTGTTTCATTACCGATCAAATACTTAGAATTAAATGTTCCCATACCATAGCCCTCACGAAGGAGAACCTCGGAGCCTTCTGAGTTGAACTTTAAGACTAAGTAATCGTTTTCTTCAAGTCTTGCAGTATAAATTGCAGAAATCATATTGTTTGCGTCTAAACGATAACGGACAACCTGAGAAATTTCACCATCGGAAATAAGATTTAAGTTGAGCTTTAACGATTTCAAGGTAGAAACAACATTTTCAGGTGCCACGATGGTATCGTTAATCTGGACCTTTTCCTTTACCTCGTAAATGTTAACATCGCCAGTTGTCTTAATCTTTAAGAAGATTTTGCTGTCAAAAGGACCTACCTCCTGAGCAGATTCAATCAGATAACCGGTTTTTAAGCTATCTGCAGAAGTGTCTGTTACATAAACAATTTCTCCGGTCTGACTTAAATGAAAGGAATACTCAAAGCCAAGCTTAACTTTAGCAAGACTTTCTGCATCAGCACCGGTTGATACCTTATAGGAAGTTTCGCCAACTGTAATTGTGCCTTTGCCCATTTCAACTGCTTTGCCGGTGATGATGGAAGACAAACGAACCAGACGAACTTTGTTGCCACTTGCACTTTTGGCAATCGCAATAACATCACCAACAGCTAAGTCCTTAAAAGTTAAAATGCCACCGGCATCATTTTCAATAATCCAAGCATCTGCTTCTTCTAAATTAATATTTTCACCACCACAATAAATTGTTTCGTCGGTCAAATCCATACTGTGTATCGCATCATAACGGTAATCATCAATAATGATAACATCCATTCTTCCGTCTGCATCATTATCAATAAACCTTGCTGTTCCGGAAAGATTTTCAAGCTTTTCCTTCAAATTCACAGCGTCTCTTCCGCCATTATAAACAATATCTGTTTCCACATTGTAGTAGAGCTTTCTGATTTTTCCATCTTCATCAGAAAGATATTCAACTGCATTGCCACTAACTTCATTAATAGAAGATTCGGTGAGTGTAACAATTTTATTATTCTCCAAAGCAAAGCTAATCAGCTTCCTGGTGTTGCTTCTATGATCCTGATGATAAAAATATGTAACCTCTTGACCAAGATAGCCCCAAATGCTTTTATCGTCCTGCAGGTTAACACGGTCTGTACCAATCAAAACACTATCTTCATTTGCTTCGAAGGAGCTATTTAAGCTTGTCATGGAGTTGGAGTTTACAACTGCTGTTTCTTCATATATGTTATGATACTCTGTAAGCACGGTTATATCTTTGCTGGTATCATAAATTATTGAATCTCCTGAAACACCAACTACATCATACACACGAACCCGCAAAGCATTATACAGAATCTTAAACATCATGGAGCGGGTCAAGACCTGATCGTTATTAATTGATATGCCATCCAACAGGTTAACTTCGTTTGCGACTTTCACATACCCTGTTGGAAAACCACCTGAGTAATCTGCACTCCATCCGTAACCAAGGGCAACAATAAGTGCCTTAATGAAATGAACAGTCTGAATTTCCTCGTAAGGTCTGAAGAGATTATCTCCAAAACCATTCATAGCTTTTAAATTAACCATTGCAGCGATGCTGCCGGATGCGGGTTCTGAAGGCAGAACATCAATAAAAGTTGTACCAATACTACTGTCTTTCCCTGTATCCAAATTCAATAAATCAGCTATTGCCACAGCTGCTTCTACGCGTAAAACTGACTTGCCACCATCGAAGAAGCCTTCTTCGTCCTGATATAAGGACAGCACTCCCAAATTTGTCAGAACATTAAAATATTGTTCGTCAGATTCGTCAATGAACAAAAGTTCTGATGCACTGACAGAAGGCAGGCTTGCAGTTATCATAATTATTGCTATAAGCATCGCAATACATTTTTTCATATATCTTTTACCTCCTTTATTTACGAACGATACTTATGATTATTTCTGACAATACTGCATCAGTCCATAAATAATTTTAGTTGCTTCAGCTCTTGTTGCAGGAGCTTTGGGGTCAAATCGGTTATCTCCTTTACCATTTACAATGCCGGCAGCCTTCATCTTGTCGGCAGCTAGAGAAGCATAAGATGCAATATCTGCACTATCTGTAAAGCTTTCTCCAGTTGCTTGTGGAAGAGTTACACCCAGATGTTCTGTCAGGCGGTAACACAGTGTTACAATATCCTGACGGGTAATTGCATTGTCAGCACCAAACACACCATCGCCAATACCATTGACAATGCCCTTGTTGTATGCCGTTGCAACATATTTATAAGCCCAATGACTTTCCGGCACATCAATGAATTCGCATGTCGCATTTTCATCAATTAAACCGAAAGCACCAAACAGAATTTTAGCAAACTCTGCACGGGTGATGCTATCATAAGGAGCAAAGATGTTTTTTGCTTTACCTGCAATCACACCTTTAGCAGCTAAAGCTTCAATAGCATCCTTTGCCCATGCTACAGAATCAATGTCATTAAAGTAGTAGGAAGGTGTGGGAGTTATTGGTTCTTTACCGACCTCAATGTAGGCAGGACCTCCACCTCCTACTCCGCCAGAGCTACCGGAACCACCACTATTTCCTGCATTATTTTTAATCCCAAGATGCTTCAGGTATAAGGTATCAAATGATGTACGAATAGCGCTTAAACTATTTAAAGGCTGGGATGCCAATTCGCTCTTAAAGCCTTCAACATATGCACCAAGACTTGTGCACTTGGTCATATCCAGCCCCAACACATCATTGTTATGTTCAATAACCGAAAATTTAGCCTGATAGGTATTAGCGGCGGCAATGTCTTTGACAATTACTGCTTCATATAACGCATTCTGTACATCAGCTACGGATGAATAGTTCTTTGTTGCCATAGTTTCGTAAACTGCATTTTTATCAGACTCATTATATCCGGCAAATGTTAAACCTGCATTTTTTCCTGCAAAGGTGATTGCATTGTCGCTTTCTGCCAGCAATGTTTTAACCGTATTACCATTCGCCGCACGGGATAGTTCCACCAAAAGCTTAGCAAGCTCATATTGACTCATAAATTCAGGAACAGATTCATAGGTTTTGGATGCCAGATTTCTAAGGAATGCTGTATCTGCCTTTAAGGATGCATATCCTGATGAATCAATCTGCAGAACCTTCATCATGCTCACATTCGGTGCAATTCCACTATTGCCATTAATAACCATATCCATGGCATCCGCATTGTTAAGTGCCGCATTAAGCTTTGCAACAGCATCACTCAGTTCAGATTCTGTTGAACGGTATAAAACAGGCTGACCCGCAAGCAAAGTGCCGCTATCAGAAATACGGATACTATGCTCACCTCTGTCTGCTATGGTAAAGGTAAAGCTAAATTCACCGTTCACATCCGTCATAACCTGACGCATATATAAAACATCGGTCTCAGCAGCAGAGCTGACGGAAATCCCTTCGCGAATCACCTGCATGGTAATCTGTCTATTGGCTTTTTCGACACCGGCAGTACCTTTTATAACAATATCGGAGTCGCCGCCCGGGTAACTTACAAAATAATCAGCTCCTGCCCCACATACAGTCAGGCAACAGAAGACAACGAGCAACAAACACACCAGGCAAGTTCTAAATGTATGCTTCATGTTATAACACTCCATTTCTTTTTTCATTGTGTTTTGCATAGTAAAAACAAAAAATTTCATAATGCATTTTTACACTTCTTTAATCAACATAAACGAATGTTTTTTAATGGTAAATTCCAGCTTATCGGTTACCAAAGCAAGTTCGCCATCTTTTTCGTCGTCAACTACATATATTTCATACTTTCCTTCCCTGCCAAAGTCAATCTTTATGTCCTTGGCAGGTGAGTTATCATCCTCTGAATAGTTAGTAACAACGCACAATACTTTTCCGTTTTTATCAATTCCGCAAAGAGTATATATGTTTTCAGGCTCTTTTTCGCATCTTACTTCTGATTCCATATCGTAAAATTTACCATACCACATAAGCGGATAATAGCCTTTCAGCGGTTCATATGTATAAAAGTCAAACGCTCCGCAAAATGCACTTGGTCTTGTATCGTAATACATAAGCATATCAAGAGCATCACATTTCTGAACAGCAGATATACTTGCCATTACAAAAGCTGCACCTTTAATTCCGTGAATGGTCATTATACTATATTTAAAATCTTCACCCCATCCTCTTACATAGTTCCACTCGTTAAGTATTGTTTCAGCATCTCCATATCCGTTTTCAATAAGCATATTTTTAATGCGAACGGCTTTATCAGTTATTTTTTGCGGAGTTGTTCCATATACATGCCACGAAAAGAAATCCAATGGAACATCCCTTTTTTTCATTTCAGGAAGAAATTCTGCGGCCCACTCTTCATTCCCTGAAAGTGCAGGACCACCTATTTTAAGTTCCGGGAAACAAGCTTTAAGGTGCTTTGCTGCTATCTCATATAAATCAAAGAATTGTGCTTTTGTGCCTCCCCAGGTTCGCTTGTTCGTACTGTCATCAGGATCAAGATCGGGTTCGTTCCATATTTCCCAATATTTTATATTAAGTTCAAAGCCTTCTGCCCAGCCATAATTATAGTGGCGTATAATATGTTCGCAAATCTGTGCCCACTTGTTAAAATCAGGTGGTGGAAGTGTTCCGTGCTTTTTTATCTGGTGTTCAATAGTCTGACCAAGTCTGAAAAATGTTTCTGTCCCTGCATCAAGTGTTGCCAGAATAGATTCATCGGTACAAGCGAAATCATAAGACGCAGGATCATTTACATCAGCATCAAAATTTGGAAAGATGCGAGTAATATCATGGCTGTAGGGTCCGCCGTAGACACCTAGCACACCTGAATCGTGGTTTCTTGAATATGGGATTCTTGCCGCCTTATATTCTTTAAAATTACTTCTGAATTGGTCGGTTGTGAATCTTTTATACCACGGACCGCCATTGGTTGCATTCAGAATTTTAAATTCTCCTGCTTTTTTTGTTAAATCAAATTTTATTGTTTCCATAATTAAACACACCTTTACACAATATAAGAATTATACCATTAAATTTCTATACAATCTTGTTTTAAAAATCTATTTTAAAGCCTACTAAAACATTTTACATAATAATTATACTAAATCGTTTTAGCAAAGTCAATATTTTTTTGAAAATTTTTCGAGGAAATATATTGAATTCAAATTAAATATTGCCTTTTTATGAAATTACTGATATAATAGCTACATAGTTATACAAATAGGTATTCGAGGTGAAGATGTGAAAAAATTAACTGTAAAAGATATTGCAAAAAAAGCCGGTGTTTCTGTTACCGCGGTTTCTTTTGTTTTAAATAACAAACCGGGAGTGAGTGAAACTACCAGAGAACGCGTGCAAAAAATTATTGACGAAACCGAATTTAAGCCTAATCTTAATTCAAAAAAGCTTGTTATGAATAAAAGCTTTAACATTTGTCTTATGATGAACCCATATTCATCTCCTTTTGAAGACCTATTCTATTTTGAAATCACACGCGGAATAATAAACCGAAGTATGAAATGCAATTATAATGTTATCATAAGTAAACCCATTATGGCACAGAGTGAGCTACCCGATTTAATTTATTCAGGTGATGCTGACGGGATTATTTTCATGCAGGATATAAGCCAGGCACTTATAGACAAGGCTAATAAGAGCGGAGTTCCCTTTCTGGTTGTTGACTCCCACTCCAACAATGATGAGGTAACATCTATTAATCCCGATTACAAAAAAGCTACATTTGATGCAACAAACTATCTTATAGAAAAAGGTCATAAGGATATTGCAATTATTGCTTCAAGTGTTGTTCCCGATTTTTACACCCAGACAATTTCAGGATTTAACGAAGCTATGAGCATACATAATATTTCACCAAATCCCGATTATTGCTACATTTCAGCCACAAGCGAAGACAGTGCATATTTAGCAGCAAAAAAGCTTTTTAGAAGAAAAAAACGCCCCACAGCAATACTTTGTACAGTTGATACCTTTGCTATAGGCGTTATGAGATGTGCAAAGGATATGAAGCTTTCAATTCCTGATGATATATCTATAATAGGTATTGACGATATACTTCTTTCAAACTATGTTGAACCAAGACTTACAACAATCGCTATTGACAAAGAAGGCATGGGAACACTTGCTATGGATATGATACTTCAGAAGATTAAAGGCAAGGAAGCTAAAAGCATACTGCTTCCAATGGAGCTTGTGGAAAGGGATTCTGTTAAATCCATTACAAAATAAACTGATTAATATTTAAAATACAAAAAATAAGACTACTGCGTTTAAAAATAAATGCAGTAGTCTTATTTTTTAAAAATTCAAAAGAAAAGCTATGCTTTTCAAAAAATTTTGCACGGCAATATAATTCAAAGTTTTTTGTCAATATCTTTTAATCAACCAATTTATATTCTATAGTGAAAGCTTGCTCATCTGCCCTCTGGAAGCGATAAAGAACTGCATCACCCGGCTTAAGAGTTAATGGAAGTTCATCTGCACTTTCAAAGATAACGCTCTGCTTACCATCTTCCTTACTTACCTCATAAACCCTGAAATTATCTTTTAAGCTTAATTTAATATCTGCTGTCTTTTCAAAATCACGATTGAGAATAACAGCATATCTGTTGCCGTATTCATCTTCAAGTTCACCTATTGAACATCTCTTTGGAAGCTTGCCACTAAAGATTTCGCTTTCTTCCAGTTTATTGAAATATGGTTTTGTATATTCGCAACCAGGGAGAAGATCGTCTGAATGAATAATAAGCTTGGAATCAAGAGCCATAAGTGTGTTTCCAAGGTTTGTGATTTCAAAGTTGACTTTTTTCTGGTCTTCATAGAAATCGCCCTTTGTTCCGTCGGGATTTAAGAAGCGATTACCTTTTTCACCTGTTGCATAATTCTGAAGACCTTTTGCGCCATAGAGAACAGCAGCATACATAAAGCAGCGAACCATAGGGAAGATAAAATCTTCTTCGTTTGTGCATTTATAAAGCTTATATCCCTGGTAATAAAACCAGAAAGGAATATTGTGTTTTTTTGCAACATCTCTGTTGGCAGCCATTGAAAGAAGCATAAAGCTATCGTCAAGCTGCTTTTCGGGACTATATCTATGTCCGGGCCATACATTGAAATAGTTACCTATGGGGTAATAGTCGAAGCTCATTACCGGAGGATCCATTTTTCGGGCAAATCTTTCGAGATATAAAGGATATTTTCCATTTTCCCAGGTAACACCAAGAAGACAGGTATTGGTTCCTAAATTAATTCTTCTGTCGGGATCGGGATTATAGTCTGGAACAGCAACTGTGAAAAGGAGTGCATCAGGGTCAAGTTCCTGGAGAATGTCCATCTGGCGTCTTGCTTCATCCATTTGTGCATCTGACTGAGGTTCATCCCACACATAGTAACCTATGGTATATTTTTTATCTTTTAATTTATCTACAACAGCTTTAATCTCTTCGCGGGTGCAGTGGCGATCGGCATAGTGGAAGCTCATGCCGCCTATCATACTGAGATCCTGAAAGATAAGATTGATTTCATTTTTTTCACAAGCTTCAACAGCAGCCCAGGCACCTTCATGCTGCACCCATCCAAGCTCCATAAGGTTGAAGCCTGCTTCTTTATGATATTTAGCATATCTGTCGGCAACTTCAGCTATATCACCCTCCTGAGTGCCAGATTGCGGAAAGCCCGAGAAGGTTGAAATTGCATAATCTTTCTGCTTCCAGTTGAAACGCTTATTTCCCAAAGGATGTCTTTTTAAAACTTTATGTTCCATATTCATTCTCCTTCATATGACAATTGAGCCATCAAAATTTATCAACGATGGCTGGATTATATCATACATTTTTAGCTTTGTCTATTGTGCAAAATATATGGATTATTCTGCAAAATATATAGATTATTCTGCTAATTTATATTCACAGGTCAATGATTCTTCGTCAGCTTTCTGAACACGAACTACAATTGCATCACCGGGAGCAAGCTTAACATTAAGCGATGTTGGATTTTCGCAGATAACATTGTGCTTACTATCTTTTTTGCTTACTTCGTAGATGCGAAAGTTCTCTTTCAGATTAAACCCTGCATTTAATTCCTTTTCATAATCACGGTTAAGAATAACAGCATATATGTTAACATATTCATCTCCTTTTGAAGACCTATTCTATTTTGAAATTACACGCGGAATAATAAACAGAAGCATGAAATGCAACTACAATGTTATTATAAGCAGACCCATTATGGCACAAAGTGAGCTTCCTGACCTTATATATTCAGGTGATGCTGACGGAATTATCTTCATGCAGGATATAAGCCAGTCGCTTATTGACAAAGCCAATAAAAGCGGAGTTCCATTTCTGGTTGTTGACTCACACTCCAATAATGAAAGTGTTACATCGATTAACCCCGACTATAATAAAGCTACATTTGATGCAACAAACTATCTTATTGAGAAAGGTCATAAGGATATTGCAATTATTGCTTCGAGCGTTGTTCCCGATTTTTATACTCAAACCATTTCAGGCTATAATGAAGCAATGAGCATACATAACATTTCACCAAACCCTGATTATTGCTACATTTCTGCAACGAGTGAAGATAGTGCATATCTTGCTGCCAAAAAGCTTTTCAAAAGAAAAAAACGCCCTACAGCAATACTTTGTACAGTTGATACATTTGCTATAGGCGTTATGAGATGTGCAAAGGATATGAAGCTTTCTATTCCTGATGATATATCTATAATAGGTATTGACGATATACTCCTTTCAAACTATGTTGAACCAAGACTTACAACCATAGGCATAGACAAAGAGGGCATGGGAACACTTGCTATGGATATGATACTTCAGAAGATTAAAGGTAAGGAAGCTAAAAGTATATTGCTTCCTATGGAGCTTGTGGAAAGAGACTCTGTAAAATCCATTACAAAATAAACTAATTATTATTAAAAATACATAAAATAAGACTCCTGCGTTTAAGCATAAATGCAGGAGTCTTGTTTTATCCGTTAATTTTAGAAACAATCTGTTTTTCATTCTTCCTTGTAAAATTACTTAATGAATAGGATCGTATCCTTTCCTTTACAATATTTGGAATTAGAAATCCATTTGATGTGAGCTTAGCACAGCGGTTTATAATAGTTTTATTGGTGACACCAAGCTCTTTACTTACTTCTATCGGAGTAAATTCAAATATACGATTGTTGAGAAGGTACAACAGTAAATCCTTTTCTTTGGCATTTAAATATGACAAGCTTGCATATAATTCATCATCTGTAGATGCTTTTGAAAGTTCGCATACCTTATTTGAATACAGCTCCATCATACGCAGAAAATAGTTTATCCAAATTTCAGGATGCGGGGGATTTTCTCTGCCGGAATAATAGAGAACCGGCAGACCCATTTGAAGAGATGCATAGTATTCATCAGGGTCATAGGCAAAATATTCTTCTAAAGAGCCAATCCCATTAAATCCGTAGCCATAAAGGTCAAGAATATAACCGGACATAAGTCTTGCAGTACGACCATTACCATCTTCAAAAGGATGGATAGTAACGAGCTGATAATGCACAACTGCTGCAATAATAAGCGGATGGTCATCGGTTGTATTTACATATTCCACCAGTTCATCAAGAAGAGCCGGGATTTCTGTGTGTTCAGGAGGTATATATTCAGGAGCACCACTTTCCGAATCATACACAGCAAATAACATTCCGGCAGGCATTTCACCCCTTAAACCAATCTTTTCTTTTGAAGCACCTTTTTCAACCATTGCCTGAACTTCTAAGAGAAGTTCCTTTGAAAATTGCTCTTTTGCTTTTAATTTTTCTTCAAGCAGATTAAGAGCAAGGAAATAGTTTCTCACTTCCTGCTCGGGTTTTAAAAAGTGCTTATGCTCATCTCTTTCCATTACTTCATTTGCCTGTGCTTCTGTTAAAGGATTGCCTTCAATTTTATTAGAAGCATAGGAGCTTTTCTTTTTGGAATTTTTTCTTAGCTTATTTTTGGTTACTTGGGGAAGTTCAATGGTTTTAAGAGAAAAGCGGTTTTCATCAATGGCTGATATCTTTTTTAAAATATCATTTGTCAGTGTAACCTTTATCATAAAATCATCACCTTTATTCTTTGCTATATATAAGTATAACATAACAAAAGCAAAAATTCCACTATTTTTTCACTATTTTTACACTAATTTTTATTATTATTAAAGAACTGAATATCCAATTTCATAAATGTCAGCAGTCTTTATATTCTACTTCCAATTTCTTTTCATTATTTCACTTTTAAGAAATAATGTGTTTTTATTCGATGTTTTTATTGGATGAAGCTTACCTCGTTTTATTAGGTCATTGATGTTTTGTCTTGAACAATCAAGTAGTTCAGCCGCCTCAGCAGAATTAACAACTCTATGAACAACAAATTCTTTGAAATCAACTAGTGATAAAGGGATTTCCGTTCCCGAATCATAAAGTTCGCTGTCGCTTATGAGCATATTATCCTCCCAGCATATCCCATATCCTCCGGCTTGTACCTTTACATACTGAAACATGTCTTTATTTATGGTCAAAAATGTTTCCAATGCTTTGTTTTTTGAAAAAAATTCCTTTATATTACATTTTTTTATGGTTCCGTCTCTGAAAAAAACCAATAAGGAATAGTTTTGAAGAGGAACAATATCTTCTATTTTTTTTTCAAATCGCTTTGCGATTTCTTCGGATATATCTTCAACACTTATTTCTTCTAAATACAAATCATCTTGCGCACATCTGCCCTGCGACAACATCAAAAGTTCAAATTCATCATACTCAGTGAGCTTATTTTCCCTTAGAATCTGACCGAGATTCTGTCGGTCTGAAGGAATTACTCGCTGCTCTACCCAGATCCTACTCCAATAAGAATTAATTGTGGTTATATCTTTTTTTGCAAAGGTTGACAAAATCAAGGGTGTTTCCCAGGGGTCAGCACCATAGGGCAGTTCAATATAAAATGCTTTTTCTTTTTCGTAGTATAAAAGATACGCAAGAGTCTTTTTATATTCTTCACTTTTTATTAAAAAAATCCTCATAATAACACCACCTGTTGTAAATCATATCCCATATTTTATTCTGCAGAACATCTGGAATTATATCGTCAAGCCCTTCCATAATTATTGACTTATCAGAAGCTTTTAATTTATTTAATTTCGGAAGCTTATCCCTTGGTATCAAGTTTAGATTTTCCTTTGCCGATCTTGAGCCGATATAACACTGAACAGGTTTGTCCTCCATAATATCATAATTTTTAATTTCTTCAATACTTCTGCATCTTGAAAGCAAGGAAATACCGTGATCAAAAAGCGGTGCAATTCTTATTGTCTTCTTTTTGGAATTTCTTAAAACCTCAATATTAGCTCCGTGTCTATCTCGATTAAGGATAAGAAAATCAATAGCAAGCATTTCATAGATATACTCTTCCCAACCATTTCGGATGCAAAACTCAAACGGAGATTCGTTTTCCAGCCTTTCCACTCCGTAATATGCATCAAGGGCAATCTTGCTTTCTCCTCTATTTTTGAAATCTTCTGATGCACAAAGATATGTCTCATAAATTTTCCCGTTAATATTCACATCTGCATAAATCAGAGAATACGAAAGATGTTCAATCCCAAGAAGTGTAAGAAGTCTGTCTGCAATGAGTTCGTTTACACATTCATGACCTACTATTCCCTTTGCCGCATCATAATCTGATAATTTATAATATATTTTCTTATCACCAACTGTTGAATATGATTTCAAAAAGGAGCCTGTGGTTCCCGATGAATTACGAATCTTTGCCCAATGCAAATATGTCATATTCTGTTTTTCTTTTATCAATTGATTTTTCATTATTCTCACCCATATAATATGATAGCATACTACTTGTCGTATGTCAAGTAGTATGCTATATTTTGACACAGATTTTCATTATTGCATATACAAAACAAACAAATTTATGGTGCATGCTTGACATTTTCCCCGTCTGCTGCCGACACCATTTATACTCATTTTGACGAAACGGGGCGTAGCCCGGAAGATTATGACCTTGTGGTGACAGGAGATCTGGCAAGCGTTGGCTCAGATATTCTTCTTGAGCTTCTTTCTGAAAAAGGAATTGAGCTTACTAATCACACCGACTGCGGAAAAATTATTTTTAACAGGCAAACACAGAATGTTAAAAGCGGAGGCAGCGGATGCGGATGCATTGCATCGGTTTTCAGCGGATTTTTTGCAAAGAAAATAAAGCAAGGAGAAATAAACCGGATGCTCCTTGTTGGAACAGGGGCGCTTATGAGCCCAACGGGGGTGCTTGTTGGGGAGAGTATTGCCGGGGTATCACATGCTGTGGTTATTGAAAGGATGTAGAAAATGGACTGGCTAAAGCTTTTTAATTCTTTCTGGGTTGGCGGATTATTCTGCGCTTTTGCCCAAATTTTAATAGACAAAACAAAACTCACTCCCGCAAGGATAATGGTGAGCTATGTGGTGGCAGGAGTTATTCTTACAGCAATTGGAATTTATGAGCCGCTTCTGGAATTTGCCGGAGGCGGAGCGAGTGTTCCTATTATTGGTTTTGGATATACTCTTGCCAAGGGTGCTGAAAAAGCAGTTAAGGCAAAGGGAATTTTAGGGGCATTATCCGGAGGTGCAACTGCCGCGGCAACGGGAATATCGGCTGCTATTTTCTTTGGATTTTTATGTTCGCTGATATGTAAGCCTAAGGGAAAAAGATAACAAGTTTAATTTAAAAAGGCAGATTTACGGATTGGCCGTAAATCTGCCCTATCTTTAAACTGATTATTTGAACAAATGATATTCCACAATAAGCTTTGCAAACACTATTGAAACCATAGATAAAAGCTTTATTAAAATATTTATTGCAGGGCCTGCTGTGTCTTTGAAAGGATCGCCCACTGTGTCGCCAACTACTGCTGCCTTATGCTGCTGGCTTCCCTTTCCGCCAAAATTGCCGCTTTCTATATGCTTTTTGGCATTATCCCAGGCACCGCCTGAATTGGACATAAGAATTGCAATTAAAAAGCCTGAAACTGTTGCTCCGGCAAGCATACCTATAACGCCATTGTAGCCAAGAATGAGTCCTGTTATTACAGGAACAACAATTGCAACCACAGTTGGCATTATCATTTCTTTAAGGCTTGATTTGGTGCATATATCAATACACGATGAATAATCGGCCTCAGCTTCGCCTGTCATTATTCCGGCAATTTCTTTAAACTGTCTTCTTACCTCTTTTACAACGCTTTGTGCCGCTCTTCCAACAGATTCCATGGTGAGCGCTGCAAAAACAAAAGGCAGACATCCGCCAATAAATAAGCCTACTAAAACGCTTGGGTTCATTAAGCTCATATCAAGAGCTATTCCGGCGCCGCCAACTGCTTTTATTCTTTCAACATAGGATGCAATAAGGGCAAGAGCTGTGAGGGCTGCTGAACCTATGGCAAAGCCTTTGCCTGTTGCGGCTGTGGTGTTGCCCAGAGAATCGAGGGCGTCGGTTCTTTCTCTTACCTTTGGGTCAAGACCTGACATCTGAGCTATGCCGCCTGCATTATCGGCAACAGGGCCATAGGCATCGGTGGCAAGAGTTATACCAAGGGTTGAGAGCATTCCAACTGCAGCAAGAGCTATACCATAAAGTCCCATTGAAGCAGAAGCGCTGCCGCCTGATACAAAATATGCAAGAAGAATACAAACTGCAACTATGATAACCGGAAGAGCTGTTGACAACATTCCAAGGCTCATTCCGCCTATGATTATTGTGGCAGAGCCGGTTTCTGAGGTTTTTGCAAGTCTTTTGGTGGGGTTATATGTATCGGATGTGAAATATTCGGTTGACACACCTATTAAAACACCGCTTACAAGACCTGAAAGAATAGCAACATAAAGACCGATATTTTCCTTTCCAAGCACAAACCACACAAGAGGAAATGCTATTATTGCAATAAGCACAGCACTGAAATTTGTGCCTCTTCGAAGTGCTTTTAAAAGAAGGCGCTGGTCGGTGTTTTCACCTGTTCTGACAAGAAATGTACCTATAATAGAGGCAATAATTCCAAGAGCTGCCATAACCATCGGAATAGCAACAGCTGCAGTTGCATTTTTGGAAAATGCTGCAACACCAAGAGCTGCTGCGGATATGATTGAGCCTACATAGGATTCATATAAATCAGCACCCATTCCGGCAACATCAGCAACATTATCACCAACATTATCTCCAATTACGGCAGGGTTTCTTGGGTCATCCTCAGGAATACCTGCTTCAACCTTACCAACAAGATCGGCTCCCACATCGGCAGCTTTGGTGAAAACCCCGCCGCCAACTCTGGCAAAAAGCGCCATTGATGATGCACCCATACCAAAGGTGAGCATTGCACCGGTAACCTCAGATACGGGGAGCTTAAAGCCAAATTTTAATATTGCATACCATAATGAAATATCTAAAAGACCAAGACCTACAACCGTAAAGCCCATAACAGAGCCTGCCGAAAAGGCTATCTTCAAGCCACCGTTTAAGCTTTTGACGCAGGCGTTAGCTGTTCGGGAATTTGCCTGGGTTGCTATTTTCATTCCGACAAAGCCCGAAAAAGCGGAGAAAAATCCACCTGATACAAAGGCAAAGGGAACAAAAGGCGTTATAAACCCAAGATATGCCATTACACACAAAATAACAAACATACAGGCAAAGAAAACGGAAACCACCTTATACTGACGCTTCAAATAGGCGTTGGCTCCTTTTCTTATAAAGCCTGCTATTTTTTTCATTGTTTCATTGCCTTCTGATGCTTTTAAAACTTTTTTTGCAGTTATTGCCACAAATAACAGGGCAAGAATTGACGCAAAAAAAGTAAGGCAAACCAATAAAATTTCCATAATATGTATTACCTCCTATTGAAATATATATCAGTTTACCAAGTTTTTTTAATTTTAACAAATGCAAAAAAGGAATAGCGGTATTTCAAATTTTCATTGTAAAGCATTGTTGTCAATAGAAGATTTGAGCTTTGATATAAAGAGATTATCACAATCGCTTAGCTTATAATCTCTGCGGTAGATAAGAAGGTCACGATAGGTTGTGTTTGGAATTGAGCATGGAATCTGCACGATATTATGGGCATCTAAGAGCTCAGTATTGGGGATGGGAGTTGCAAGCATATAGGAATTTTTAATTCTTCTTAAAATATCAAACTGACTTCCTCTTTCATAAACATAGATTCTTTTGGGAACGCGTCTTGTTTTTTCTATCTTTTTTAATTCCAAATCAGAAAAACGCGGAACAGCCCAGTCGCCATGCACTATTTCTATTAAGCTCATTAAATCTTTTTCAAAAAGAAATTCTCTTTGGGAAAGAGGATTATCGCGGGAAATAAGAATCACACAGTTAAAGGTATACAATTCTTCATAGTGAAGATTCTTTTCTTTTATAGAATCAATAAAATATCTTTCATAGTCAACCTTATACCGAACTATACCAAGGTTATAATCATCCTCAGCCACATTTTTTATTGTCCGGATGGAATCGGTCTCCTTAAAATTGATTTCTAGCTTTTTGTCCGGCTCCATTTCACCTATAAATTCGGCAAAAGCATTGGAAACATAGCTTGTTTTGGGAACAGATACATTGAAATATATTTTATCGGCATTTTCCTTTTTATAAAAGGTTTCCATTTCATCAATTTCACCAAGTATCTTTTTGGCATATTCCAGAAATACTGCCCCATCTTTGGTGGGCACAACCCCCCTTGGAGTTCTTTTGAATATCATTATTCCAAGAGATGACTCAAGCTCTTTTATGGTTTTACTTAAGGTAGGCTGACCCATATACAGATTTTCTGCAGCCTTTGTTATTGAGGCTGTTTTTTCAATTTCTATAACATATTTAAAGATTTGAGTATTCAAGCTTATCACTCCCTGATAAGATTATAAATTCTATTATGAAAATAGTGGCATAATGTTTCAACCATTATACCACTATTTATTTTTTATGGCAATATTTACTTAACTGTTATAACTCTTACTCTGCCTCCGCGGTTTGTTGGTTTATCTGTGAAAACAGATATATTTGAATAGCTATCCCAGTTTTCAACGAATTCGGAAAGAGAAATAACGCTATAGTCATAGGCTCCTATGAGCTTGTAGACCACAACTTCATCAGAGAGAAGATATTCTGTTCCGTCTTTTAAACTAAGGCTACTAAAGGATGCATCTTTGAGCGACACCATACGGTTTGTGAGACGGGTAAAATTATCGGCTTTTGAGCCTGTTATGGCAGCTTTAACCATATTACCTTTTGCAATTCCCGGAAACGCTCCGCCGCTATAGGTAAACCTGTTTCCTGCAACATCCATTGTATAGGAGCCATTGGAGGATGTGGCTGTGATATTTGAATTTGCCGAAACAATGACACCATAGGAAAATGCATCGCCGGTTACATCCTTTAAGATAAGCTCTGTTATCATTCCATTTTCAGTTTTTTCATAGAGAATATCGGAAGGACCAACTGAGATACCATTTAATCTCTGGAGATAAATTGATTTATAAACGCTGGGGTCGTCTGCCTGATTGAAGCCCACATCTAAAATCTTAACATCCGATGATATTTTCTTTGAGCCAAGCAGATTAGCTGAGGCATTTATTTCTCCTGAGGTTTTGCCGGGGGCTGTGATGGGAGAAAGCTTTGATTTTGTGCCTTCAAGCTTTACCGACATCACTCTGTTGAGCCAGCTTGAATAGTCGCTATCGGTGGCTAAATCGACTTTTGTGCCATCGGCAAGAACGATAGATGCATATTTTGAGGTGTAGCTATCGCCATTTGAATTTGTGAATTCTTTGGTGCCTGTGGCAACAAGATAGCCTGCGATATCGCCGCTTGATGCGCTATAGCTATGGGCAATTTTTCCATTTCTGCCAAGGCAAAGAACAACAAGCTCGCCATAGGCACAATCAACAAAGGACACATCTGCGCTCTCTAAGGTATAGTCCTTACCCGAAACTCTGACTGTTTCGGGGGCATCCTTTGAAGGAGATGCACTTTCTAAAACGCCTGTTACTTTATTATTGTAAACATAGGCTGTGTTAAGAGCGGGGCTATAGTAGAGAATGTCGTTTTCAAAAATCTCAGCTGATGTTACCTCTGAGCCATTTTTCATTATTTTGCTGGAAGCTGATGCACCTGAAATCTGAGCATACCAACCTGATGGAGAAACAACTCTGAAGGGGCCTTCCAAAGAGGAAGAACTGATGTGGATATATTTTACTCTCTTTGCATCATCATAGCTTATATAGGCTGTGTCGCCTGTGGCAATCTCGGATATTGCCTGAGAAAAGCTTGTTTTTGCTCCGGACATATAGACTGTGGTTCCTTCTGCAACAGAAAGTGCATTGGTGCCATTTTCTGATTTAAGGAGTAGTCCGCCTGGAACTGCTGAAACGATAATACTTTCGCTATAGAGTGAAGAGGTTTTATTAAACATCTGAACCTTTGAGGAATATATGAGAAGCTCGCCTGATTTTCCTATGATGGAATCATCAAAGGAGGCTTCATCTATGGAAAATGTACCTTCGCTTGTTAAAACCTTTCCGGAAGGAACTGAGGTGGACTGAGCATTGGTGGCAATTATAACTGCATCGTCATAATAGCTATAGCCTATCTGCTCAATGCCTTTAACAGAGCCTTGCTTATTTGTGGCAAGAAGGGCATTGTAGATTATGGATGCGGCTTCATCCATCGTGAGGGAATCGTGGGCATTTTTATTTATTCCTGTGCTTATGCCCTTGGATTTTGCAATTGATATCTGGCTTGATGGCCAGTCGGAAAAATCTGCATCGGAATAGCCAAGAATTCTTAAGGCGGCATCGAGAGCTTCCGCAAAGCTTACAGCCTTTTCGGGATAGAAAAGGGAATCGGAATAGGCACTCATAAATTTATTTTCTGCCGCAAGCTTAACATAGGGCGACATCGGGTTGGAGGCTGTGCAATCAGCAAAAACAGAGAGCTTTGAGCCTGTCGACACACGGTTTCTAAGAGTTGATGACATAACTGCCATCTTGGCAAATTCACCCCTTGCGGCAGGCTGGGCGCCATTTACAGCAGATGAATATTCTTGAGGGATTGCGCCAAGAGCTTTAAGGAGAGCATATGACGACTCAGAAGATGATACTTCGCTTTCTGCACCGCTGTCTATGGTTTGTGACGAGAAGGTTTTACTTCCCACAACATCTGCCACGCCGCCATCTCTTCCGAGAAGAAGAACTATATTATCACCCTTGGTGTAGCCGCCGGATGAAAGCTTTCTGAATGCTATTGGGGATTCTATTTTATACTGTTTTCCGCCAACGGTAACCGTTTCAGGAGAATCCATATTGGGAGCTGCAGCTAAATAGGTTCCGCTTGCCTTTTTGTTATATACAAAAACTGTGGAAAGAGAATCGCTTATATAGATTATATCATTTATTTTTACATCTGAAAGCGACGAGGTGCTTCCATTTTTGATTATTGAATAGGATGAGCAGTCTTTGGAGGTGGGGATAGTGGCATCTTTGGTTACTGTGTGGGGACCGTCAAAATCGGATTTTCCCGATATGAGATAGTCGATGCCTCCCCTGCTGTCTTTTCCCACTATTATAACATCACCTGCAGAAATGCTTGTTTTAAGAGCGGCAAAATTTGTTTTTCTGGTTCCGTCATAGCTTAAGGTTCCGTCGTCGCAATCAAGGGTAAGGCTGCCCTTTGAGCCTATGAGGGAGACAAAGTCGCTTCCTGCAGCTGTTACAGAATATCTGTCGGCTCTGCCATCATTTTTTATAAGGGTTATAAGCTTTCCTTCTGAATCTACAACAGCACTACCCTTGTAGCCCACAAGAGCATTATCAAAGCCTGAGTCTATGGTATATTCACCGCTTGTGGTAAACACTTTTCCGGGAGAAACAGAGGCATCTTCATCGTTTGTGGCGATGATGATGGTGTCTTCTGTTATTTTATAATCTATTGATTCAATATAGTTGGAGTTGCTTCCCTTTTTATTGGTTAAAAGCATATTTTTAAAGATAACTGCAACATCAAGTCGGGAAAGAAGGTCGTCGGCAGATTTGGAAAGACCCTCTCCAAGCTTTAAGCTCTGAGCCATGCCTAGCTGACCTTCGGGATAGGAAAAGCCAAAATCGGCGTCGGTGTAGCCAAGAAGGCGCAGGGCAATTGTTACAGCCTGAGCATAGCTTATATAATCATCCGGGCCAAAGAGACCGTTTGAATAGCCTTCGATTATTCCATTTTCTGCCGCAACCCTGACATAGGGTGCTGCCCAGTGACTTGCTGTGCAATCGGTGAAAACAGATATTTTGGAATTAAGAGAAAGCTTATTTTTATATTCCGACAAAAGAACTGCCATCTTGGCAAATTCGCTTCTTTTAACCAGGTCATTTTCTCTTAAATCACCATTTGGGTCGCCCTGGATAACACCAAGGGACTGAAGAATCTTTATTGAATCATCTGCACTTTGCGAAGCAAGGACAAAAGATGAACTTAAAACAAGCGAAACGCAAAGCAGAAGTGATATTATTTTTTTCATCTGAAATCGCCTCCTTTATTAATCGTATCTTAGTGCATCTATTGGGTTAAGTCGTGCGGCTTTTTTTGCCGGGAAATAGCCAAAGGCTATACCGATGAGAGCAGATACTGTGAATGAAATAAATATCGACATAAAGGATATTGCCGGCTTCATATCCATTATTGCTCCCACAACATAAGAGCCTATGATGCCAAGACCTATGCCTATGACGCCGCCTAAGCAGCTTACTGTTATTGCTTCAACAACAAACTGACTCATTATATCCCAGGGCGTTGCGCCAAGGGATTTTCGTATGCCGATTTCTCTTGTTCTTTCGGTTACGGATACCAGCATTATATTCATAATTCCTATTCCGCCAACAAGAAGCGACACACCGGCTATGCAGGCAAGCATAAGTGACATGGTGCCTGTCATTTCGTTTATGGTGTCTATCATTTCACTCATATTTGACACTCTATAGGCATTTTCAGAAGCAAAAACCTTGAAAAGATATTTTTCTATAACCTCCTGAGCTTCTGAGGAAACCTCTTTTGATGCGGCATTAAAGATATAGGTGCCGCGGCTGAAGCCTGAGGTTATTTTCTGAGCCATTGTGTAGGGAATAAGGATAATATCATCAGCGCTTGCCTCCTGGCTGTCGGCTGTTTCGTCGATAACGCCCACAACATCAAAGGTTATGCCATTTATTTTAAGGCTTTGCCCTATGGCATTTTTACTGCCGAAAAGCTCCTTGGCAATATAGGTTCCGATGACGCAGTTTCTCAGACGATATTCACTATCGGCAAACTGCAGGCCTCTTCCATAGAGAATTTCCATGCCTTTGATGTCGGCATAGTATTCATTTACGCCTGCAAGAGTGGTGGGGTTAACATTCAGCGAACCATTTTTGGCTGTGGTATTCATAAGATTTATGCTTGGTGACATGGATTTTAAAAGACGGGGATTATCGTTTACTAAATCCTGCATATCATCTATTGAAACGCTTCGGTTGCCGCCCCTTCCCATAACTGAAACATTGATGGTGGTGGAACCCATTTTTTCAAACTGAGCAACAAGGTCACTTGTTACCCCGTTTACAAGGCTTACGATAATTATTACTGCGGCGACACCGATGATTATGCCAAGCATCGTGAGGATTGCACGCATTTTAGAGCCTGAAAGGCTTTTGAGGGCAAGGCTGAAGGCTTGCTTCAGATTCATTCTTCATCACCCTCCTTTGTCTGGTCAGACACGATTTTTCCATCCTGGATGCGGACAACTCTTTTTATCTGAGCTGCAATTTCATTATCATGAGTTATAAGAACAATGGTTGTGCCTTCGCTATTGAGCTTTTTGAGAAATTCCAAAACCTCTTTACCTGTTTTGGAATCGAGGGCGCCTGTGGGCTCATCGGCTAAAATAACGGGAGGATTTCCCGCAAGAGCACGGGCGATTGACACCCTTTGCTGCTGACCGCCGGAGAGCTGAGAGGGAAACTTGGAGGCTCTGTCGGCAAGACCTACTCTATCCAGAGCGGTCATCGCCATTTCTCTTCTTTGCTTTGCTTTTATGCCTTTATAAAGAAGGGGCAGCTCAACATTTTCCAGAACATTAAGCTTTGGAATAAGGTTATATTGCTGAAAAACAAAGCCCAATTCCCGATTGCGGATGTGGGCAAGCTCTTTTTCGCCAAGCTCGCTTACATCATTTCCATTTAGAAAATATTTGCCGCTTGTGGGAATATCGAGGCAGCCTATTATGTTCATACAGGTGGATTTTCCGGAGCCTGATGAACCGACTATGGCGACGAATTCGCCCTTTTCAACAAAGAGAGAAACTCCGTCGAGGGCTCTTATTTCGCTGTCACCATCGGAATATATTTTATATATATCTTTTAATTCTATCATAGCAAATTCCTTTTAGCCACGGTTTTGCGCTGTGGCATTATATTTTAAAACTTATCTTGAACCAAAATTACGATTGGTTGAGCCTGAACGGTTATTTGAGCCACCGAAGCTTCTGTTGCCACTCATACCACCCATACCGCCCATAGCGGGCATTCCGCCCATTCGGGGCATACCATTCATGCCCTGGTTGGAGTTGGCATTTGAGGTTACATCAGGAAGAAGAACCTTATCTCCTTCAGAAAGACCTCTTTTAATTTCGATAAAGCTTTCATCAGAGAGACCTGTTTCAACTATAATTGCCTTATAGCCTTCGGGAACCTCAACAGCTTCAAGCATTGCCTTTATTCGCTCAACTGCGGGATTGCCATTTGAGGATTTATTATCGGAGGATTGGTTTTTGGATTTGTTTTCCTTGCTGCTATTTTCTTTTTTGGTATTTTCCGAAGGTGATGAAGCATCAGTTTTCTTTGGAGCTTCTGTTGAAGAAGGGTTCTGATTTAAAGAAGATGAGCCGGAGTTCTTTTTATTGCCCCAGGTAAAGCCTGAGGAATCAGAAGGAATATTTCCTTTGCCAAATTTTCCGCCTCTTACATTTCCATCGGAGCCGGCAGCATTATTTTCAAAGGAGCCTGCATCGGATGGAACAGAATATTTTTTGCCGCCTTTTTTCTGAGCGTCGGAGGAGGCACTATTATTTGAAAAGCCCTGGCGGCTAACCGAAAAAGCATTTCTTGAAGCTTCGATGCTTTCTTCTATGGTTATTCCTTCGGACTCACTGTCTTCGCTGACAATGACAATATTTCCCCTGCGGACTGCTGAAACGGGAACAACAATTACATTTTCTGCTTTTTCAATAACAACACTTGCCGACACATTAAGCCCCGGAATGAGCTTATCGTAGTTCATTTGCGCCGCACCTTGCTGCTGCTCCTTTGGATTGAGAGTTATTTTAACAGGATATGATGTTACACCGTTATTTGATGTGCCAACGATGCTGATATTTGTTACCTTAGCTCCGAAGGTTACATTTTCAATGGCATCGGCTTTAACCTCAACATCCATTCCAACGCTGAGCTTTGAGATGTCTAATTCATCAACGCTCATTTCAAAAACGAGGGATGAAAGGTCGGCAATTATTGCCATAACAGAGGTTCCATTGCCACTTTCCAGCTTTTCGCCTGCTTTTATGTTTTTCTGAATGATGGTGCCTGTGATGGGAGCTTTAACAACATAGTCTTCAAGACCTTCAACAGCATCGTCATATTTTTTCTGAGCTTCTTCGTAGTTGTCTCTTGTTTCATCTATGTCGGTTATGTTTTCATTGGAAAGAATAGCAACTTTCTGACCATAGGCAACAAAATCGCCCACCATAATGTCAACAGCTTCAACTGTGCCGGAAACTTTGGCATAGATGGTGCTTTTGCCTGCGTTTTTAAAGCTGCCTTCGCTGCTGCAGGCAAATTCGCCAACCTGGGCTGTGGCATAGTCGCCTTCCTTTATGGCGCCGGGGTTGGGAACTGTTATTTCAACATTTGTTACCTTGGAGCCAACAGAGCTTACAACGGAGCCTGTGGAGATTTTTGTAACCTTACCTGAGAGAACTGTGCCATTTTTGGTGAGGGTTACATCAGCAGAGCTGACATTTTCTATCATCTGACGGGCATATTCTTCAAGAAACTGAATTTCAAGAATCATGCTGGAATTATCAATAACATCGGCAACCTTGGCATTATTTCCAAGGGTATCGCCTTTTTCTATGTAGACATTAGTTACTGTGCCTTTTGATTTTGATTTAACAATGAGATTGGCGATGTCTTCTGTGGCGTTTGTATAGTTGCGGCGAGCTTTCTTAACACCGGAGGAAGCATTGTCGATGGCTTCATAGCCTGCTTCGTTATCCATTTCATAGAGTATATCGTCTTTTTCAACCTGGTCGCCTTCTTCAAAATAGTCGGCAACAACCTCGCCCTTTATAAGAGAGGTTATTTCATATTGCTGAAGGGCTTCAATGGTGCCGCTGCCTTCTATTACAGATGACACACTTCCCATCTGAGCAAAGGCTGTCACCTCGCCTTTTCCTTCTTCCTTGCCGCCAAAGAGTGCTATCGAACCAAAAACACTACCGGCAACAATTGCAACAGCAAGAACTATGGCAATTATTTTTTGCTTTTTGGAAAAACGACTAAAAAAATCTGCAGGGATTTTTTTCTTTAGCTTTTCAGGAATTAAGCCTGAAAGCTTTTCCCTGGCTTTTTCAAAAAAAATTTTTACTGACTCTTTTTTCATTTAATCTTACCTCCGATTAATATATAGATTTTGTTAACAGCTTGGCAACTCAAACCAGAAGCTCGTGCCTTCGCCTTCTTTGGATTCGGCTCCGTACAGAGCTTTATGGGCATCTAAAATTTCTTTAACAATTGAAAGCCCGATTCCCGTTCCGGCTGTTTCTCTTATATGGCTTCTGCCGGTGCGATAGTATCTTTCCCATATTTTGGATATTTCATCTTCGGGGATTCCCTCACCATAGTCCTTTACTTTAAGCAGAGCATTTTTCCCGTTTCTTTCAAGGCTAACAGCGATTTTTTTTCTATCGCCGGAATAATTTATGGCATTTATTATAAGGTTATTTAATGCCTGAATGATTTTTTGCTCGTCTGCAAGACTTACTATATCTTTTTCGATATTACATTCTATCTTATAGCCTTCCTGTTCTTCATATATTTTAAATTTCTCCATAACGCTCATAAGGCAATCTGAAAGAGAAAATTCTTTTTTATTAATGGTGCTTATGCCCTGCTGGAGCTTTGTGAGATTTAAAATATCGTTAACAAGATTTGAAAGCCTTTGGGCTTCGTCTATTATAACCTGGGTATGAGCTTCTCTTTTTTCTTTTATGTCGCCGGAAATATCTCTTATCATTTCAGCGTAGGATTTTATAATAGTTAGGGGTGTTTTTAAATCGTGGGAAACATTAGCCATTAAATCCCGTCTTAATTCCTCTGTTTTTCCCAGCTCTTTTGCTGTCTGGTTAAGAACATCGCTAAGGTCTGCTATTTCCTTATAGCCGTCGGCTGTAAATTCAACATCATAGTTTCCCTTTGCAAGCTGCTTGGCGCAGGAGCTTGTTTTAACAATCGGCTTTGAAAACCGCCTTGCTATAAAATATGCCAGAGCAAGAGAGGATAAAACCGAAATAATTGAAACGATGATGAGCTGATTCTGAAGGACGGTTCGTGTGGCATCAACGGGCTGGAGAGGGGAATTTATGTAGAGATAAATATTTTGTCCTTCGGCTTTGCCAAGGCATGCGCCATAGACCATGGTGCGCATATTATGTCTTGTTGATATAACATAGGCTGCTGTTTTTTTCTCAGAGTTATTAACCTTTTGGAGAAATTTTTCCCAGTTTTCATTATTGAAATCCCTTATGGAATTTTTCATGAAAAAAGGAGATTTTCTCGACTTTTCATGGTTATTCTGAAATTCGGAAACAGACTGGGGTGCATTTAAAAGGCTTCCGTCTTCAAGAAAGATATGGGCAAAAATGCCTTTTTGAATCATTTCTCCCTGAAGATGCGAGAAAAATGCGGTGCTGTCTTCGTTGTATTGCCGGACAAGCTCATTGCCTATTTTATATATTTCGTTTTTCTTCATGCTTTCATAGAAGGTATTTAAAAATATTACCTGAAGCATCCACAACACAACCATAATAACTATGGCAAACATTGCAAATGCCCGCCACAAATGGAAGGTCATATCTGATTTATTTTTTTTATCTTTCTTTAGCATTTCACACCTCGAATTTATATCCGTAGCCTCTTAAGGTTACGATGTAGTCTCTGTAGGATTCAAGAGAGGTGCGAAGCATTTTGATATGGGCATCAACGGTGCGGTCGTCTCCGTAGAAATCGTATCCCCACACATTTGACAAAAGCTTTTCTCTCGATAAAGCTATGCCCTTGTTTTTGACAAGAAACACCAAAAGCTCATATTCCTTGGGAGTAAGCTCTTTTTTTACCCCGTCCACAAAAACATTTCTTCCTGAAAAATCTATTCTGAGTCCGTCAAAGGATACTGAATTTTCATCTCTTTCGTCAAAGGTGATATTCCTTCGTAAAAGAACCGAAACCCTCGCCATCAGTTCCTTTGGTGAAAATGGCTTAACAACATAGTCGTCTATGCCTATTTCAAAGCCAAAAAGCTTATCATATTCCTCACCTCTTGCTGAAAGCATAAGAACGGGGGTATCACATATTTTTTTAATTTCCTTACAAGCTGAAAATCCATCAAGACGGGGCATCATTATATCAAGGATTATGGCATCGAATTTTTGCTCTCTGCACATTGAAACAGCTTCCATTCCATCGGCTGCCTCAAAGACCTTGTGACCTTCAAATTCGGCATATTCCCTTATTACAAGGCGTATTTTCTGTTCGTCGTCGGCAATAAGAATATTTGCCAATTTAATCACCTCCGCAATTTATCATAATTGTAGCATATAATTGTGAAATCTATGTGAAATTTATTTTAACATACATTTAATAAGCAGTCAAAAAAGCAGAGGGCATATCAGCTCTCTGCATTCTTTGAAGCCAAAACCCACACGCCTTCGCCCTGGGTTTTGGTTTTTATAATATTTTCTTTTTTGTCTATTGAAAATTCACATTCTGTAAAGCCATTTTCATCCTGCTTTAAAAGAGCAAGGCTATCTTCATCGGCAAGGCTTTCGTCATATTCCAGTTCAAGCTCAACCTCTGTGACGGGGTTACCCTCTGTGGAAAGGATAATGGCATGGCTTACTGCATTTTCAGGCTCAGGTAATTTAAGGTCATTATCCTGAGAAAGGGTGAGCCTGCCTTCTCCCGGCTTCATTTTATATGTGGCATACGCTGAGGTCACCACATTTTCTTCATTTACTGAAAAGCTTAACTTTACCATTCCCACCCTATCGGATGAATAAAATGAAATCATAATAAAAGCAAGATAGGCAAAAATGCCTGCCATTATGGCATAGAATATGAGTTTTTTGGTTTTGGCATTTAATTGAGGCATAAGAAAAACTCCTTGTATATGTATTTCTCTGTTAAAGGCTCCCTTGTGTAAAGGGAGCTGGATTGGCGAAGCCAAGACTGAGGGATTGAAACATAAGCTTTTACAATCCTCCCGTCACACTCCGTGTGCCACCCTCCTTTACACAAGGAGGGCTTTCCGGAAAGTTATCCATATTTTCCGCACTATAGCATTTTAAACGACTATATATTTTTTAATGGTTATTCATTAAAAAAATTGAAAAGTGGAATACTACCCAAAAGACTGGGAGCAGACATTCTATTTAGAATTCAATCTTATTTTAATATTCCGGTACAGGATATTGTCGACAGAATTTTGAATGATTAATGAATTACTACTATCGTCTTCACCTTTTCGCGCCTTTTTTCTGCCAATTTTAAAATTCTAGGGCGATTATAGCGCTGAATAGCTATAAACTGTCCGTCAAAGAGCATTGCGGCAATGCAGGTTATTAAAAATATTGGGAATTCTCCCCAGATTAAAGCAAATAAAAGAGATGAAAGGGAAATAAGCTCATTTATCCAGTGGTCTGTTTCGGCTTTTGTCATGGTATATGCAATTTGCTCAAAAGAATAGTTTTTTAATGAAAAAAGCCCGGGGTTATATGTAGGCACTTTATTTTTCCATTTCTTAACTCTTAAAAACTTATATATATGCTTTTCAAAGCTTCTTTGCCTGAACCATTTCATATTGGGGCTTAGCTTAAAGAGCTTTGTGACATTACCCATTATGATGCGAAGCCACAGATGATACATTATCATAAAAGCCACTATTCCTACCCACAAAAGAGCAGAACGGTTTATATCGCAAAGATAATAAAGATAAAAACAGATGCCGGATGTTATAAGCCCTGCACCTATTATGCAATACATTAATATTGCAGGGGTGCTTTTATTTGTTTTTGGCATATTTTCACCTCTTTCTCATTTATGAATATTCCTGTCTTTGACGGGAATATTCATAAATATATCGCACCAAAGGTATATCGCATACTTTAGTATATATCGCAAATTCCGATAGGAATTTATATCGCTGCGAAGCTGCACCACAGCTTCAATCGTTGTTTAGTTGTACCAACTATTATGTTATCTTCCTTCTTCAAAAGCAATAGATGATGGGTATTTGGTTTCACTTATTCTGCACTTTGCTTTTATGACTTCTTCCAAATCAATATTATAAATATTAGCAATAGCTATTGCGTAATAAATAACATCCCACAATTCTTCATCTATTGTCCCTTGAATTTGCTCTGAACTTTCGGCTTTTATGCTTTTCCTTATTGCCCTCGAAAGCTCCCCAACCTCCTCAGTAAGTTTTAAAAAATAATCCTTGACAAGTTCAGGATGAAAATCTTTTTGTTTTATATAATTCTGTAAGTATTTTACTGATGTTTTTCCGTCCATTCAATTATCCCTTTCGGTTTTTAGCAGTAGTAACAGATGCAATGAGTTTTCTTCTTATTGTTCCACATTTGTTTATCAAAGTTTTATATGTAATTTCCTCAATTCTGTTTTTACGGAACAAAAGTTCAAGCCAGTATTCCGTCTCAAAGCATTCTTTCAAAGCTATTTCTAATTTGCTTATAAAATCAGCCTTACTCTGAGCATATTTTGCTTCATGAAGATTTGCACCTATTGACGAAGAACATCTTAACAATTGATTTACATACACAGAACAACCTTTAATATTATCGCAAATATCAGATATTCCTATTGCAAAATTTATAGTTTCTTCTCTTAATAAGTTTTTCTGTTCCATACACTTTTCTCCTTTATCGATATACACGCTTTGCGTGTTCGATATATTTTACTGCGCAAAATTCGATATAACCTCACTACGCTCGGTTTCGATATGATATAAATCTCGTTGCCGTAAGGCAACATATCGAGCCGTCAGGCATATCGAGTTCTAATAGAACATATCGAAAATCTCGAAAGAGATTTATATCGATGAGTGCTTGTTGCGACTTAGTCGCACAACGCACTCACAGTGCGTACTTTGCGGAAACAAATCCACAGCACAAGCCTTTTGGAGCGTATATCCGAATTCTTTTAAAACTTTTAAATCCCTTCCAAGGGTTGCACTATTACAGGAAACATAAACTATTTTTTCGGGAGAAATGGTGTTTATAAGGCTAAGAAGCTTTTCATCGCAGCCTTTTCTCGGCGGGTCAACAACAACCACATCAGCTTTTTCGCCCTTTGATATTAATTCGTCAACCACCTTGGTGCAATCGCCGCAGTAAAATTCTGCATTTGAAATGGAATTTATTTTTGCATTTTCCTTTGCATTATCTATTGCAGGGGGAACGATTTCAACTCCTATAACCTTTTTTGCTCTTTTTGCCATATATAAAGATATGCTTCCCACACCGCAGTATAGGTCAAAGACAGTTTCTTTTCCTGAAAGACTGGCATATTCTATGGCTTTATTATATAGCTTTTTCATCTGAGTGGTGTTGACCTGGAAAAAGCTATGGGGAGAAACTTTAAAGAAAAGCTCATCTGTTTGCATAAGTATATGGTCATTTCCCCAGAGGGTGATATTTTTTTCACCTAAGATAACATTTGTTTTTTTTGTGTTGATATTTTGCACAAGGGATTTTAAGCCAAGTGGCAGAAGAAGCTGTGCAAGAGAATCAGCATTTTTTATTATGTTTTCAGAATTGGTTACAAGAACAAGCATCAGCTCACTATTTTCTTCGCTATAGCGGGCATAAATATGCCTTAGAGTGCCTTTGTGCTTTTCTTCATCATAGGCTGAAATATTATTTTTTCTTGCAAAATCAAGAGCTATGGAAACTGCTTTATTTATGACATCATTTTGAATATGGCACATTTCGCAGTCTATAACAGAATGGGATTTTGGTTCATAAAATCCGCAGACAATATTCTTTCCTGATTTTCTTACAGGGAACTGAGCCTTATTGCGATAGAAAAACTCATTGTCGCCCTTGATTATTCCTTCAAATTCAAATTCGTCGGCATTATATGAGCCGAATTTTAAGATATTTGACAAGACAAAATCGGATTTAAATTTAAGCTGACCTTCATAATTCTGATGCATAAGATTACATCCGCCGCATTTTGAAAACACTCTGCAGGGAGGATTTCTTCTTTGGGGTGAAGACTTTAAAAGCTTTATCATTTTTCCAAAGCCATAGGTTTTATTGAGCTTTGTTGGTCTCACAGTAATTCTATCGCCGGGAATTGCGCCATTAACAAAGAGAGGGTAAGCATCTATCTTTGCTACCCCATCTCCTGATACTGTTAAATCTGTTATTTCACATTCATAGGTTTTGTTTTTATCTATCATTGCATTTCTCCAAAAGTTCCACAGCCAGCTTTGCATTGCGTGAAGCCTTAAGGCGCATTTCTGCACAGAGACTTTCTGTGGCTTCTTTATTTTCGCCTTCGAAGAAGCGGTCTATTATATGCTTTAATTCTGTCTCGGTTACGCTTTCAACATTGGCTATAAGGCTCTGACGGAAATAATTCATAAATCCGTCTATTTTGGGATCGTATTTTAATGCTATAACCCCTACTCCGCAGGAAACTGCATACACTAAAGAATGAAGACGCATGGCAAGAACAAGAGAAGAATATTTTATTATTCCGATGGTTTCTTCTATGGTGCAGGGAGTTTCTATTATGAAAGCTTTTGTTTGCATTTTTGATGCAACAGCTTTTGAAATTTCTATATCCAGAGGATACTGCATAGGCAAAAAGACGATATTTTTATTGTATTTCCCGGAGAGATAATCAAGGCTCAGAGCAAGAGAACTCTTAAAGCCTGGGGCAAACTGTTTCCAGTCTCTGATGGCAACGCATATATAATCTCCCGATGGAACGCTATTTTCTTTAAAGATGGCATCCACCCTTTTTCTGCTTTCGCCATTAAGGCTGATGGCAGGGTCGGCAGTTATTTCAAATGGAATATTTACGCCGAGCTTTTCGATTTCAACAGCTGATTTATCTTCTCTTAAGGTTATGGAATCAACATTTTTATTTATAACCTTTGCAGCTAACCTACGGTTATTTTCTCTATTTACAGGGCCGATACCATTTGCAATCTGCATAACCTTCATTCCGCATTTTTTGGCAAAGGAAATAAGGGTTAAATAATACCAAAGGGATTTTGAGCTTGTTTCGTCCTGAATAAGAGAGCCGCCGCCCGATAAAAGCACGCTTGATTTTTTAAAGGTTTTCCATATGCAAAATGGCGACATTCTTCCCACAGAATCAACACCAAACATACGACGGGTGGCTTTTGGCTTGCGGGATAAAACAGCTATGCGAGATGTCGGATTAAGGCTTTTTAAATCTTTTATGAGTGCCTTTAAGAGGGCATCGTCACCGCTATTATTAAAGCCGAAATATCCGCTTAAAACAAAGTCATATTTCTTTTTGGATTTATAGTCTTTTATAATCTGAGAATAAATTTCCATATGGGTCCGGGCAAAGACATCGGCAGAAAATTCTTCATTGACCTTTTTGCATATTGCCTCACCCATTGAATTTATGAGTTCTTTGTTTCCTGAAAGCTCAAGGATTTTTTCTGCCATAGCTTCAAAATCGCCATTTGCAAAAACAAAGCCTGTTTCACCTTCTTTGACAAGAGCGGGAATACCACCGACAGCACTTGCTATCATCGGCTTTTTCATTGCGGCGCCTTCAAGCATTGAATAAGGAAAGCTTTCGCATTTTGAGGTGAGGGTGTTGATATTTATAAAATTTAAAAAGCCATAGATGTCCTTTTCAAAGCCAAGGAATTTAACCACATCTTCCACACCGAGTTTTTTTACAAGGGCTTTAAGATTTTTTTCTTCGGCACCTGTGCCGGCTATGAGGAAGCGAAGGTTTTTGTTTTTTTCATATGCCTTTGCGGCAGCTTTAATAAACACATCCACTCCCTTAACTGCATCAAAGCGGGCAGCAATGCCCACATAGCAAAGCTTTTCATCTAAGCTCAGATTATATTTTTTTGCATACTCTTCCCTGCTTGTTACACTTTGGGGAATTTTTGAAAAATCCATACCGTTATAGACTGTGTAGATGCCATTGGGGCGGAAGTTTCTGTTTATTAGCATATCGCGGAAGGAATGGGAAACTGCAATGAAATAATCAAGTCTTCTTAAAGAAAGGATATTGAGATTTGTAAAGACAAGGCGTTTGAAAATTTCGTCGAAGTCCAGAAGATAATCACTATGCATTGTGGTTACAACAGGGATTGAAAGTCTGCGTTTTAAAAACATTGCAATGAAATTAGCCCTTGCACCATGAACATGCAAAAGCTCAATATTTTTTTCACTTATGAAACGATGAATATCATCTACAACGGAAAGGTCGAATCGGTTTTTCTGCAAAAAGAGATATGAATCAATATCTTTTCCTAGAATTTCCTGATAAAAAGGACCTTTCATAAGGCAGGCAACAGAAACCTCACAGCTTAATTTGAGTTTGTCTAAAAGCTCAAAAAGATGGGTTTTTGCACCGCCTGAGTCACCGCCGCTTATAAGGTGCATAACTTTCATAGATTATCTTTACCTTTCTTTTTTGGTACTCCAATAGCTAAGTTTTGTTGTGGCAAGAAGGATGCCGGTCATTATCCAGAACATAAACATTACTCTTGGATAAAACCACACATACTCAACTGCAAACACAAATGCCATACCGCAAAGTGAACCCACTATTGCGGCAATTATTGCCCTTTGCTCTTTGGTGGATTCTGAAACAGAGCTAAAGGATTTTTTCATTAAATATATCATATAGAGCATAAAGCCTATAAAGGCAAATATTCCGAATTCGATTATGATTTCCATATATACCATATGGGAATGAGGGGCTGTGAGCGCCCAATGGTCTCCAAGGGGCAGATAATATTTTTTAAAGGTTACAGGGCCTGCACCAACGCCTGAAACAAAATAGTTTTTAACCATTTGGCAGGTGCCGCGCCATATTA
>JAZRGM010000006.1:0-42973 GCA_045644205.1 Clostridia bacterium | reverse complement strand
AAAGAACACTTTGGCTCTTTAAAAGGCAGAAAGCTTGTTTATATGGGAGATGCCAGATATAATATGGGTAATTCTCTTATGGTTGGATGCGCTAAAATGGGTATGCATTTTGTGGCATGCGCACCAAAGAAATATTTCCCTGACGAGGCTCTTGTTAATAAATGTCTTGATGTGGCAAATAAAACCGGTGCTATTCTTGAATTTATTGAAAACCCAATGGAAGCCACTAAAAATGCTGATGTTATCTACACAGATGTGTGGGTTTCTATGGGCGAGCCGGATAGTGTGTGGGAAGAAAGAATAAAAGAGCTTACTCCCTACAGAGTTACCACAGAGCTTATGAAAAACGCCGGAGAAAAATGCAGATTTATGCACTGCCTGCCTGCTTTCCATGATTTAAAAACAGTTATCGGAAAAGAAATTCACGATAAATTCGGAATTGACTGCATGGAGGTTACAGACGAGGTATTTGAAAGCGAAGCTTCGATTGTGTTTGATGAAGCAGAAAACAGAATGCATACAATTAAAGCGGTTATGGCTGCGACACTTTAAAAAGTGAAGAGATAAGAGATAAAAGAGAACAGAAATAGTTGAAATCCGCCTTTACGGGCGGATTTCTTCATTTTCTCTTAACTCTTCGTTCTTAACTTTTCACTGCTTATAACTATCCCCAGAAGATTCCAAGATCAGGCGGATTATCTGTCCACAGAATAAAGCATACAATAAGAAGCAGCAGAACTGCTACCGCCTTTAATGAGTCAGCTTTTGCTCCCGAGGATGATGATTTCAGCATATTATAGCTTAAATAAAACAGAATAAAATCTGCAATAACAAAGCTTAAAACATCTATAATTGCAAGATTAAAGCCGAGAACTCCGGAATATGTGTAGAAAAATATAACGATAAAACACATAGCTAATATAATTGAAGTCATTTTTACCGCCCAGAAATCAGCTCTTGGGTTTTCATAGGCAAAATATTCTGCCACAGAAAATATTAAAGCCGGGAAAAATATCAGCTTTAAATGCTCCCAGACACTTTCATTTACTGCGGAAAAATATGAAACAATTGTATTTTGTCCGGAGAGATTATATGTAAAATGCAAAAGAGTTCCTAGGATGAGCACAAAAAAGAAGCCTGCAATATGATATTTTTTCATTTTCATAAACAACATTCACCATATATATTATATGAAACAACGCATCATTTATGAGTTTAACATGTTAGGCTTGACAAACATATATTATAGATGTTAAGCTTTTCAGACAGGAGCTGATTATTAAATGAAAAAAGACCTTGCTATGCATATTTCCTTTGTGACTATTATAATTAATATTATTCTTTCGTTGTTTAAATTTGTTGCCGGGTTTATTTCACATTCTTCTGCAATGATTTCGGATGCTGTTCACTCTGCATCAGATGTTTTAAGCACGATAATTGTTATGATTGGTATAAAAGCATCACAAAAAACATCGGATAAGGAGCATCCATACGGTCACGAGAGAATAGAATGTGTTGCATCATTTCTTTTATCTGTGGCACTTTTTATAACCGGTTTGTCTATTGGGGTGGATGCTGCAAAAACAATAGTGCTTAAGACATATGAAAACAAAGAAAGCATCGGATTTATAGCTCTTATAGCGGCTGTTTTGTCGATAGTTACAAAGGAATGGATGTTCTGGTATACAAGAAGTGGAGCAAAAAAGCTCAGTTCCACAGCACTTATGGCAGATGCCTGGCATCACCGCTCTGATGCTTTGTCATCTATTGGAGCCCTTATAGGTATCGGGCTTAGCATGGCAGGGTTCCCCATTTTTGACCCTATAGCGAGTATTATCATTTGTGTCCTTATCCTTAAGGTAGCGATTGATATTTTTATGGAAGCATGCAACCGTATGATAGATACTGCAGCAGATGAACAGACAGAAAAAAAGCTTATTGAAACCATTAAATCTGTTGATGGAGTTATTGAGGTAAATAAATTAAAAACAAGGCTTTTTGCTTCTAGGATGTATGTGGATGTGGAGTTTTCGGCAGACGGAGATTTATCCCTTACAGATGCCCACGAAATTGCTCACAGGGTTCACGACCTTTTAGAAGAAAGCTTTCCTGAAATCAAGCATTGTATGGTGCATGTTAATCCATACGGGAAAATGTAGAATAAAAGATTTGTAAAAAACTGTTTTTTACAAATCTTTTTTAAGGAATAGGAAAAATGGATTTGTCAATAGTAAAAGGCTATATTAAAGGAAAAACATCGTGAAAACCACGATGTTTTTCTACATAATATTCAAATTCACAAAATTCGATTAACAACAAAAAGCTTATATTTATTTCAGTCTTTTACGCTCCGGAGCATTTTACATTCCATATATTAATAGTAATCATAGAAATAGTATTCATCATTTTCAGGGGGCTGTATTCCCCTTTTGGTGAGGGTATCGATAAAGAAAGGTCTGTCACATTCTTCAAAGCATCTTACCCTTGGGTGCATTTCAAGGCAGGTAAGAGGGTCTACCCTTTGTCCATCCTGCTCTACTGCAAAGTCAAGGTGATTTCCTGTGCTGTTGCCTGTGGTTCCCACACCACCTATAATCTGACCTGCAAACACATAGTCCCCTTCGGAAACAAAGATTGAATAAAGATGGGAATACTGAGTTACAAGACCGTTTCCATGGTCAACAACAATGAAATTACCATAGCCGGAATATCCGTTTTTAGCATCTCCGAAGCCTGTTTTCTTAACAGTTCCGTCCTTTACTGCAATAACATCAAAATTTTCAGGTGCCGCAATATCTATGGCAGCATGACCTCTTACCCTGCCACCATTTGAATGACAAAATGGATTGTCACACCAGAAAATTGTTGAAATAAAGCCCGATTTCGGAACAGGCCAGAGCATAGTTGAATCCCCTGTAAGCTGAGCCGGATAAGGATAATCAACATTAAACTGACCGCTGAAAACTACCCTTGTTTCGTTTTTGGTTACAGCTGTAATTTCCAGAAGCTTTGCTCCGGGAGAGAGTCTGCCAAATTTTAATGAGTTGTTTTCATCATAGAAATAATAATACTCTTCATTAACATCAAATGAGGTTTCATTAATCTGCACTCTGCCTGTGGTCTGATCTATAACCTTAATATTTACCCTGTCTATAACGCCATCGGCAGAAATCATACCACTCAGGCTATGATAATCTCCCACCCTCATACCTTCGGGAAGATAAAAATCGGAAAATTCGATTTTATTGGGAACGGATGAAACCTTATAGTTTGAATCAAGAATTACTTTTTGGAGTTCACCGTTCCAGCCAACATTTATTCCAAAGCTTTCAGCAACATGCTTTATTGCCACAAAAGTTTTGCCATTTATTAAACATGGTGCAACATCAAATTCAACATTTCTTGTTCTGCCATTTTGCTTTATGGCAAGAGTGGTGTTATCAATAGCAAAGCTTATAAAGGTGTTGTCTTTTGATGCAGTTATCATGCTTGTGGCAGAGTCCCAGCCAACTGTGGCACCTGCTGCCTCTAAAATGGCTCTCACGGGAACAAGAGTTCTGCCATTTATTATGCAGGGCTCCACATCAAATTCAATTTTCTGACCATCAAGATAAACACTTACTCCCTGCTGAGCATTGGAAGTGACACACAAAAAAACAAGACTCAGAATAAAAACAGAAATTATCAAAAATTTTTTCATAGTTCTCTCCTTACAAACAAGCTAGGTAAATTTTATCAGATATTAAAATATACTGTCAATTATTATCGGTTTTTGTATAGCAAATGTAATAATTATGCGTTTTATTGCTATATTTCAAAAAAGTTTAAAATTTTTGAAATAATGTATTGACAAGTGGTATTTTGTGTTGTATAATACTTATAGTTTAATGTGCTTGTTGCAAGCAAGACTTAAATCAAAATTTGTTTTTCGTTATTTAATAGAACAAGGATGTCAAAAGTCTGCAATTTTGACATCCTTGTTCTATTTTTGTTTGAAAAGAATAAAAGCTATTTTGTCCTCATATAATATACAAAAACAATTTTGGAGGACTATTTATGGAAAACATATACTCTGATATTGCCTCTCGTTCCGAAGGAATAATTATGCTTGGAGTTGTGGGGCCGGTCAGGACGGGTAAGTCAACTTTTATAAAAAGGTTTATGGATCTTCTGGTTATTCCCAATATCGCAAATACATACAGCCGCGAAAGAGCAAGGGATGAACTGCCACAGTCGGGAAGCGGAAAAACAATAATGACAACAGAGCCAAAGTTTATCCCCAATGAGCCTGTGGAAATAAATCTTTCGGAAAATGCCAGGATGAGCGTGAGAATGATAGACTGCGTTGGGTATATTGTGCCATCGGCTATGGGGCATATCGAAGACGAAGCTCCAAGAATGGTGAAAACTCCCTGGTCTGAAAATGAAATGCCCTTTGCAAAAGCGGCAGAAATCGGAACAGGCAAGGTTATTAAGGAACATTCAACTATAGGACTTGTTGTAACCACAGACGGAAGCTTTTCGGATATAGCAAGAGAGGATTATATTGAAGCGGAAAACAGGGTTATTAAAGAGCTTAAAGAAATTAATAAACCATTTATTGTTATTTTAAACTGTGTTAATCCGCACAGCGAAAGTGCAAAGAAAATAAAAGAAGAAATAGAAAAGAAGCACGGTGTTGGAACGATATGCGTCAACTGTGCTGAATTAAAGAAGGAAGATATTGAAAGCATAATTGAAAAGGTTCTTTTTGAATTTCCCGTGAATGAAATCTCGGTGAATCTGCCGGATTGGGTGGATTTACTTCCGGGAGAACACAAAATAAAGAAATCTATTTATGAAAGTCTTATTTCTTCTGTTGAATCAATTAAGAAAATAAAAGATTCCAGGGTTTTAACAGAAACTTTTGAAAAAAATGAAAATGTGACGGGTTCGGGCATTTCATCCATTGACCTTGGAAAAGGAAATGTTTATTGCAATATTGAAATTGACGACAATATGTTTTATAAAATTCTTGGTGAAAACACAGGCTTTGAAATTAGCGGCAAGGAAACCCTTCTTCCACTTATGACGGAGCTTGCAAGAGTAAAAAAAGAATATGACAAAATTGAAGGCGCACTTTCAGAGGTGAGAGAGGTTGGATATGGGATTGTGGCACCGACTCTGGAGGAACTCAGCCTGGAAGAGCCGGAAATTGTCCGTCAGGGAAGCAGATACGGAGTAAGGCTAAAGGCAAGCGCTCCAAGTATTCATCTTATAAGGGCAGACATTGAAACAGAGGTAAGCCCCATTGTGGGAACAGAGAAGCAGTCGGAAGAGCTTGTCCACTATTTGCTTAATGAATTTGATGAAAATCCGAAATCTATCTGGGAAACAAACATTTTTGGTAAATCCCTTCATGAGCTGGTTAACGAAGGCTTAAGAGGAAAACTCCACAAAATGCCCGAAGATGCAAGATTTAAGCTTCAGGAAACTCTGCAGAAAATTATAAACGAAGGCTCAGGCGGGCTTATTTGCATTATACTTTAAAATAACAAAAAAGATGTTTTGGAAAAATCCAAAACATCTTTTTTGTTATTTGAGATTTTCTCTTAAAGAGAGTAATACTCTTTTCTCTATCCTTGATATTTGAACCTGGGAAACACCTATGATTTTTGAAACCTCACTCTGGGTTTTTCCTTTGAAATATCTTAATATTATAATCTGCCTGTCTCTGGGCTTTAAACCTCCAAGAGCAGATTTAAGAGCTATTCTTTCAAGCTCATCTGAAAAGCTATGGCTATCGTCTATGGTATCGGCAAGGACAAGACTTGAGGCATCGCTATTTGATATTGGTTTCTGGAGTGATTCACAGGGAGAACAGGCATCAAGCGCCATAACGATTTTTTCGCAAGCTATCCCTGTGTGCTCAGATATTTCGCTTATGCTTGGTTCACGATTATTTTTCTGAGAAAGCTCTCTTTGGGCAAAAATAACTTTCTGCTTTGTGTCTTTAAGGCTCCTACTCACCTTTATAATTCCGTCGTCTCTTATAAATCTTTTAATCTCTCCGCTTATAAGAGGCACAGCATAGGTGGAAAACATAAGCCCCAGATCCACATTGAATCTTCGGATTGCCTTTATAAGCCCTATGCATCCAAGCTGCAGTAAATCATCATACTCATAGCCTTCTCTTGAAAGTGCTCTTACACATCGGTGGACAAGAGGCATATTTTCGTTTATGAGTGTTTCTTCTGAATGTTTGTCTCCCATTTGTGCTTTGGTAATTAGAGAAAATGTTCTGTTCAATTTATGTACTCCGGATATATCAAAGCAATTTGCTTTTTATTATTTTTGTCATTACAACCTTTGTTCCCACACCGGGCACCGAGGTAACTTTTATTTTGTCCATAAAGGTTTCCATAACGGTGAAGCCCATTCCTGAACGCTCCTCCTCAGGGCAGGAGGTATACATTGGTTCCATAGCCTTTTTAATATCTTCTATGCCCTTACCACTATCGGTTACCTCAACGGTTATTGTTTCGTTATCTGCGGTGCAATTAAGACTTACCATTCCTCTGCCGCTGTTTTCATAGCCATGGACTATAGAATTGGTCACAGCTTCAGATACTGCAGTTTTAATATCTGTCAGTTCTTCCACCGTTGGGTCAAGCTGAGATACAAAGGATGCTGATATAACCCTTGCAAGACTTTCATTTTCAGGTATTGCCAAGAAGCTTGTTTTTAGTTCGTTTTGTTTTTTCATAGTTTTATTCCTCTCCTGGTATATTATTTAGTGCATCGGGAAGTGTGTTATATATTTTAATTATTTTTTTAATTCCTGACATATTGAGAATTTTGCCCACAGATTCACTGCAGGAAACAATTAAAACCTCAGAGCCAAAGCTTTTAACAAGCTTATATCGTCCTATTATAACTCCTATAGCAGAGCTATCCATAAAGCTTACCGAGCTTAAATCAATTATAAATGTTTTTTCGGGGTAGGTGACGATTTCCCTGTCTGCTTCACGCCTTATCCTTGTGGCATAGCGGTGATCTATTTCACCTTCTATTTTCATGATGAGAGCCGATTTTTCATTTGAAAACTCAATGTTCATACTGTTTTCCTCCGTTTTTTAGATTTATATATAGAATGATAATAAAATATTCAAGAAAACCCCCTTTTTTCCTTTGACGAAAAAAAGGGGGTTTTGACTTTACATCCTTATTATTTTACATATTTCCTGAGCATTCCCGAAAGATAGAGAGAACCAAACACAAAAACCAAAGCATCTTCTTTTTTTGCTTTTTCTACAGCAAGCTCATAGGCTATTATGGGGTTTTCTTCATAGATGCAGTTATCGGAGGATTTATTTATCTCTTCAAAAATTTCATATGCACTTGTCTGCCTTAAGCTGGGAACGGAGGTTGCAATTATATAGTCTGCATGATTTAATATAAGTTCTATACTTTTATGATAGTCTTTTTCATTTAGCATTGAAAACACAAAAACTCTTTTTTTATTTGGAAAATAGGCCTCTATACTTTCCATAAGAGCTTCTATGCCATGAGAATTGTGGGCACCGTCTAAAACAACCGGAGGAATGGTATCGAAAAACTCAAAGCGGCATTTCCAGCTTGAATTTTTAAGACCATTTAATATATCTTCGTCGGTCACGGGAAGCTTATCTCCCAATGCCCTTACAGCTTCAATTGCGGTTATTGCATTTGAAAGCTGATATTTTCCCTTAAGAGACAGCTCTATTTTAAGATTGTCATAGGTAAAGCTTGTGTAGGGAAGATTAAAGCTCACATCTTTAACACTACCTGACGGAATGATAAGCTCTGATGAGGTTTCGCGGCATTTCTTCTCTATAACAGGAATACACGCCGCATTCATCTGAGGATTTATCACAACTTTTGAGCCTTGCTTTATTGTGCCCGCTTTTTCAAAGGCTATTTGCTCCAGGCTGTCGCCAAGAATTCCTGTGTGGTCATAGCCTATGGGGCAAATGACATTGCAAAGAGGGGTGTCTATAACATTTGTGGAATCAAATCTTCCTCCAAGGCCCACCTCAAGAACTACCACATCGCATTTTTTCTCAGAAAAATAAAGCATAGCAAGACAGGTTATAAATTCGAATTCTATTGGCTTTATATCACCAAGAACTTCTGCTACGCGATTTGTGTAGTAAACAAGATCAGATGGGGGTATTGTGATATTATTAATGCATATTCTTTCATTAAAAAATTCAATATAAGGTGAGGTATAGTACCCCACCTTATAATTATGGCTTATCAGAATATTTTCTATCATATTGGAGGTTGAGCCTTTGCCATTTGTTCCTGCAATATGAATGAATTTAAGATTTTTATGGGGATTGCCAAGTCTTTCAAGAATAGCATAGGTATTGGAAAGGCCTGCTTTTTTCCCGAATTTTGATAATGAATGAATATACTCAATACATTTTTCCTCGGTATTTAGCATATTTTCACCTTATTTCAGCTTACTTAAAGATTCCTTTACTTCAAGAAGCATTTTTGCATATTTCTCACCCTTGGCTCTTTCTTCTTCAATAACCTTGGCAGGAGCTTTTTTAACAAAGCCTTCATTTGAGAGCTTGCCTTCTACTCTTTTGATTTCCCCTTCTAAGGTTTTAAGTTCTTTTTCGAGACGCTCAATTTCTTTTTCGCGGTCTACAAGGTCATTAAGAGGAATATAGATTGTAGCTCCTTCAACAACAACATTTACTGCATTATCATCTATTCCGTCTTTAACAGTCGTCACAACTGTTTCAGATGCGGAAGCAAGCTTTTCAAAATAGGATGAAGAATTTTCAAAAAGTGATGCATTTTCAGCAACAATTATAAGCTTTGCTTTTCTTGAAGGAACAACATTCATCTGAGAGCGGATGTTTCTTACGCTACGGATTGCATCCATAATAATCTGCATCTGCTTTTCAGCATCTTCAAAATTAAATTCTTCGCTAAATTTTGGCCATGAGCTTATCATTATGCTCTTTTCACCTGTTGGAAGCTTGGAGAAGATTTCTTCGGTGATAAATGGCATAAAAGGATGAAGAAGCTTTAATGAACCAACTAAAACATAGCTCAGAACCTTCTGGGCAACCTTTTTATCTTCACCATCTTTTTCATAAAGACGGGGTTTAACAAGCTCGATATACCAATCGCAATAGTTATCCCAGATAAAGTCATAAAGCTTAGATACTGCAACACCAAGCTCGAAATTATCGAGATTATCGGTAACTTCTTTTGCCAGAGTATTGAATTTGGAAAGTATCCATTTATCTTCAAGCTTTAATTTTTCATTTTCGGGAAGCTCTATATTTTCGATGTCAAGATTCATAAGAAGGAATCTTGATGCATTCCAGATTTTATTTGCAAAGTTGCGGCTTGCTTCAACACGCTCTGTGTAGAAACGCATATCGTTTCCGGGAGAGTTGCCGGTGGCAAGGGTAAATCTTAATGCGTCGGCACCATAGGTAGATATGATTTCCAATGGATCAATACCATTGCCGAGAGATTTACTCATTTTTCTTCCCTGGCTGTCACGAACAAGACCATGAATAAACACATGCTTAAATGGAACCTGACCGGTTTGCTCTAAAGCTGAGAACATCATTCTCATTACCCAGAAGGGAATTATGTCATAGCCTGTAACCAGAACGCTTGTGGGATAGAAATATTTATAGTCTTCTGTTTCATCTGGCCAGCCAAGAGTTGAGAAAGGCCAGAGAGCAGATGAGAACCATGTATCGGGATCCTGACGCATTTCTTTTCCGCATTTGGGGCAGATTGCCTTATCGTCTTTTGTAACTACGATTTCATTGCAATCATCACAATAGAATGCGGGAATTCTGTGGCCCCACCAGAGCTGACGGGAAATACACCAATCGCGGATGTTTTCAAGCCAATGGTAATATACTTTTTCAAAATGGGTGGGAACAAATTGAGTTTCACCTTTTTTAACTGCATCAATTGCAGGCTGAGCCAGAGGTTTCATCTTAACAAACCACTGTTTTGAAATGATAGGTTCAACAGTTGTTCCACAGCGATAACATTCACCAACATTATGGGAATGGTCTTCGATTTTAACTAAAAGTCCCATTTTTTCAAGGTCTTCTATCATTGCTTTTCTACATTCGTAGCGATCCATGCCTTCATATTTGCCGGCATAGGAATTCATTGAAGCATCATCATTTAAAACCTTTATCTGCTCTAAATTGTGTCTTAAGCCAACCTCAAAGTCGTTGGGGTCGTGGGCAGGAGTGATTTTAACACAACCTGTTCCAAACTCTTTATCAACATATTCATCGGCAATAACAGGAATTTCTCTGTTGGTTAAAGGAAGAAGAAGGGTTTTTCCAATGATGTTTTTATATCTTTCATCTTCTGGGTTAACTGCAACAGCTGTATCTCCGAAAAGTGTTTCGGGACGGGTGGTTGCAATAACAACGAAATCATCGCTGTCCTTTACAGGATATTTTATATGCCAGAAATGGCCTGCCTGTTCTTTATGCTCAACCTCTGCATCGGATAAAGCTGTGATACAATGGGGACACCAATTGATGATGCGGCTTCCCTGGTAGATAAGGCCCTTATTATAAAGACTTACAAACACCTCTTTAACTGCTTTTGAGCAGCCTTCATCCATGGTGAAGCGTTCTCTTGACCAGTCGCAGGATGAACCAAGCTTTTTAAGCTGATTTATGATGCGGGAGCCATACTGCTTCTTCCAGTCCCACACACGCTCTAAAAACTTTTCTCTTCCCAGGTCATATCTTGTGAGTCCTTCTTCTTTACGAAGCATTTCTTCAACCTTTATCTGGGTTGCTATTCCGGCATGGTCTGTGCCTGGAATCCAGAGAGCATTAAAGCCGCTCATTCTTTTATAACGGATTAAAATATCCTGGAGGGTTTCATCAAGGGCATGGCCCATATGAAGCTGACCTGTTACATTAGGAGGAGGAATTACAATGGTAAATGGCTCCTTCTTGCTATCGGGAGTGGCACCAAAATAATTATTATCCACCCAATCCTGATATATTCTGTCTTCAACTTCAGCAGGATTATAGGTTTTTGCAAGTTCTTTGTTACTCATAATCTTTTCCCTTCTAGATTAGTATCATTACTGCGGCGGCAAGGATGCAGGCAAAACCATTAGCCATATCCGCCTCATTTACTTCTCTTTTATTTGATAAAACTACTTCGGCAATTAGCTTTGAAAAAAATGTTATAAATGCACCCGAAGCAATCAACACATACGCGATTATAATCATATCATAAAATCCTTTATTTTGCAAGTTTTTTAGTAATAAAAGCTAATTAATATATGTAGCAGAAGGATAGGAAAAATGTTTCATAATGGACAAATCAAACCCCAAGCAGGATTCAATCTTGCTTGGGGTGATAAGCCGAAGCTGTACAAAAGTACTGCGAGTGAGCCATCGATAAGCTGCCCAATGGCTTGATTTGTTCATAGCAAAAGGCAAGATATAAAAGAAAAATATATTTTTTGTTTTGTATAACACAAACACTATATAGTTGACTTTATTATTGCCTTTTGCAATCCGGACTTTTTTTACATCCTCTTTTGCTTTATTTTGAAAGTATGTTTACTAACGCATAATCATCTTCAGATATAGTTTTTGTCATTGCAAGACCTTCGTTAATATCTACATCCTCTATACGATCTGCTTTCATAATAACAACACGGTTTGATTTACCCTGTTTTAAAAGTTCGATAGCTTTCATACCCATCTGAGCTGCTATAACACGGTCACGAACTGTGGGTGCGCCACCTCTCTGGATATGGCCTAAGATTGTGGCTCTTGTTTCGATACCGGTTCTCTGTTCAACAACTTTTGCCATTTCAGCAGAACCCTCTATTCCTTCAGCAACAATAATGATATGGTGCTTTTTGCCAACTGCTCTGCCCTCTTCAAGCTTATTTACAATGCGATCAATTAAATCACTTTTTGATGTGTCTTTATCTTTTTCGGGAACAAGAACCATTTCGGCACCTGTTGCAATACCAACTTCAAGAGCAATATAGCCTGCGCCTCTACCCATAACTTCAACTATAGCACATCTTTCATGGCTTGTGCAGGTATCTCTTAATTTATCAACACAGTCCATGGCAATGTTCATAGCTGTGTCGAAACCGAGAGTATAATCTGTGCAGGGAATATCGTTATCTATTGTTGCAGGAATACCGATTGTTGGCAGACCGTTTTCTGTGAGCTTCTGAGCACCTCTGAAAGAACCGTCTCCGCCGATAACTACCATTGCATCAATACCGATTTCTTTTGCATTGGCAACAGCTTTTTTAATACCTTCCGGTGTAGGGAATTCCTTGCTGCGGGCTGTTTGGAGAACTGTGCCTCCGCGCTGGATAAAGTTACTAACGCTGCGGGCTGAAAGCTCCACAAATTCTTTTCTTAAAAGACCGTGATATCCTCTTTCAACACCAACCATTTCAAATCCGTTTGCAAGACCGCATCTTACAACAGAACGAACTGCAGCATTCATGCCGGGTGCGTCACCGCCGCTTGTTAATACACCAATTCTTTTAATTTCCATAATTATTGCCTCCAGAGTATGTTAATTAAATAATTAAATTTAGTTTTTAAATTCACCATATAATATATACCATTTTATGACAAAAATCAAGGTTTTTATAGTTATTAATGTAAACTTTTATTTCATCTTCACATTTTCTCTGCCAAGAAGGCTATGCAATTTGTCAAAAAGTTCGCTACAAAGGTTTACACCCCGTGACAAATCGGATTTATAAAGCTTTGCTTCGGGCTCATAATATATACATAGTCGGCTATTTCCCTTATATTCTGCACAGATTTCTTTTATTTTATTAAAGGATTCTTCATCCTCTGCCTTAACATAAAGAGATTTCTTCCCATCAGGAGTAAGCTCGTCTAATTTTGCCGCACTCACAAGGATAAGCTCGCATCCGCTTCCGTCATCTTTTGCATTGAGATTTACATTTGCCGCAACAGATACACCGTTTGAAATTATGTGGCGATATTTTAAAAAAACATTTTCAAATGCAATAAGCTTTAAAGATGCAGTATAGTCGGAAAGAGTAAAGCTTGTAAGGATTTTTCCCGATTTGGTTTTTCTTGATGAAAGCTCAGATATAAATCCGCAAACAACAAAGCTTTTTCCGTCATTTGAAATATCTTCGGCTTCAGCAAGAGTTATTTCGCTGAAATATTCTGCGGCAAAAGAGCAGCTGTCAAGAGGATGCCCTGAAAAATACATACCGGCATTTTCCATTTCAAAGGAAAGCTTTTCTTCCCTGGAATAATCATTATAATCCTTGCTTATAAGCTCAGCTTCGTTTGATGGTGAATCAGATGAAGCAAAGCTCAGCCAGTTTACCTGACCTCTTCCTGTGGCACGGGCAGAGCCAAGATAGCTATCCACAAGATTGTCTATATTGAACAAAAGAACCCGTCTGTTTGGATAAAGGGAATCAAAGCATCCGGATTTTACCATTGCTTCAATGCTTCGCTTATTTATGTCATAGTAGCACATACGCTTTATAAAATCGGGAAAGCTTTTAAAATATCCACCCTTTTCTATTTCAATTCTGATATTTTGTGGGAAAGACATTCCAACATTTTTAAGCCAGCACAAACCAAAGCGCACATCTTTTCCTTCGGGAGAAAAATGGGGATAGCTCCTATTTACATCTGGCGAAAGAAGCTTTATGCCATATTTTTTAAAGGATGAAATATATTTTGTTGCCTTACTCATATAGCCGGCATAGCTTTTTAAAACACAACTGAGATACTGGGTTGGATAGTGGGCTTTAAGATAGGCTGTGCGGTAGGCAACAAGAGCATAACAGGCAGCATGGGATTTATTGAAGGCATAGTTTGCAAAATCTATAAGCGAATCAAAAATTTCATTTGCTTTTATTTCGTCGATACCCCTTTTAACTGCGCCCTCCACAATATATCTGTCATTTTCCTTAAGACCATGAAGAAAAATTTCTCTTTCCTTTTCCATTACATCGTGTTTTTTCTTTGCCATTGCCCTGCGGACAAGGTCGGCACGCCCCATTGAATATCCCGCCAGAGTGCGGACAATATCCATTACCTGCTCCTGATATACCACAACACCATAGGTTGATTTTAAAATCGGAATAAGCGATGGATGCTTATATTTTATATCTTCAGGATTTTTAACATTTTTAAGAAACTCCGGTATCTGATCCATTGGTCCGGGGCGATAGATTGATGTGGTTATGATAATATCGTCAAGCTTTGACGGTCTGAATTTTCTTAAAAAAGACTGCAACCCCGGATTTTCAAGCTGAAAGACAGCATCTGTGTCGCCTTTTGCAATAAGGTCAAAGGTTTTTTTATCATCTAGGGGGATATTCTCAATTGAAAAATCCGGATTACCCTCTGCCTTTATCATTTCTTCGGTATCTTTTATAACCGTTAAATTTCTGAGACCTAAAAAGTCCATTTTTAAAAGTCCGATTTTTTCAAGGGCAGACATTGGATACTGAGTTATAATACCGGTTTCTGAGGTGTGGAGAGGAACATATTTTGAAAGGCGGTCATCCCCTATTACAACGCCTGCCGCGTGAACGGAGGTGTGTCTTGGAAAGCCTTCAAGCTCCATGGCTATGTCTATTATTTTTTTGATTTCATTATCGCTTAAATACATTTCTCTGAGAGTTTCCGATGTTTCAAGAGCTTCTTTAAGGCTTATGTGTAAAACATCGGGAACTGCCTTACTTATGGCATTTGCAACAGAAACCTCTGTGCCCATTACTCTTGCAACATCCTTTATGGCAGCCCTGGCTGCCATTGTGCCGAAGGTTACTATCTGAGCTACTCTGTCTTCGCCATATTTTGCTATTACATATTCTCTTACCTCGTCGCGTCTTTCAAAGCAAAAGTCTATGTCTATATCGGGCATGGAAACCCTTTCAGGATTTAGGAACCTTTCAAAAATAAGCTCATTGGATATTGGGTCAATTTCTGTTATATTAAGAGCATATGCCACAAGAGAGCCTGCCGCCGAGCCTCTTCCTGGGCCAACAGGGATGCCGGCTTTTTTGGCATAATCAATAAAATCAAATACAACAAGGAAATAGTCGGTGTAGCCCATGGAATTTATAACGCTTAGTTCATATTCAAGGCGAGAAAAAATCTCAGGCGACGGTGACTCATATTTTTTATTTATTCCGCTAATGCACAGCTCTTTAAGATATTCTTCATGGGAAAGATGGCTGTCAATATGAATTTTTGGAAGATGGACAGATTCCATATCTATGGTAAGATTGCATTTATCTGCAATTTTAACTGTGTTTTCCAATGCCTCAGGAATGTGGGCAAACAATTCTTCCATCTCTTTGGCGGATTTAAAGTAGTATTCTTCCTCCTTCATTTGCATACGGTCTTTGTCGGAAAGTTTTTTTCCGGTTTGTATGCAGGATAAAACATCCTGAATAAGAGAATCAGATTTATCCACATAATGAACATCATTTGTGGCAACGATTCCGATGCCCAGCTCCTTTGAAATTTTTATAAGTGCATCTGAAACCTTATCTTCATCAGGTATTCCATGGTGCTGAATTTCAAGATAGAAATTATCTCTCCCGAATATGCTTATAAATTCCATTGCTTTTTTTACAGCGCTTTCATAGCCTCTTTTTAAAAATGCCATTGGCACATCACCGCGAAGGCAGGCGCTAAGAGCAATGAGACCGTCACTATGCTCTTTTAAAAGCTCCATATCAACTCTTGGTTTATAATAAAAGCCTTCTGTGTTTGATTTTGTAACAAGCTCCATAAGGTTTCTGTAGCCCACATCATTTTTGCATAAAAGAACAAGGTGACCATAGGGCTTGGAAGAATTGTCTCCTGTTTTAATAAAACGGGATTCAGGGGCTGTGTAGACCTCGCATCCTATTATGGGTTTTATGCCGGCTTTTTTGGCTTCGGTATAGAAATCAATAACTCCATACATTGAGCCATGGTCTGTTATGGCAACAGATGGCATATTATATTCTTTTGCCCTCTTTATTACCTTTTTAATTGATGCTGCCCCGTCTAAAAGGCTATATTCACTATGAAGATGAAGATGCACAAAGTTATTCATTTTTTAACCTCCTCCCATGCCAAAAATACATCTAATTGAAAAACTAATACCATTGCGTATTAAAGATAATAGATAATAGTGAAAAGATAACAGAAATTGATGAAATCCGCCTTAATGGCGGATTTCTTCCTTTTCTATTCACTCTTCATTCTTCACTTTTCTCTAGTCTTTATATTTTTCTGCTTCTGTTACAAGTTTTCTCAGTCTGTGATTTACTCCCGATTTACCTATTGGACTAGAGAGCATACTTCCAAGCTCCTGAAGACTCATCTCTCTGTATTCTAGTCTTAAATCTGCAATTTCTTTGAGCTGCAGAGGAAGATTATCAAAAACACCCAGCCTCTTTAATTTTTCTATTGCTCTGACCTGAATCAGTGAGGCTTCAACTGTTTTATTTAAGTTTGCTGTGTCACAATTGGTTTTTCTGTTTATGTTATTTCGCATATCCTTCATTATCTTTACATTATGATATTCCATTAGTGAATCGAATGTATCAAGCATAACCAGAATATCTGCCACTTCACCTGCATTTTTAAAATATAAAACATAGTTTGATTTTCGAAGAACTGTTTTGGGAGAAAATTCACATGAATTCAACAATTTCTGAAAATCGCGGCTTAATTTATAGTGGGAAGTTACAAATTCAAGATGAGTGTTTTTCTGAGGATCCGAAACAGAACCACCACCAAGGAAAGCACCTTTTATAAAAGCTTTTCTGCAGGCGGGATTTTCGATAACAGAGGATGAAATTCTGAAATTCAAAAAGGAATTTATTGCTTCACCTCTTTTTAAAAGACCTGTTATATAAAAAAGCTCCTCGATATATTTTTCGTCGTCTATAGCTACGATATACATAATATTTTTAAGAGTTTTATGTATGGTAAGTTTGGCAACTATGGAAAAATCGTTTTTTATAAGGGTGTATAGTTTTCTGGCTATTTTCGGATTTTCTGTTGTAAAACGGAGCCTGGTTCTTTCCTGGGTTTTTATAAGACGCGCTCCAAAACAAAGCATACCGAGAACAAAACTCAGCTTTTGCTTTCGATTGCCTTCAATTGAAGTGATTATTTCATTTTTCACATCTGCCGAAAATGACACGGTATGCACCTCCTTAATCCTTTTCAATATCCCGATGAACTATATTGGCATCATAGCCTTTTTCCTTAAGATACTCATAAAGCTCAATTGCCACAGTGACGGAGCGGTGTCTGCCGCCTGTGCAGCCTATCGCAACTCTTATATTCTCTTTATCTGCCATAATGCAATTTTTGATATAAAAATCCGTATAGCTTTTAAGGCGGGAAATATAGTCTCTGCTCTCAGGAGTTTTTTTAACATAATCCCTGACATCCTCACTAAGACCGGTTTTACTTTTTAAGGCTTCGTCATAGTAGGGATTTGGCAAAAAACGCACATCCTGAACAAAGCTTGCATCTTCTGCCATCCCATATTTATAGCCAAAGCTCATTATGGTTATTTTTATACTACTTTTATCTGTCATTTGTTATCATCCGCAATTATTTTATTATTTTTACTTCCGGTTCAAGATTTACCCCGAATTTTTCATACACCACGGACTGTATATGGGAAATAAGCTTTGTCACATCAGAAAAACCGGCATTTCCCATATTGACAACAAAGCCGCAGTGCTTTTCTGAAACCATTGCATCCCCTATCCTGCATCCGCGAAGGCCTGCATCATCTATAAGCTTCGCGGCAAAATAACCTTCCGGACGCTTAAAGGTGCTTCCGGCGCTTGGAAGCTCTATGGGTTGTTTTTCCCTTCTCCTTTGAGAAAGCTCATTCATTGTTTTCCTTATTTCTTCCTTATTGCCTTTTTTAAGCTTAAGAGATGAAGAAATAATTATTTCACCATTGCCGAATCTGCTTTTGCGATATAAAAACTCATGCTCGGTGCGCGTACATTTTTTAACTGTTCCATCCGGGGATATATATTTTGTTGTTACAACAACATCCTTCATTTCTCCGCCATAGGCACCTGCGTTCATAACAATCGCTCCACCAAGGCTGCCGGGAATTCCTGATGCGAATTCAAAGCCTGTAAGGGAATTTTCCAAAGCAAGAGATGCAATGCGGGATAGAAGGGTGCCGGAAAGAGCATAGATTGTGTCGTCTATGCAGGAAAGGTGGGAAAAATCCTTTCCAAGGCAAAGAACACATCCCCTTATGCCTTCATCTGAAACAAGCAGATTTGACCCATTGCCAATAACCTCAAAGGGAAGCTTATTTTCGTTTAAAAATTTAATTGCGCCAAGCGCTTCCTCTTCACTTTTGGGTGCTATAAAAACATCTGCCGGGCCGCCGATTTTAAATGAGGTATGATTGCTCATAGGCTCATCGGAAACTGCATTTATCCCGGGGACAGCATCCATTAATGAAGAAATAATTATCTTATTATTTATATCTTCCACAACCTTTATTATTATTTTCCAAGAAACGCGGCACCGACAATACCGGCATCATTACCAAGCTTTGCAACGGTGATTTTGCATGGGGTGATAAAGGAATCTCCATAGGTTTTGCCCTTTATATATTCTTTTATGGGATTTAAAAGGTTATCACCCTGACGACTTATTCCGCCACCGATAGCAATTACAGATGGCTGGAATATATTTATCATATCAATAATACCTTCGCTTATATATCTGATATAATTATCAATTACTTCTTTTGCAGTTTTATCGCCTTTTTTTGCTGTGTCGAAAACAAGCTTTCCATTTGACCTGCCGCCATTTTCTTCTATATTTTTTGCAAGAAGAGAATCGGGATTATTTATGGCAGCTCTTTTGCTGTCTCGTATGAGAGCTGTTGCAGAAGCATAACACTCCCAGCAGCCTTCCCTTCCACAGGAGCATTTTTCACCATTCATCATAAGACGGATATGGCCTATTTCACCTGCAGAGCCATTGGAGCCTGTGTAGAGCTTTTTATTTATTATTATACCTCCGCCAACTCCTGTACCCAAAGTTACAGCAACAAAATTTTCTATGCTGTCGTCATTTAATGCAAAATACTCCCCAAGAGCAGCGCAGTTTGCATCATTTCCGATATAAACAGGTTTATTTATATATTTCTTAAGTTCTTCAACAACAGGGGCATTATTAAGATTAATATTTGCCGTGTAGACAACGACACCGTTTTTATCGTCAACAGAGCTGGGAAACCCTATACCTATTGACTTTATATCGTCAATAGAAATCTTTGCTTCATTTAGTGTTTTAAAAATTAAATCTGCCATATCCTTAATAAGCTCGGTATAATGGCTTTTCTGATTTGTGGCAATAGCGCAGGATTTTAAAATCTTTCCTTCTTCGGTGACAACACCTGCTTTAATTCCTGTTCCGCCAACATCTACTCCGATATAATACATTTTTTATCTCCTATATATTTTTATTCTTCATCATCCTGCCTTGCCATTCCCGACATTACTCTGTTGTTTAAAGCTTCGGCAGCATTATAACCCATTTTCTTCTGACGGTTATTCATTGCTGCAACCTCGATTACAACAGCTAAGTTTCTACCCGGCTTAACAGGAACGGTTATGGAGGGAATGTTTATACCCAGAATTTCTGTATATTCTGTGGTAAGACCAAGACGGTCATACTGTTTTTTATCCTGCCACAATTCAAGATTAATTATGAAATCTATTTTTTCAACATTCTTTACAGCACCAATACCGAAAATCATTTTGACATCGACTATGCCTATGCCTCTTAACTCTACAAAATGTCTTATAACATCGGGAGCTGAGCCTAAAAGCGAAATATCAGAAACACGCTTTATTTCAACAGCATCATCGGCAACAAGACGGTGACCTCGTTTAACAAGCTCAATTGCCGCTTCGCTTTTTCCAACACCGCTGTCGCCCAAAAGAAGAATACCTTCTCCATATACCTCAACAAGAACACCGTGCATTGTCTGACGGGGAGCTAATTCAACATTTAAAAATGCTATAAGAGCACTTATAAAACGCGATGTGGTAACATCTGTTCTCAAAACAGGGGTATTATATTTTTCGGCAACCTCAAGCATTTCGGGAGGCACATCAATATTTCTTGTTATGATAACACAAGGGATTTTCTTTTCGAAAAGTCTTTCCAGAGAAGCACTCCTTTCTTCACCTGACATCTTTTCAAGATATGAAAATTCAACCCTTCCCATTACCTGAATACGGTTATTATAGAAATAGTCGAAAAATCCGGCAATCTGAAGACCGGGACGGTTCAGCTCGTTTGTAACTATTTTAATCTTTTCATATTTTTCAAAAGTATATACAGGTTCGAGCTTGAATTCACTGACTATTTTTCCAAGTTCAACGCTGAATGTATAATCTTCCATAGGGCACCTCCAATTTGTTTTCATATATTATACACTATTTTTATGTAAAATTAAATAGTTTTATCTAAATTTCTTTTTAATTTTGCTAAAAAGTAACAGAATTTTGATAAATAGAAAAAATTTTCAAAAATTGCTTGCAATATTCTTTTTTTTCTGATATAATAACTTTTGTTTTATGAATGGGTAAATTATTTAGGAGGTGCATATAAATGGCTAAATGCGAAATTTGTGGAAAAGGTGTTGCTTTTGGTATAAAAGTCAGCCATTCACACAGAAGATCAAACAGAACATGGAAAGCTAATGTAAGAAGCGTTAAAGCTCTTATCAATGGTACTCCCAAAAGAGTTAACGTTTGCACAAGCTGCCTTCGTTCAAACAAGGTTACAAGAGCTGTCTGATTAACCTCCAAAAACCTTTGCTTTGCAGCTTTTAAGGTTATGGATTAGTTGATAGATTGCTTGCTTGCAAGGCAAGGTAACACAATTTAAAGATAAACCCCAACCGGTTTCGGTTGGGGTTTGTTTATTTTAAAAAAAGAGAAGAGATAAGAGATAAAAGTGAATAGAAACGGTTGAAATCCGCTTTAAAAGCGGATTTCTTCATTTTCTATTATCTCTTCGTTATTCTCTATTCTCTTATTCTACTCTACGGTGACTGACTTAGCAAGATTTCTCGGCTTATCTATATCACATCCCCGCTCAAGGGCTGCATAGTAGGTAAGAAAATGAGCAGGAATTATTGAAACCAAAGGAGATAAAAATTCGTGGACATCATCTATAACTATTGCATCCTTATGGGATGAAATCCCTTTAAGTGATACACACAAAACATTTGCCCCCCTTGCCTTTACTTCTTTTATATTGCCCCTTGTATTAAGACCGATGTTTTCCTGAGTTACAATTGCTATAACAGGTGTCCCCTTTTCAACAAGGGCAATGGTGCCATGCTTTAATTCGCCTGCGGCAAAGCCTTCGGTGTGGATATAGGAAATTTCTTTAAGCTTGAGGCTGGCTTCAAGAGATGAATAATAGTCAAGACCTCTGCCTATATAGAAGCAATGCTCTTTATCCAAAAGATAATCATGGGCAAGGGATTTATATTTTTCCTTTTCAAGGCACAGTCCATCCATCACATTTGCCACTATACTAAGCTCTCTGTGGAGATTTATTGCAATCTGATTTTTAACAGAAACAGCTATAATTGCCATAAGGGCAAGCTGGGCTGTGTAGGCTTTTGTGGAAGCAACTGCGATTTCTGCTCCGGCATAGAGAAGAAGGGTGTGGTCTGATTCTCTTGAAAGAGTTGAACCGGGAACATTTGTTACTGCAATGCTTTTATAGCCCATTTCCTTTATTTTAACAAGAACCGCTCTTGAATCAGCTGTCTCACCACTCTGAGAGATGAAAATAAACAAGGGCTTTTTGCTAAGACGGGGCATGGTTGCCGCAAATTCACTTGCTATATAGGCATCTGCCGCCTTGCCTGCTATTTTTTCAAGATAATATTTTCCAACAAGGCCTGCGTGGTAACTTGTGCCGCAAGCTATGATATATATTTTATCAGCTTTTTTTATTGCGTCTGATATTTCAGGGTTGATTTTAAGCTCACCTTCAGATGATGTGTATTTTTTTATTATCCTTCTTATAACAGATGGCTGTTCTTCAATTTCTTTAAGCATATAATGAGGGTATGCCCCTTTTCCAATATCTTCTGCATCTATATGAGCCAAGAAAGGCTCTTTTTTTACAGGTTTTCCATAGGATGTAAAAATATTTATGCTTTCACCTGTGATGACAGCAAATTCTTTATCGGATATTTCATAGAAGGTGTTGGTTTTTTCAAGCATTGCCATGGCATCGCTGCCTATCATATTAAATCCGTCGCCTTTTCCTATAAGAAGGGGCGATTTGTTTTTTATTGCATATATTCTGTCGGGATTTAAAAGATCTATTATGCCAAGAGCATAGGAGCCATCTAATTCAGCTATGATATGTTTTATGGCGGATATAACATCTTCACCTTCAGAAACAAATTTTTCTAATAGAAGAACTATCACCTCTGTGTCGGTTTTGCTTTTAAATTCTGCTGTTTTCAAATATTTCTTTTTAAGCTCAAGTTCATTTTCTATTATTCCATTATGAACAAGGGCAAATCTTTCGCTCCGGTGGGGATGGGCGTTTTCCAGGCTCGGTTTGCCATGGGTTGCCCAGCGGGTGTGACCGATGCCGATATTACCCTCTGTTTTTTCTCCGGATGCTGTTTCCCTTTTTAAATTTTCAAGACCGCCAACAGCTTTGAAAATAGCAAATTTATCATTTTCAACTGTTGCAATCCCAGCTGAATCATAACCTCTGTATTCAAGACGGGAAAGACCGGAAATCAAAACCGGACCCGCCTTTTCATTTCCAATATAACCCACTATTCCACACATATATATTTCTCCTTTACAGATTTGATATAAACTAATACATATTTTAGCAAAAATTATTTTTATTTCTACAAAGTCTGATTGTCATTATTTTGCCAATATTTTTTCACATTATCCTAAGCAATAGCATATATATATTAAAAGAAAGGTTGTGTCTCAATGAATTCAAGCGGAAAAGATGATATCTTAAAAAATCTTATAAACAGTATTGAAAAAGGCAATATTCCAAAAGGGAACATCACCGAAAACAATCTGAGAGAAAAAATTAAAAGCGTGAATAAAGATGAGGTTATAAGAAAGCTTCAGAGCATGGGGCTTGGAAACGCCGCAAGGATGCTTGAGAATATGTCGGACGAAGAAATTTTAAAAGAAGCTTTAAAAAATCCGGCAATACTCAAAAAGCTTAATTCTTTGCTTAAATAAGGAGGGGTATTATGGCGGATGATATGACAGGAAAAATAAAAGATATTTTAAATAATCCTGAAATGATGAATATGCTTTCATCCCTTATCGGTTCAGATGGTGAACGCAGGCAAAGCCCGACAGATATAAGCCCTGATATAAGCAGTATGATTTCAGGGCTGAGCTTTGACAATGACAAAAGAATTAATCTTTTGAATGCACTTAAGCCATATATGAAAGGAAACAAATCATCAAATATTGACAAAGCTATTAAAATGATTAAGCTGACAAAGCTAAGCTCGATTATTAAAGATTTATGAGGGGTGCTTTATGTATAAAAGGTATTACGACGGTTACAGCGGACGGAATGTGTCGAGAAACGACGGAGAGATTGTGGTTCCCGAAAATATCTCCACTGCTCCCGAAACAAACTCTCTGCCTTTATTAGAGCAGGATGTATGCAATGATATTTCTGTCACATCAAGCTGCGACAAGAAGAACTTTTTAAACCTTCCCTGCGACATTGACGACCTGATACTTATTGGAATCTTAATATTTGTCCTTATGGGAAATTCCAAGGGCGACGACGATGGCGGAAATGATATTTTGTCACTTATCATACTTGGAATTATTCTTTTTTCGGATATTCTCTGATTGACATAAAACAGAATAGAGTGTATAATAAATCCAACATAGTGTTGGATTTATTTTTATGTGCGGAAGTGATATGATGGAAACAAACAGAAGAGTTAAAATGACAAAAATGCTAATAAAAGAAGCATTTATAAGCCTTATTGAAAAAAGTCCTTTAAATAAAATAACGGTTAAGCAAATCTGCGAAAATGCAGATGTTAACCGTTCTACCTTTTATGCTCACTACAGCGATCAATACGCGCTTTTTGATGAAATTCAGGAGGATATTATAAATATCACACCAAAGGTAAGTCTTTATGAAAAAGGGCCTATTTTAAAAAACCTTACAAGCTTTTTTGAATTTATTAATAACAACAAAAGAATATATAAAGTTATTTTTGAAAATTCTGCCGGAATGTATTTCAGAAACAGAGTTCTTAATAAGCTTTTTAACAGAGATGATAAAAGTATCAACTGGGTGAAAAATGAAATGGAACTAAAAAACACCATGCATTTTAAAATGCTTATGTGTGCTTTTGGCGGAATAACTATGGTTGAAAAATGGATTTTCGGAGAATTTGAAGCAAGCCCGGAAGAGCTGGCGGTATATATGGCAAGGTTTATAGAAAAAGAATAAAAAAATTCGGATATAAAATCCGAATTTTTTTATGCTTTTTCTATGATATATTTATCTATTGCCTCAGCAGCATTTTTTCCTGCACCCATTGCAAGAATAACTGTTGCCGCTCCGGTTACTGCATCTCCGCCTGCATACACTGCTGTCTTTGATGTTTTTCCGGTTTCTCCTTCAACTATTATGCCACCTCGTTCGTTTGTGTCAAGACCTTTGGTAGTAGATTTTATAAGAGGATTCGGTGATGTTCCGATTGACATTATTACTGTGTCGCAGTCAAGAACAAATTCGCTTCCCTTCTTTTCTACGGGGCGTCTTCTTCCTGAAGAATCAGGCTCGCCCAATTCCATTTCTATGCACTTTATTCCCTTAACAAATCCATCCTCATCGCCAAGAATTTCGATGGGGTTATTTAAGAGTTTAAAATTAATTCCTTCTTCCATTGCATGCTCAATCTCTTCTTTTCTTGCAGGAAGCTCAGAAAGAGAACGACGGTATACGATATATACCTCATCAGCACCCAGACGAAGAGCACCTCTTGCAGCATCCATAGCCACATTTCCCCCACCCACAACAGCAACACGCCTGCTTTTCTTAATTGGAGTGGAGCTTTCGGGAAGATATGCCTTCATTAGGTTGAGCCTTGTTAAATATTCATTTGCAGAATATACACCCTTTAAGTTTTCACCGGGAATATTCATAAACTTTGGAAGTCCTGCTCCTGAACCTATAAACACAGCTTCAAAGCCTTCCTCCTCCAGAAGCTCATCTATTGAAAGTGTTTTTCCTATAACGGTGTTTGTTTCTATTGTAACTCCAAGGGCTTTAAGACCTTTTATTTCCATGGCTACAATTTCCTTGGGAAGACGAAACTCCGGAATACCATAGACAAGAACCCCACCAGGGGTATGGAGAGCTTCAAAAATCGTTACCTCATATCCCTTTCTTGCAAGATCTCCTGCACAGGTAAGACCTGCAGGACCTGAGCCTACGATAGCCACCTTATGACCATTTGATTCTATTTTATCGGGCCAGGTGGTGCAATGCGCATTATGCCAGTCGGCAACAAAACGCTCAAGGCGTCCGATTGCAACGCTCTCTCCCTTAATTCCTCTAACGCATTTTCCCTCACATTGATTCTCCTGAGGGCATACCCTTCCGCAAACTGCCGGAAGTGAGCTGGATTTTGAAATGATTTCATAAGCCTTTTCAAATTCTCCCTTTGCTACCTCGGCAATAAATTCAGGGATATAAATCTTAACGGGGCATCCCAAGGTGCAGGGCTTATTCTTACAACCCAGACAACGCTTAGCTTCGGCTATCGCCTGCTCAGCTGTGTAGCCAAGGGCTACCTCAAGAAAGTTTTTAGCTCTTTCCTTTGGAGGCTGGGTGGGCATTTCATTTTTCTTTGGTGACATATCAGCCATTTATTTCATCTCCCATCTTAAAGAGATTGCAGGTTTCTTCGTGTTTCTTTCTTTCGAAGGGTTTATACATTATGGACCTTGCCATAGCTTCGTCAAAATCTATTAAATGACCATCAAACTCAGGCCCATCAACACAGGCAAATTTTGTTTCTCCGCCAACTGTTAAACGGCAACCGCCACACATACCTGTTCCGTCTATCATAACAGGATTCATGCTGGCAACAGTTTTTATGCCATATTCCTTAGTTAAGGCACACACAAATTTCATCATGATAAGAGGACCTATGGTTATTACCTCGTCATATTTTTCTCCGCTCTCAATAAGCTCACGGAGAGCATCAGTTACAAGACCTTTTTTTCCGGCTGTTCCATCATCCGACATAACAACAAGCTTTGAAGATGCATTTTTAAATTCATCTTCGAGAATAACAAGGTCTTTATTTCTGAATCCTATTATTGAATGAACCTCGGTTCCCTGTTCATGGAATTTTTTCGCCACAGGATATGCAATGGCGCAGCCTACCCCACCACCGACAATGGCAACCTTCTTTTTGCCGCAGGTTTCGGTTGGTTTTCCAAGAGGGCCAACAAAATCGCAGATAAAGTCGCCTTCTTTTTTATGATTTAATTCTTCTGTTGTGGCACCAACAATCTGGAAGATAATTGTTACTGTGCCTTTTTCTCTGTTGAAATCAGCAACAGTAAGGGGAATTCTTTCTCCTTCATCGCTTACTCTTAATATTATAAACTGCCCCGGCTCTGCCTTTTTTGCAACCCTGGGAGCTTCTATTTCCATAAGAGTAACCGTTGGGTTAAGTTCTTTTTTTCTTATAATTTTATACATAAATACTACCTCATTAATTATTCTGCCAAAGCTGTTTCTTTTTCTTTTAATTCTTCTCTTTCCAAAATAATTTTCCTGTCACGGTTTGCCGCTGTTAAAACATATTGCATACCAATTGCAACAAATACCATAAGAACTGTGAATATCGAAAAAGCCACTTTATAGCTTCCGAAAATATCATAGCACACATTACCAAAAGGAGCACCTATTGCAAAACCTGCTGTGCTGGCAGAAGCAAAGAGACCCACAAACTTATCAAAGGATTTATTACCAAAGAATTCACTTGCAAATAGCGGAAGCATAACTGTTTCCAAAGGAAGTGCCACATTTCCTACGATAAGTCTTAGCGCTGCTAAAAACCTGCCAAAGGCTGAGTTTGTAAGGAAAATAAGGCAAAATACGGAAATAAATGCACAGGAAATTTCTATATTCATGGTAAGACGCATTCCAAACCTGTCATACATATATCCGGTTAAAAACTTGGTGAATATCATAACAATACTTCCGATGCTGGAAAGTGTGGCAACAAAGCCGATGTCAAATTTTAAATCATACATATATGGAACAGCTATTCCGCCAAGCCCCTGCAGAACCATGCCTGTCATAAACATACAGAGCATACCAACATAGAGATAGGGTTTCTTTACTCCTTCACTATAGTCCATTCCAATCCAGCCTGCGCCTCTTGCTTTTCTTTTTTTGGCATATGTTTTAGGGTCATTGTCGCCCTCTGATTTTTTGTCTTTGTAAAAAACTGCAATAATTATAAAGGTTACAATAAGTATTGCGGTTACCAGATGATAAGATTCACGATAACCAAATTTATTACCCTCCTGAAAAATGATGGGAGTTAAAATCTGAACAGAAATCGCACCACCAAGACCATTTGCAGCTAAAACAGCACCGGTTATTGTACCTTTATTTTTGGTGCACCATTTATTAAGAATTGCACTTACCATGGTTGTGCCTGTCCAGGCAATACCAAGGCCAAGAAAAATTCCACCTATGTAGAACATATAAAGGCTTTCGGCAACAGAGTTTATAACAGTAAAACAAATAAGAGAAGCAAATCCGGCTAAAATAAGTTTTTTGAAACCAAATTTTGCTATAAGACTTCCAAAGAAAAGGTTTACTATTGTTGTGGTTACATATCTGAAGGTGTCATTAAGAGAGAATGCACCTCGGGGAATATTAAGAGCTTCTGTTATAGCGGTAAGGTAATATGTTCTTCCGCTACTGCAAAAACCAAGGCCAACCATAACACTCAAAAAACAAAGTGCAATTATTACCCAGGTATAGTCAAATTTCAACTTTTTCTTGCCTTCCATTTGAACACCTTCTAAACAAAATAATATTTTATAATTATAACATAAATACACGCAAATATCAAGGTTTGTCAGGTTGATAAATGAGACAATATTATTTAAAAACCAGAACTTTTTTTGAATAAATGTTATATACAAAAACAAAACCCGCATATGAGTGCGGGTTTTGTTTTTGTATAGTTATATTAGATAATACCCTGAGCAAGCATAGCTTTTGCAACTTTCATAAAGCCTGCAATGTTTGCACCGGCAATAAGGACATAACCAAAACCATATTCACTGGCTGCTTCTTCAGATACTTTGTGGATATTAACCATGATGCCTTTGAGTTTTTCGTCAACTTCTTCTTCTGTCCAGCTATATCTCATTGAGTTCTGAGCCATCTCGAGTGCAGACACAGCAACACCACCTGCATTAACAGCCTTTGAAGGTCCGATAACGAGCTTAGCTTCTTTTAAGAGAGCAACAGCATCAGCTGTTGTGGGCATATTAGCAACTTCGATATAGTATTTTGTGCCATTAGCAATAATCTTTTTAGCTTCATCAGCGTTGATTTCGTTCTGTGTTGCACAAGGCATACAGATATCAACTTTAACGCCCCATGGTTTTTCACCTGCATGGAATTCGCAACCAAATTTATTAGCATAATCCTGAGCCTTATCTCTACCGGAAGCACGCATTTCGAGCATATAGTTGAATTTTTCTTTTGTTGTTACACCGTCGGGATCGTATACATAACCATCAGGACCGGAAATTGTTACAACCTTTCCGCCTAATTCTGCAACCTTCTGACAAACACCCCATGCAACATTACCAAAACCGGAAATTGCAACTGTTTTGCCTTTTATATCTTCACCGAAGTGTTTTAAAACTTCACAGAGATAATATGTAGCACCAAAGCCTGTTGCTTCTGGTCTTATGAGTGAACCACCATATTCAAGACCTTTACCTGTTAAAACTCCATTTTCCCAGCAAGCTTTAATTCTCTTATACTGACCATAGAGATAGCCGATTTCTTTTCCGCTAACACCGATATCACCTGCGGGAACATCCACATCGGGACCGATGTATCTATAGAGTTCTGTCATAAATGCCTGGCAGAATCTCATGATTTCTGCATCACTCTTACCTCTGGGGTCAAAGTCGGAACCACCTTTACCACCGCCGATGGGAAGACCTGTTAAGCTATTTTTAAAGGTCTGCTCAAAGCCGAGGAATTTGATGATACCGGAATATACTGAAGGATGGAAACGAAGACCGCCTTTATAGGGTCCTATAGCAGAGTTGAACTGAACTCTGAAACCACGGTTAACCTGAACTTTGCCATTGTCATCTACCCATGAAACTCTGAAGGATACCATTCTTTCAGGCTCTACCATTCTTTCAATAAGGCCTTTTTCTTCAAACTGAGGGTTCTTTTCGATAACGGGTTCTAATGATTCTAAAACTTCGGTTACAGCCTGATGAAATTCAGGTTCGCCGGGATTGCGTTTTACAACATCTTCCATTACTCTTTTAAGATACGCATTTTTAATACTCATAATTTACCTCCCGAATATTATAAAAAATATGAAATAATTATAGCACCATTCATTTTTGGTGTCAATAAACTATGCAAGTCAGACTATGTAAAATTTCAAATTTTGAAAAAATTTCATAAAAATAGCAAATTTATAGCGAATTTTTTGTCGATTTTGAGATTTATTGCAAGGCAAACTTGCATAGATATGTTTCTTAGCTTATTTATTTCTGTTTTCGCTCATGCGGTAAGAAAGGGTCATAAGAGAATCACTGAGATGAACATTTTCAACTGTTACATCCCCCGGTAAATCAAGATCCACATAAGCAAAATTCCAAAGAGCCTTTATTCCGTAGGAAACAAGATCATCCGCCACAGCTACAACTGCAGTTTTTGGAACTGCAAGAATGGCAATGTCGGGCTTTTCGTCCTCAATAAACTTTTCCAGCTCAGAATAAGGTTTAACGGTAAGTCCTGCAATTTCGCTTCCGATTTTTTCTTTATCAACATCAAACATTGCAAGAAGGGTAAATCCCCTGTTGGCAAATCCGGCATAGTTTGCCAGAGCATGACCGAGATTACCTGAACCAATTATTATGGTTTTGTAGCCTTTGTCAAGACCAAGGATAGAGCTAATGCGACTATAAAGCATTTCCACATTGTAGCCATAGCCCTGCTGACCGAATCCGCCGAAGAAATTAAGATCCTGCCTTATCTGAGATGCAGTTACTCCCATTTTTTCACTGAGATCGGTTGACGATATTCGAGTTACATTATTTTTTAATAGTTCACCAAGATAGCGATGGTATCTTGGAAGTCTTTTTATTACCACAAGGGGAACCTGTTTTTCGTTCACTGCGGTTACCTCCTAATTGCCGGAAAAATTCCGGCTTATTAATGTTTATGCCTTTCTTTTCTTCTTTTTGCCTTTTCTCTTATTCTTTTCAAAATTATGTTGTAGAGTTTTATGCCTATAAAGCTTACTGCTGCTGTTATAAGAAAAAGAATCAAAGCTTCAGCATAGCGCTTTTCACCAATAAAATTGCCCCCAATGGTTGATGATACTACCGATGGAATTCTGGCAAAGAGAGTTATGCCCAGAAAATCTTTAAGAGTCATACGGGTTAGGGCAATAAAATAGGTTACTAAATCTTTTGGCGTTCCGGGAATAAAATATAAAAGAAAGGTGAGGCGGCTGAATTTTTCTTCATCCTTTATAAATTTAAGCTGGTTTATTTTGTCTCTTGAAACAAAAATCTCAATAAAACGAACACCGAATTTTTTGGTGAAAATAAATATCAGGCTTGAGCCTATTGCCACACCAAAAAGTGAAAGTAAACTTGCTTCAAACCATCCGTAGGCATAGCCCATTCCTATTTCCACAAACTCTCCGGGAATCAGCGCTATAAAAACCTGAAGTGCCTGAATACCAACAGCAACAAGAAATCCGTATGCCCCGTAGCCTTTTATAAAATCCCTGAATTCTTCTCCGGTTTTTGCAATTTTTGAAAAGCGAATAATTAAAAAGTAGGTGAGAAATGATATGACACAAAGCAAAATCGCAAATGAAATAAGAGCAAAAACTCTTTTTCTCTTAAGAAGCGCTTCTTCGCCCGGTGTTTTTTTCATCATTCCCACCTCCTTTTTGAGAGTTATATATTATTATTTTTTAAGAGCAATTGCTTTTTTTGCAGCATCGCGGATAGCTTCTGCTGTGAGACCGTAGATTTCGAAAAGCTCGTTTGGTTTTCCTGAACGGCCAAACACATCCTGAGTTCCTATTCTCTGAAGAACTGCAGGTGCATTTTCACAAAGAACTTCAGCAACTGCACTTCCGAGACCGCCTATAACATTGTGTTCTTCACATGTTACGATAGCGCCGGTTTCCAGAGCTGCTTTTGTTATTATTTCCTTATCTATTGGTTTTATTGTATGGATATTTATTACTCTTGCATTTATGCCTTCAGCTTTTAAAAGCTCAGCGGCATTAAGTGCTGTTTCAACCAAAAGACCTGTTGCAACGAGTGTTACATCATTACCTTCTTTAAGCTGAACGCCTTTTCCAAGATCAAATTTATATGTATCATCATATAAAACAGGAACAGCAAGTCTTCCAAAACGGAGATATACAGGGCCATCATGCTTTATTGCAGCTTCAACAGCAGCTTTGGCTTCTGTGTCATCTGCAGGATTAATGATAACCATATTGGGAAGAGTTCTCATAATACCGATATCTTCTAAGCACTGATGAGTTGCACCATCTTCACCAACTGATATACCGGCGTGAGTTGCACCGATTTTAACATTTAACTTTGGATAGCAGATAGAGTTTCTGATTTGTTCGAAAGCTCTGCCTGCAGCAAACATAGCAAAGGAAGATGCGAAAACTATTTTTCCGCAGGTAGCAAGACCTGCAGCAGTACTTAGCATACTTGCTTCTGCAATACCGCAGTTAATGAATCTTTCTGGGAATTTCTTTTTAAAGGTATCGGTTTTGGTTGATTTTGAAAGGTCGGCATCCATAACGATGATGTCATATTTTTCACCAAATTCTGCCAAAGCAGCACCGTAGGATTCTCTTGTTGCAATTTTTTTGATATCAGCCATTTATTTTCGCCTCCAGTTCAGCTATTTTTGCATCTAATTCTTTTATTGCCTGATTGTATTCTTCTTCTTTTGGAGCAGCACCATGCCATGCGGCATTGTTTTCCATATAGGAAACGCCCTTTCCTTTAATGCTGTTAGCAATAACTACTGTTGGTTTGCCTTTTGTTTCTCTTGCCTGTTTTAAAGCGGCTTTGATTTCTTCAATGCTGTGGGCATCAATAATAATTACATTCCAGCCAAATGCTTCAAATTTTTTGTCGATTGGTGTGGGGTTCATAACCTTTGTGATGTCACCATCTATCTGGAGACCGTTGAAATCAACAAATGCGCAAAGATTGTCCAGCTTATAGTGAGCTGCAAACATTGCAGCTTCCCATACCTGACCTTCTTCGAGTTCACCGTCGCCAAGAGCTGCATATACGCGGTAGTCTTTGTTATCTAATTTAGCAGCAAGAGCCATACCATTTGCAGCACAGATACCCTGACCGAGTGAACCTGTGGACATTTCAACACCGGGAGTTCCCTTCATATCGGGATGGCCCTGAAGGTAGCTATCGGTTCTTCTGAAGGTTTTGATGTCTTCTTTTGGAATAAATCCTCTTTCAGCAAGTGCACCATAGAGTGCAGGAGCACAGTGACCTTTTGAAAGAACAAAACGGTCTCTTGAAGGATCTTTGGGATTTTTCGGATCAATATTCATTTCGTCAAAATAAAGAACAGAAAGAATATCTGCTACAGAAAGCGAGCCACCGGGATGACCTGATGATGCGCTGTATACGCCATCTATAGCGTGCTTGCGGATTTTGTAAGCTGTAAGCTCTAATTTTGTGTTATTTGACATAACACATACACCTCCTTAATTTATTTAAGTAATTATTTTTTATAATTCAACAGAAAATCACTTTTCTGCATTTATAACATCGATACTCCTGGCGATTATTTCTTCAAGCCTTTGGATTTCTTTTTTAATAAAAAGATAACCTATGAGGGCTTCAAGCCCTGTTGCCATACGGTAGTCAACTATGTCGGCGTTTTTGGCACTTGTGTAGGAATGAGCATTCCTGCCGCGCTTGTAGACCGACATTTCTTCATCGGTAAATTCATCCGATATATTTTTGACTATTGCAGCCTGAGAGGTGGCGCTGACAAAACGGGTTGCCGCTTTGTGAAGCTTTGCCACAGGCATATTGCAGTCTTTCATTATATATGACCTTACATACATCTCATACACAGCATCGCCAATATATGCAAGAGATAGTGGTGAAAGCTGAGATGGCGGAACCTCAACGGAAAAATAGTTTTTTTCTATGCTCTTTTCCACTTCACACCGCCTCTGGTATCTTCTAAAATAATACCTGCATCTTTAAGCATGTCTCTTATTTCGTCGGCACGGGCAAAATCCTTATTCTTTCGTGCGTTATTTCTTTCTTCGATAAGAGCTTCAATGTCGCTGTCTAAAAAGTCGTTTTCATTTTTGGATTTAACGCCCAAAACATCCATAAGCTCTGATAACAAGGTGCTTGCAAGGTTTAACGCACCTTTTGGAGTGGTTTCGTCAAAGTTGGTATTTGCAAATTTAACAATATCAAAAAGTGTGGATATTGCATCGGCAGTGTTCACATCGTCATCCATTGCATCGGTAAACTGCTTCTTCAATGCATTAATCTGGGCTACAGTGTTTTCATCTGCATCACCGTCTTTAGCATTTGAAGCTAAAAACTCAAGATTTTTAACACAGGTTTCAATTCTTTCAAGACCTGTTCTTGCCTGAACCAAAAGATCGTGGCTAAAATTTATCGGATTACGATAGTGAGCAGAAAGCATGAAAAATCTGATTACTATATAGTCAAATTCCTTGGTTACATCTCTTACTGTGAAGAAGTTGTTTAAGGATTTACTCATTTTACGGTTGTCAACATTGATATAACCATTATGGAGCCAATAGTTTGCAAAGGGAGCACAATTGGCACATTCACTCTGGGCAATTTCGTTTTCGTGGTGGGGGAAAATAAGGTCTTTTCCGCCCGAATGGATATCTATTGTTTTGCCAAGATATTTATTTGCCATAGCGCTGCACTCAATATGCCAGCCAGGTCTTCCCTCGCCCCAGGGGCTTTGCCAGAAGGGTTCGCCTTCTTTTTTAGCTTTCCAAAGTGCAAAATCCATCGGGTCTTTTTTCTTATCTTCAACATCTATTCTTGCACCCGCCTCAAGATTTTCAAGAGGCTGATGTGAGAGCTTCCCATATTCTTGGAATTTTTTAACGCTGAAATACACATCACCGTCAACACAGTAGGCATAGCCTTTATCTTCAAGATTTTTAATTAAATCTATTATGGCATCAATATTTTCTGTTTCTCTTGGATGAACTGTGGCTTCTTTGGTGCCAAGGCCTTTTGCATCAATGAAATATTCGCCAATAAATCTTTCGGCCAATTCTTTAACTGTTATGCCCTCTTCATTGGCTCTTTTTATCATTTTATCGTCTATGTCGGTAAAGTTCTGAACAAAGCTTACCTCATAGCCAAGATATTCAAAATATCTTCTTAAGGTATCAAAAATAATAAACGGGCGGGCATTGCCTATATGGAAATAGTTATATACCGTGGGTCCGCAGGAATACATCTTAACCTTGCCGGGCTCTATGGGAACAAACTCTTCTTTTTTATTTGTGAGGCTGTTGTATAATCTCATTATTTGTTTTCCTCCAATTTATTTATTTTCTTGGTCAGCTCATCAATGAGCATATGCATTTTGCAAAGCTCCTGGCTGACGGGGTCGGGAATGTGTATCTGGTCTAATTCTGCCGCAACTTTTTTGTTGTTTATCCTGACAACTCTTGCAGGAACACCAACACAGGTGCTATTTTCCGGAACCTCAGATAAAACAACTGCATTGGCGGCTATTTTGGAATTTGAACCGACTGTGAAGGGACCGAGAACCTTTGCTCCCGAACCAATCATAACATTATCACCTATTGTGGGGTGACGCTTTCCTTTATCCTTACCTGTTCCGCCAAGAGTCACATTCTGATATATAGTACAGTTATCACCGATAACCGTGGTTTCACCTATAACAACGCCCATTCCGTGGTCTATAAAAAAGCCTTTGCCGATTTTTGCACCCGGATGAATTTCTATGCCTGTTATGGCACGGGAAATCTGGGAAATGAGTCGGGCTATAAAAAACAGCTTTAATTTATAAAAAACATGAGCTATTCTATGGTTTGCCACCGCGTGAAGACCGGAATACAGAAGAAATATTTCAACGGGGTTTCTTGCCGCAGGGTCTCTATCCATTATACGGGAAACATCTATAGCAACTATCACAGAAAAAACAAGAAGATATACTATAACAGCTGCAAGGAATATGTATAACGCAATCATAAAAACCCACCTTTCCACCTTTAAAATACATACATATTTTATTATATTATTTTTTTTGTTAAATTACAAGTCTTTTTTACACAAAATTCTTATTTTTGCTATGTTTAGTATCCGAAAACACCCAAAGACATGAAAAAAGTTTTTCGTTTGTTGTCAGCTCTCGCCATATTTAATTTTGACTTTTCATATAAAGCGTGATAAAATATCGAAAAGATAGTATTTTTATATAATCCATAATGAATAATAAAGGAAAACGAAAATGCGAATAAGAGGATGCTTAAAGCCTGTGTGCAGTTTATGTAAACACAGCGAAAAACAAAAGATTTCGGAAAAGCTTTTCTGCAGAGAAAATCAAAATGATACTCCCGGAAATTCTTCCTGCCCGAAATTTGAATATGACATTTTTAAATATAGCCCGTCTGCTAAAAATGACTTAAAAAAATTTTCAAAAGAGGATTTTGAAATATAGATGATAAGAAAACTTATTAAATCAAAATTGTTTTTAGTTTTTATAGCTTTATTTATTATTCTATTTATAAGACATAAGCTAAATGAAAGAAATGCTTATTTTTCTCCAACCTATGCCTATGAAAAGGTCTCTCCTTCCGACGGATATGAAAAAATTTTTAAATACACAGGTCTTTCACCAAAGGGAGCAGAAGATATTTTAAACGAAGGAAAAGTAAGTGAATTTGATAGACTCAACTCTCTCTATTTTGAAAAACCCAAAATAGAAAAGGAATACATTTTCTTTCCCACAACAGTTCAGGAAAGCCTTGAAGGGCAGTCCACCCCTATTGTGCCTTTGAAAGACGGTGACATTCTTGTTACCTTCAATACCCACACCCTCGACTGGCGTCACGGGCATCTTTCTCTTGTGACCGACAGCGAAAGCGGAATTATTTTAGAGCATATGTCAATCGGAAACACCTCGGTTTTCAGCTATGCAAAAAAATGGGGAAGCTACCCCGCTTTTGCAGTTTTAAGGTATCCCGATGAAAAGATTTCAAAAAAAGCGGCAAAATATGCAAAAGAAAAGCTTAAAGACATCCCCTACAGTATTTTTGCCGGGATAATAAACAAAGATAAATCTGATGATGAAAATATTGATTCATCCCATTGCTCTCATATTGTGTGGCAGGCATACAAGGCTGTGGGAGTGGATTTAGATTCAGATGGCGGAAGAATTGTTACACCAATGGATGTGGCAAAAAGCGAAAAACTAAAGCTCGTTCAGATTTTCGGACTAAACCCCGGAGAATTTAACAATGAACTTATGAAATAAGGATGTGAAAAGATGATAAAGCTTGCAAATGTTAAGATACCATATAATATCAGCGAAGATAAATACACTATCTATGCTGCAAAAAAGCTCCTAATTAATAAAGCTGATATTGTTAGCTGCAGGCTTTTAAAAAGGTCTCTTGATGCAAGAAGGCCTGACGATATACACTATGTGTGCACATTTATCCTTAGAGCTAAAAATGAGAGTGAAATTATAAAAAACAAAAGAATAAATGCTGTAAGATATATTCCAAAGACATACACCTTCCCTTTTGAAAAGCTTAATTTAAAATCAAAGCCCGTTATCTGCGGAAGCGGCCCTGCGGGGCTTTTTTGTGCGCTTATGCTTGCAAGATGCGGACTTTGCCCTGTGGTTATTGAAAGAGGAGAAATGATTGACGAAAGAAGAAAAAGCGTTGAAGCATTTAAAAACGGAGGAAGCCTTAATATAAATTCCAACATTCAGTTTGGCGAAGGCGGTGCAGGAACATTTTCCGACGGGAAGCTCACCTGCGGACTAAATGACGAAAGAATGGATTTTGTTTTAAAGGAATTTGCATCCCACGGAGCTCCCCACGATATTCTCACAAATGCCAAGCCCCATATCGGCACAGATTATCTTGAACAAACAGTCAAAAACATAAGAGAAGAAATTATATCCCTTGGCGGAACATTTCTTTTTAACACCCTTATGACTGAAATTGAAGCTGAAAATGGGAAGGTTAAGGGAATTAAAACTGAAAATGTTAAAACCGGCAAAGATGGTCACATCCCCTGCGAAATTCTTGTTTGTGCAACAGGCCACAGCTCAAGGCAGACTTATGAAATGATGCTTCAAAAAGGCTTTAATATGGAAAGAAAGCCTTTTTCGGTGGGAGTTAGAATTGAACACAAAAGGGAATATATAAATAAGCTTCAATACAAGGAAGCCTTCCGTGATGAAGCTCTGCCAACTGCAGACTACAAGCTGTCGTGCCACCTTAAATCCGGCAGTGCCTACACATTTTGCATGTGTCCGGGTGGGGAGGTTGTGGCATCAGCATCAGAAGAAGGCGGAGTTGTTACAAATGGTATGAGTAAGTTCCACAGAAAAGCCGAAAATTCCAACAGCGCGATTCTGGTATCTGTTACTCCCGATATGATTGATGGAGAGCATGTTCTGGGGGGAATGTATTTCCAAAGAGAGCTTGAGAAAAAAGCATATGAGCTAGGCGGCAAAAACTATTATGCACCCTGCCAGAAACTGGGCGACTTTTTAGAAGAAAAAGAAAGCACAGAATGTGGCGATGTGAAACCAAGCTACAAGCCGGGAGTTAAATATACAAATATTCACTCTATTCTCCCCTCTTTTGTTTCCCAAACTCTTAAAGGAGCATTTATTGAATTTGACAAAAAAATGAAGGGCTTTTCCCAAAGCGATGCCCTGCTCACAGGTCTTGAAACAAGGAGCAGCGCTCCTGTTAGAATCTTAAGAGATGAAAGCGGACAAGCAAGCATAAAGGGAGTATATCCCGCAGGAGAGGGTGCCGGATATGCCGGAGGGATAATGTCGTCGGCTGTTGACGGGATAAAGTGTGCAGAGAAGATTTGCTATGCAATAATCAATGCATAAACACGATTTTTATGCATATTTATACAAATTACACAAAGTAAATATGTATATTTTCAATATTTTTTCGCAAAAAGCTCTTGCATAATTATTCACCTTATGATATACTTAGTGCATAAAATTTCATTGTTTAATTTTTTTACATAAAAAACGGAGGAAATAAAAATGGCAGAAAAGAAAATCAAAAAAGTAGTTCTTGCTTATTCAGGCGGTCTTGATACTTCAATTATTATTCCCTGGCTCAAGGAAAACTATGATAACCCTGAAATCATCGCGGTATCCGGTAATGTTGGTCAGGCTGATGAATTAGAAGGATTGGAAGAAAAAGCAATCAAAACAGGTGCTTCAAAGCTCTATGTTGAAGATTTAACAGAAGAATTTGTTAACGAACTCATCATCCCCACAGTTCAGGCAGGGGCTAAATATGAAGAATATCTTTTAGGTACTGCCCTTGCAAGACCTATCATTGGTAAAAGGCTTGCTGAAATTGCAATCAAGGAAGGCGCAGATGCTATCTGCCATGGTTGCACAGGTAAAGGTAATGACCAGGTTAGATTTGAGCTTGCAATAAAAGCTTTTGCTCCCGGAATGAAGATTATTGCTCCATGGAGAGAATGGGACATCAAATCAAGAGAAGAAGAAATTGAATATGCAGAAGCACACAATGTTCCTCTTAAAATAAATCGCGAAACAAACTATTCAAAAGATAAAAACCTCTGGCATCTTTCCCACGAAGGCTTAGATCTTGAAGATGCAGGAAATGAACCCTTATATGATAAGGAAGGCTTTTTGGAAATGGGCGTTTCCCCAATGAAAGCTCCCGATGCTCCAACCTATGTTGAATTGGAATTTGTAAAGGGTGTTCCGGTAAGCCTTGATGGCAAGAAAATGAGTGCTAAGGAAATCATCCTTAAATTAAACGAAATCGGCGGAGCAAATGGTATTGGTCTTTTAGATATAATCGAAAACCGTCTCGTTGGTATGAAATGCCGCGGTGTGTATGAAACACCGGGCGGCGATATTCTCTATTTTGCCCACAACTATCTTGAAACAATGTGTCTTGACAAAATGACAATGCACAAAAAACAGGAATTGGCAATAACCTTTGCAGACCTTCTCTATAATGGTCAGTGGTATACACCTCTTCGCGAAGCACTTTCTGCTTTTGTTGAAAAAACTCAGGAACATGTTACAGGTAAGGTAAGAATCAAGCTTTATAAAGGCAACATGATTAAAGCCGGTGTATGGAGTGATTGGTCACTTTACTCAGAAGAAATTGCAACCTTTGGTGAGGATGAAGTTTACAATCAGAAGGATTCAGAAGGATTTATAAATCTCTGGGGACTTCCTATTTCTGTTCAGGCACAGGTTGAAGCAAAAAATAAGAACAAATAATTTTAGTTTTATTGGAATCCGTAATTATTGCGGATTCCTTTTTTATAATATAGGAAATTACGCGCAGTTGTGCGTAATTTTGCATATTTTAAAAAAGATTTCCTTTCTGCCCCAAGAGTGGGGGCGGTGCTTGCCGGTGGCAAGCGGTTACCGCCGACCGAAGCGAAGCTGAGACCAGGGGGGTTGATGATTGAAAATCTTTTTTATTACATTTACTATTGCTATGTGGCTACGATAGCTCCATAGAATAAAAAGAGTTCTTGTTTTTAAACATTTGTCGTGATATAATTGAAAAAATGCTTATCGGAATATTAAAGGACAAGTCATATGAAAAATAAAATTTTAATTATACTTTTATTTATTCTTTTTGCAATACCAATTCCTGTTTCTATATTATATATTCTTATGTGTATTATATGTTTTTTTGGTGTACTGATTGGAGAATTTCATTTTCTTGAAATAATAAAAGCTTTGATTCTGATGATAATATCAACCTCATATCTTTTTATCTATGTGTATGCACTCAAAAAAACATGGATAGAAAACAAGATTACAGCAAAAACATTTCTTCCAATAGCACATTGTTTTATAGCTTTTGTGGTTTCACTAATACTGATAAACCCGATAAACAACTATATAGACCAAACAACCAAGTATTTTGGCTTTACCAAAAAAGATTTTTTAGTTGTTGAAGAGCTTGACACCCATGGTGGATTTCAGGGAGAGGGTTCACATTATCTTATATTGGATTGTTCCCATAACAAAGCAAAGGCTTTGGAAATAGTTAAAGATTGGAATAAGCTTCCTTTATCTGAAAATCTTAATTATATTATGTATGGCGAAGTTAGAGATGGTTTAACATACGGATATGAACTAGCAAAAGAGGCACATATTCCCAAAATTGAAAACGGCTATTATATATTTAAAGACAGGCATCCGGAAAGTGATGAAAGCAAAGATGACACAGAATTATTGGATAGGTATTCGTATAATTTTTTAATAGCTATTTACGACTGTGATACCAACCGAATGTATTACTTTAAATATGATACATAATACAGAATAATTAAATAAACATTTGTTCGCTTTAAAACCGTTCGGGGATTTTGAAAAGAAAATCCCTGAACGGTTTTAATATTTTCCAACACTTTAACTTAATCTGTTGTTTTTTCAACACAGAATAAATCTCTATTGGTTGATTTAATTTTTAGAGATTTATATAATAGAATTAGCAGGAAAGGACTGATAATATGCGCAAACTAAAGAACTACCCTTTAAATGACACCGCAAAAATAGATTCCATATCTCACATGATTGATTTATGCGTTAAAGATGCAGGCGATAAGACTGCATTTATGTATAAAACAGGAAGAAGTGACGATGTTCACTCTGTTACATACAAAGAATTTGCCGATGATATTCTCGCTCTTGAAAAAGGCATGGCAAAAATGGGAATTAAAAAAACACATATATCTATTATATCTGAAAACAGCTATAAGTGGATAAATGTGTTTATTGCAGCGCTTAAGTCTGATTCAGTTTTTGTGCCGATTGATAAGGAGCTTCCATTTGATGATGTGATTTATGTTGCTTCTCACAGCGACTGCAGAGTGCTCTTTTTCTCAAAGAAATATAAAAAATACATTGCAGACATTATGGAAAAGATTCCCGAAATTGAATATTATATTGGTCTTGATGAAGACGAAGATGACGGAAGGATTTTATCCTATAAAAAGCTTGTTGAGCTTGGAAGACAGAACCCCGACACAGAGCTTAATTATGAAAAAGACATAAAGGCTATGAAGATGATTGTTTATACCTCAGGCACAACAGGTCTTGCAAAGGGAGTTATGTTATCTGAGCACAATCTTATAAGCATGATATATAATGGTCTGAGAGTGGCAACAGTTTATTCAAGATGCCTTTCGGTTCTACCCTATCACCACACCTATGAAGCTGTGGCGGGGATACTTGTTTCTATGCATAATCATTCCTGCATCTGCATAAACGAAAATATGAAGGCAGTTGTTAAAAACCTCAGCCTTTATAAGCCCGACTATATGTTTGTTGTTCCGGCAATTTTAGAATTATTTCATAAAAGAATATGGGTAAATGCAAAAGAGGGCGGAAAAGATAAGCTCTTAAAGATTATGATACCTATAAGCAATTTTCTTTTGAGCCTTGGGATAGACATCAGAAAGAAGCTTTTCTCTTCTATCCACAATGCTCTTGGCGGCAATTTCAAAAGCATTATGACAGGAGGAGCGCCTGTTAATCCTGATTTAGGTGATTTCTTCTATTCAATTGGAATTCCTGTGGTAAATGGCTACGGAATAACAGAGTGTTCTCCTCTTATAAGCGGAAACAGAGAAAAATTTAACGACTGGCGTACAGGCGGTATGGTTGTTCCCTGCCTTGATATTAAATTTGACGATATTCAGGAAAGCGGCGACGGTGAGATTGTTGTTAAAGGCGACACCGTTATGATTGGCTATTATAAAGATGAAGAAAAAACAAATGAGGTTTTAAAAGACGGATGGTTCTCCACAGGAGACTACGGAAGAATGAGCGACCTGGGGCAGCTTATCATCACAGGAAGAAAGAAAAACCTTATTGTTTTAACAAATGGCAAAAATATTTTCCCTGAAGAAATTGAAAACTATGTTATGAAGGTTCCTTATGTTGCAGAGGCAATTGTTAAATCAGCAAAGGACAAAAACGGAGAAACAGCTCTTATTGCTGAGGTATTTTTAAATGCTGATGAGGTTAAAAAGCTTGATTGCGAAGATATTGAGAAGAAGCTGAGAAACGACATCACAGCCGCTTGTGAACCCCTTCCGAAATATAAAAAGATAGCAAGAATTGAAATAAGAGATACAGAATTTGAAAAGACTTCGACAAGAAAAATTAAGAGATAAAATACAATCCCGCTTTTTAATTTAAAAAGCGGGATTTATGTTATGTTATTATCTGCTTAT
>JAZRGM010000005.1:0-49022 GCA_045644205.1 Clostridia bacterium | reverse complement strand
TAGCTTCTCCTCAAGGAGAAGCCTTTTTTACTTTCTAGGAAACTGCGTTTCCTGAAAGCAAAAAATTTTAATTATATTGCCGTGCAAAATTTTTTGAAAAGCTTTGCTTTTCAAAAATGCACATGGCTTAAGAAAAGCGATATTGCTCCGCACTTCCGCCGCAGGCGGCGCGGTGTAGCCGCTTTTCTTGTGCTTCTATGTGTTCCTTTGTATTGACAAAGATATGAAAAAGTTGTATAATTATACATTATTTTAATATACAAGGAGGAGAAGCAAATGAGTGGAATCTGGGGAGAAAATATTCACTTTTCAATCTTTGGTGAATCTCATGGTGTTGCCATAGGCGGAGTTTTATCGTCAATCAAAGCAGGAAAAAAGCTTGATTTTGATAAAATCGACATTGAAATGAAACGCCGCAATCACAGAGCATTTTATTCAACAGCGCGCAACGAAAAGGATCAGGCAGAAATCCTTTCAGGCGTAACAGACGGTGTGACAAACGGTTTCCCTCTTGCTTTTTCAATAAGAAACGGTGAGCATAATTCCAAAGACTATCCAAATCTCAATAATGTTCCCCGTCCCGGTCATGCCGATTATAGTGCATGCATAAAGCATAATGGATTTAACGACTATAAAGGCGGCGGCCATTTTTCCGGGAGAATAACAGCCCCCTTGTGCTTTGCAGGTGCAATAGCAAAACAGTATCTTGAAGATTATAATATCAAAATATCTGCCCATATAAAAAGCATAGGAAATGTTGTTTCAAAAAAGAATTTGCCCGATGAATATAATAGTGAGCTTTCAAACAGGCTTTTTGGCGATGCTTTCCCTGTTATAGATGAAGATGCAAAAGAAAAAATGTTTTCTGAAATAAGCAGTGCAAAGGAAGATGGCGATTCTGTCGGCGGAGTAATAGAGTGTGCTGTCTATAATGCTCCTGCAGGAATCGGCAGCCCGTTTTTTGGCTCGGTAGAAAGCCGGCTTTCTCAGCTTCTCTATAGCATTCCCGCTGTAAAGGGAGTTGAATTTGGTGCAGGCTTTGATATAACAAAGCTTCGTGGAAGCTGCGCAAATGACCAGTATACCACAGACGGAACCATAGTAAAAACCCTTTCCAATAATAACGGTGGAATCCTTGGCGGAATAACAAATGGTATGAGCGTTGTTTTCAGAGTAGCCATAAAACCCACCCCCTCAATATTCAAATCACAGCAAAGCGTTAATCTTGAAAAAATGGAAAATGAAGAGCTTATCTTAAAAGGCCGCCACGACGCCTGCATCGTTCCAAGAGCGGTGGCAGTTGTGGAAAGCTGTGCAGCCCTTTGTTTTCTTGATATGCTAAACGACTGAAATCATTGGAGGCATCAAAGGTGAAATACGCACTTATAGGCGAAAAACTAGGCCATTCCTATAGTAAAATAATCCACGAAAAATATTTTTCCATAAAGAGTATGGATTCTTCATATGACCTTATTGAAATTCCCTCAGATGAGCTTGAAGCAAGGATTAAATCAATAGTAAATGACGGATATAAAGGTTTTAATGTCACCATTCCCTATAAAATAGACCTTATGAATATGTGCTCTGAGCTATGCGAAGAAGCAGAAAAAATCGGCTCTGTCAACACAATAAATATATCCGGCGGCAAAATGACCGGCTACAACCCCGACTACCACGGTCTCAGGCTTGCCCTTGAATATAACGGGGTAGATATTAAGGATAAAGCTGTTGTAGTTTTAGGCACAGGCGGAGCAAGCAAAGCTGTTGTGGCTCTTTGTGAAGACCTTGGTGCAAAAGAAATAACTCTTGTGTCTCGCAGTCCGAAAAATGAAGGGAAACATAAAAATATATCATATTCATCCATTTCCGGCGGAGATGTTATAATCAACACACCCCCCGTTGGAATGTATCCCAATATAGATGCTTCACCCTATGATAAGCTTGATCCATTTAAAGTGGCTGTTGACCTTATCTATAATCCTTCTGAAACCCGCTTTCTTAAAAAAGCAAAGGATTTGGGTCTCAAAACAGTCAACGGTCTTTATATGCTGGTTGCCCAGGCACTTTTTTCAGAATCTATATGGAATAGAGAAAAGCTTGATATTGATGCGATAAATAAAATATATGCCGAAATGGGAGGTAAGTAAAATGAAAATAATGCTTATACAAGGTCCAAACCTTAATTTTCTCGGCATAAGAGAAAAAGGTATCTATGGTTTAAAAACCTATGACGATATCTGCCGCGAAATCAAAGAATATGCATTTTTAAAGGGTGTTGAGCTGGAATGTTTCCAGAGCAACTGCGAAGGTGAAATAATCGACCGCATCCAGAAATGCCATTTTGAAAAATATGATGGTATAATAATCAATCCCGGAGCATATACCCACTATAGCTATGCAATTCACGATGCCATTGCCGGCACAGATATTCCCTTTGTTGAGGTACACCTTTCAAATATTCATAAAAGAGAAGAGTTCCGCTCAAAATCCGTAACTGCTCCTGCCTGCAAAGGTCAGATATGCGGCTTCGGTGAATATGGCTATAAAATGGCACTCAACTATTTTCTAGAGGCCGACTATGAATAATATATATCTCATAGGTATGCCCGGATGCGGAAAATCAACAATAGGAAAAATTATATCAGAAAAGCTTGGCTTAAAGCATATAGATGCTGATGAATATCTTGAAAATAAATATTCTCAGTCGATTCCCGATATTTTCAAAAATTTTGGCGAAGACGATTTTCGTAATAAGGAAAGCATCGTAATTAAGGAGCTTTCAAAGAAGACGAATATCATCGTTTCCACAGGGGGCGGTGTGGTTGTAAGGAAGGAAAATAAAGCAGAGATGAAAAAAAGCGGAGTTGTTGTTTTTATAAATACCACTCCCCAAAATATCCTTGCAAATTCTTCTCTTGAAGGACGACCTCTTCTTTCCGATAAAAACCGTATCTACGATTTGTATAATAAAAGGATAGCTTTATATAATGATTTTGCTGATATAATAATAGACAACAACAGCAGCATCGAAGCTGCTGCTCAAAAGATTATAAATCAATTTAATAAGGAGTGAACTTAAATGGGAAACTACTATCAGAAAGAAATTGAAACCATGTCTTATGAGCAGATAAAAGCTCATCAGAATAGTCTCATAGGTAAACAGATTAAGTATGTTTATGAAAATGTTCCATACTATAAAAAGCTTATGGACGAAAAAGGTGTTAAACCCGAAGATGTAAAATCAACAGATGACCTTTATAAGCTTCCATTTTTAACCAAGGCAGATTTAAGAGAAGCCTATCCATATGGACTCCTGGCAAAACCCTTATCCGATTGCGTTCGTATTCATTCCACAAGCGGAACAACAGGCAAAAGAGTTATTGCTTTCTATACACAGCACGATATAGACATCTGGGAGGATTGCTGCGCAAGAGCAATTATGGCAGCCGGTGGCACAAAAGAAGATGTTGTTCAGGTATGCTATGGCTATGGACTTTTCACTGGCGGCTCAGGTATCCACGGTGGCTCCCATAAGGTTGGTTCGCTGACTCTTCCTATGTCATCCGGCAACACAGAGCGTCAGATTCAATTTATGATGGATTTGAATTCCACCATCCTTTGCTGCACACCTTCCTACGCAGCCTACATAGGTGAAAGCCTTAAAGAACAGGGCTATACAGCCGACGATATTCCCTTAAAAGCCGGAATATTCGGTGCAGAGCCATGGACAGAAGAAATGCGTCAGGATATTGAAAAAACTCTTGGAATAAAAGCATATGACATCTACGGTTTAACAGAAATGTGCGGACCCGGTGTTGCGTTTGAGTGTAGCGCTCAGAGCGGTATGCATATAAACGAAGACCATTTTATTGCTGAAATAATCGACCCCGACACAGGCGAAGTTCTTCCCGAAGGTTCAAAGGGCGAATTGGTATTTACCTGTCTTGATAAAGAAGCTTTCCCTCTTATCCGCTATCGCACAAGAGATATTTGTGTTTTATCGAGAGAAAAATGTTCTTGCGGCAGAACTCATGTGAAAATGCTCAAACCATCAGGCAGAAGTGATGATATGCTTATCATCCGTGGAGTTAATGTGTTCCCCTCACAAATCGAAACCGTTCTTCTTGAACAGGGATACACACCCAACTACCGCATCGAAGTTGACCGCGAAAATAATTCAGATACTCTTGATGTTTATGTTGAGCTTTCATCCGAACAGTTCTCCGACACAGTAAGAGAAATTGCCGCAAAAGAAAAAGCACTCGCAGCTGCAATGAAAACCACTCTTGGCATTAATCCCAAGATGCACCTTGTTCCTCCAAAGAGCATTGCAAGAAGTGAAGGTAAGGCTGTGAGAGTTGTAGATAAAAGAAAACTCCACTAAAATCTGAAAGGAGAATTATAATGAGTGTAAAACAGATTTCTGTATTTATTGAAAATAAAAAAGGAGCCCTTGCTGAGGTAACAGGCTTTATTGCATCCCATGGAATAAATCTCTATGCTCTTTCAATTGCGGATACCCAGGATTTTGGTATTCTCCGTCTTATAACCGACAATCCCGATAACGCAAGAGAAATGCTTAAAAATGAAGGGTACACAGTAACTGCAACCTCCGTTCTTGCAGTTGAAATAGACGACACCCCCGGAAGCATGGCTGCAATACTTGATGTATTAAATAAAGCAGATGTTGTTGTTGAATATACCTATGCTTTTATCGGAAAAGCTTCAAATAAAGCATATATGATATTCAGAGTAGATAATAAAGAAAAAGCAAATAAAGCTTTAGAAGATGCAAAAATTTCCACAATAGACCAGAAAGACTTATTTGTTAGATAAACATATCTTAAATATTTTTTAATTCAAAAACTGCAAAACCTTTTTCGGGCTTTGCAGTTTTTTTCTTTGTTTATTTTCGCTTGTATTGACAATACTATTAATAAATCGGGGTGTTTGTTTGAAAAGAATTTCTTTAAAGCTGTTGGTTTGTATAATTTGTATTGTGTCATATAGCTTTTTTTGTTCATATGATAATGTGAAAATAAAATATAGAGATAACGAAAAAATATATCCGGGGAGTGAAAAGGTTATTTTATCCAATATGAGTGATCCTTTGTTTTCAGATAGTGAATATGCCTATAATTCCGAGCTTGCAAAAGAATCTTTGAAGCTCTCTGTTTGTGCATTTTCTGCCAATGTATCAGAGCATACCTGGGGCGAAAATTCTCCTGTTGGCAGAGAAGATAATGTAAAAGAATATTTAATGAGAAGGGGATTTGGTGATATAGAGTTTTATAACTATACCACCTCCCTCAATGATTCTTCCTCCAAGGTGGCATTTGCTCTTGCCTATAAACCCTATGACCTCAAAACCAACATAGTCGCCATCGTTATAAGAGGGGGTAACTATGGTCTTGAATGGGCAGATAATTTTAATCTTGGTGATTCACTTTATCCTTATCATCGCGGATTCCATAGTGCAAGCCTTGATGTGAAGAATATATCCGATAATTATCTAAAAAAACATTCCTCCGGCAAAAAAAATAAGCTCTGGATTTGCGGCTATAGCAGGGGAGGAGCTGTGGCAAATATTGTTGCCTCAATGTATAATGAAGAAAAGCCTAAGTTTCCCTGCAGTGTCTATGCCTATACCTTTGCCTCCCCCAAAACAAGCATAGTTTCCAAAACAAAAGCCCATGATACAATCCATAAAAATATTTTCAATATCCTAAGCCCCAATGACCCTGTGTATAATGTTCCGCCAAAAAGCTGGGGCTTTGGCAGATTTGGCATATGTGTTGTTTTCCCTGATAATAATGATTCAGATTATAGCGGAGCAGAAGAACTAACACAGAAGGTTTCAAAAAGTTATCTTTTAAAAACAGGCGAAATTCTCCAAACGACAGGCAATCCCGTTTCATCGTTTATTGACATCTTTATTAAATCATCAAAAAGCCGCGACTTTTTCCATAAAAAGCTTTCACCACCTGTTATTGACTTTTTAAAGTTAAAAATGACAAAAGAAAAAAATGCCTCAGGCTTGTGGCAAACGCAGGATTCTAGAGCCGCCCTTTCAAAGCTCTATGGTAAAGATGCCCTGGATGTTCTTGAAAATATTAAAAACAGCGATTTTTATGCCCCCTTCCGGAAGCTGGGATTAAATATTCCTGAAGATGTCTATATCTTCATAGCCCTTTGCTATCTTAATGGTTTTTCCGATTTTGAAAAAACTATTTTTTCTGAAATTAATGTAAATGACTTAGGGCAAGTAAGCACCATAAATTCCGGCACCTCAATCGAAACCTGCCATAGCAGCGAATTCTATATGTCCTGGCTCGAAAATGCAGAGCTTTCGCACCTTAAGTTTATCAAAGAGTAATTTTCAATCATCCGTAAACATAAGTATATACGGGTGATTTTTTTATGAAAAAAGTATTATACATAAGCCTTGCAATAAGCTTAATCTTTTTTTCACTTCCCCCGGATGCCCTTGCCAATGAACAAACAAAACTTCAGATAAGCGCACCATCAGCAATACTTATGGACTATGCCTCAGGAAAAATAATCTATGAAAAAAATCCCGACGAAAAGCTTCCCCTTGCCAGCGTTACAAAAATAATGACAATGCTTCTTGCAATGGAAGAAATAGAAAAAGGCACCATGACCTATGACGACATCATCACAGCCTCCGCCCATGCCAAAAGCTATGGCGGTTCAACCATTTTCCTTGATGAAGGAGAACAGATGACAGTAAGAGATATTTTAAAAGGCATTGCAGTTGCCTCTGGCAACGATGCCGCTGTTGCAATGGGGGAGCATATCTCCGGCACAGAATCCCTCTTTGTTGAAAAAATGAATAAGCGCTCTAAGGAGCTGGGAATGAATAATACCCATTTTGTAAATTGCAATGGTCTCGATGCCGATGGCCACTATTCAACAGCAAGAGATATTGCCATAATGTCAAGAGAGCTTATGAAACACAAAGACATCTTTTCCTTCACATCAATCTGGATGGATAGCTTAAGAAACGGTGAATTCACCCTTTCCAACACCAATAAGCTCGTTCGCTTCTATGATGGATGCACAGGTCTCAAAACCGGAAGCACCTCCAAAGCAAAATTTTGCATAAGCGCCACAGCTAAGCGAAACAATATGCATCTTATAGCTGTTATTATGGCGGCAGACACCTCAAAACAGCGACAGGCTGATGCTTCATCCTTATTAAACTATGGGTTTTCAAGCTATACTTCATCTGATGTAATAAAAAAAGACACCCAAATTGCAAAAGTTAAAGTTGCAAAATCGAGTGTCAAATCTGTTGATATAATAACCGCCTCAGACTATAGTCATCTTTCAAAAAAATCGGATAATGTAAAAATTGAAACAAAAAAGAAAATAAAAAAGAAAAACGCTCCAATAAAAAAAGGTGACGATGCAGGATATCTTAAGGTTATCATAGATGGCGAAGAAAAAGAAAGAATAAAGCTTGTTTATGCCTCCGATGCCCCCAAAGCAAGCTATGGCTTTGTGCTTAAAAATCTTATCTTTGAGTCTTTGAGTTGAATTCGTCCTTTGTCATTCCATAAAATATAGTGTCGTGATATTTGCCGTCTGAGTAGGCCATCTGTCTCAGGCGGCCTTCTTTTATAAATCCAAGCTTTTCGTGGAATTTTATAGATGGAGTATTGTAATCATAAATATAAACATTAACCTTGTTGTATCTTAATTCGTTAAAATAATAATTGAGCATTATCCCGACAGCTTCGCTTCCATATCCTTTTCCCTTGGCTTCTTCAAGAAGAAACAGACCATATTTAAAGCTTCCCATTCTGTGGTCGCAATCAAAGGTAATAATAAATCCGCAGGCCTTTTTTTCTTCGTTTTCAATAACAAACATAAAATCGTGGCCAAAGCCTGTGCCTTTTAAATATTTTTCAATTCTCTTTCCAAATTCCTTATCAGCAAGGGGAAAATCAATATAGTCATATCTTCTCTGGGATTCTGTATCCATATTCCCGTCTTTGTCTGCAAAAAGAAATCCGTCTTTTTTGGTTGCAGCTCTTAAGCGTATTTTGTCACCTTTCCAAATGTTTTCCATAATATAATTCCTTTCGGGGTATAATTACATATATTATATATTTTTATTATCTTTTCGTCAAGCCGGTGAAATAATGAACCATCTAAAATCTGTTTTAAAAATTATTCTTAGTATATCTGATTTTATCCATAAAAAGCATATCCCCGCCTATGCGGCTCAATCATCTTTTTTTCTTGTGCTTTCCTTTTTTCCTATGGTGTCTCTTATCATAACCTTAATAAAACTAAATGGGGGAGTCCATCATAGCTTCACCAGCCTTGTTGTAAATATCCTTCCATATATCAATAAAGATTATATCACAAGCATTCTTGAAGATTTCAGCTTCCGCCCGTCGTCTGTTATATCTCTTTCAACTCTTGTTGCTGCCTGGTCGTCAGGCAAAAGCTTTTATGCATTGTCCGAAGCTTTTTCAACCATCTTAGATTCCAAAAGAAATAGGGGATATTTCGCCCTTCGCCTTCGTTCCCTGGTATTTTCTTTTGCCTTTGCAATATGCGTTGCACTCCTTTTTTTCATAGGAGTTTTCGGAGGAAAAATAACAGAATCCATTCTTTTCTATTTTCCGCGGCATCCCTATTTTGTCCACATCCTACGCAATTTGTTTATCGTTTTTATTCTTTTTTCTATCCTTTCTCTTATCTATGTTTTTTTGCCGGAAAAAAAGACAAAAGGAAACATAAAATATTGCCTTCTTTCGTCCTTTGCATCTTCCTGCATAATCTATGTCTACACAGCCATCTTTTCTCTCTTTTCCGGCATCTATATAAAATACAGCTCCTTCTATGGAGGCATAGCCACCTTTATAAGTGCTATGCTGTGGATATATGGCAGTATGTATATCATAATTCTTGGGTTTGGCTTTGTTAGCTTTTTAAATAGGAATTTTATAAATTGATTTGTGACCACGAAAAAATCCGCCTTATCGGCGGATTTTTCCAAGTGCGTCGCAACATTATTTTTACCAAAATAAAGATAATTGAAGCTTAAAAGTATAAAACTTCAAGGTTGTTTTTTGTTGTCTCACTATTTCTCAACCGACCAATCCTGCATATATTCTTCCATCTTTCCTTCTTTGAGGATTTCAATAGCTTTCTTATATGAGGTGTCGCTTTTAACTTCGCTGCCATTTAACATTCCGTCGAGCTTTGCCTGAGTTGTATAATCCATAACACCATATGGATAAAGCTCTGTCGCTTTCTGGAAGCTTAGCGTTGCAAGGAAGGTGTCATAATCAAAAACATCATCGGGAACAACATCCAGAATTCCCAAAACTCTCAGTCTCTCTTCAATCGCCACCACATCAGCACCCGTGTCGCCGATCTTAAGAATTCTTTCATATTTCATAGGCTCAATATCAGCTCTTTCATATGCCGATACCTTGTCCGGTGCCATAACATCCGGTGTAACACCCACGCCATTTACCTTTCTGCCATTTGGTGAAAGATATTCGGCCTCTGTAAGCTTAATTCCTCCGCCGATTTTAAATGGCACAATATTTTGCATAGTTCCTTTTCCAAAGCTTTTCTGACCAATAACAATGCCTCTTTTTGTATCCTGGATAGCTGCTGCAAATGCTTCGGAAGCACTTGCACTATGCTCATTAATAAGAACAGCCAGGTTATATTTCTTTTCAGCATTGTCATTTTCAGCATAAAGAGTGGAAGTCCTTAAAGGATTCTTATATTCCAGATGAATTGCAGGTCCTGTTGGGATAAATAGTGAACACATATCCACCAGTTCCTTAAGCGCACCGCCCGGATTGTTTCTTAAATCTATAATAATATCCTTAATTCCCTTGCTGTCAAATTCATTAAGAGCTTTTTGAGTAAATTCTGTGGCATTGTTATTAAATTCGTGAAGTGCTATGTAGCCAATTTTTCCATCTTCCACAATCTGATAAAAACCTGCATCAATTGCCACCTTGCGTCTTGTGAGGGTAACTTCTGTTGAAGAATTACCTCTCATATATGTTATGGTAACCGGTGTGTTTTCAGCTCCTATAATATTCTGCTTTGCAAGCTCAATATCCATTCCGCCAAGATAAACTCCGCCTGCATGGGTTATTATATCACCCTGCATAAGTCCGCCTTCCTTGGCAGGAGAATTGTCATATACCTTCGATACTATAAGTCCTGCTTTATCTGATGTAACAAGAACACCTATCCCGCAAACCTCAGCAGCCATACCGCCTAAAAAGCTGTCCAGCTCTTCTTTTGTGTAGTAAAAAGAATAATCATCAAGTCCTTCAAACATTCCCTTAAAGGCTGTGTCTAAAAGTTCAGGATTGTTTTTTAAAATCTCTGTGAGAGCGTCTCTGTATAGATTTGCTTTGTTAACATCAAATTTATATCTTGTCATAATGAGAGCAACTGCTTCGTTTATGTATTTTGCAGCGTCTTCTCCCGAAATGGTGCTTTCGTCTGCTGCATCCGCTGTAGTATCTTCTGCTAGTGCATAAAACGGACACGAAACCGCCATCATAACACACAATAAAAGTGCAATCAGTTTTTTTGTCATTTATAATCACCCTGTAATATTAATATATTTAATCATTCTTGTGTCTTTTTCAATAATAGCATAGCAAGGCCTGTCAATAAGTGTGATGTTTATGTCGCTTATCTGCTTTTCATCTTTGCCTTCAAAAATCATGCTGTCTCTATTATATTTATAAACCTCATAAGAGCCTGAGTTATTTAAGAAAATAATCTCTTTGTCATATTCATTGCATAAAAACATTCTGTATTTATAAATCTCATATTTATCGTCAAGAAGCTTTTCTTTTTCGGGAAGGCTTGCAAAAATAATAACATCATCCTGAGTATATATCCTTGCATAGCTTCCTCTTTTTAAGTTAAATGAATAGGGCATAAGTAAGTTTCCGTTCCCTACATAAAAGCTGTGCATCCTGCTAAATTCAAATCTTTTTTCTCCGCTTTCGGTATTTAGCTTAATAACAATGTTGTTTTTTTCAGAAAGGGAATCTGTTATAACTCCGTTTTGTACCTCATATCCGTGAAGCTCTCTTGCATAGCTTTCAAAATGGGAGAGAAGCTCAAAAAGCTTTCTGTAGCTTAAGGGATAATTAGGATGCAAAAATTCTTCTTCAAAGTCAAGATACCCTGCATTGCACATCACCCTGTAGGCATATCTGTGAGTTTTTTTAATAAAGCCATAGTCCTTAAAGCTTGTAATCTTATGCTCAGAATTTTTCACCTCAGGAGCAAACCTTGAAAGGTCATAAATTGCATCAGCATTAGTAGGGTTTGCATCAGCAACCGTTTTTGCTCCAAACCAGAAGTTTATAATTTTTTCATAAGTTTCAAGGTCTAAAAATGAATCAAGATTTAATTTTTCATCATAATCCAGAATCTTTGAAACAACGCATATTCCATATACCTCATATGCATCATGCTCTTTATATTCTGCCGCTGCTGGAAAACTTGACTGTGTAAAAATAAGTAAAACAAGAAGAAAAAGAAGCCAATGTCTTTTTTTCATTTTTTCCTCCGGAATCACATTTTTTCAGGTGCTTCAACCTTTAATATGTCAAACACATTTTTAATAACAATTTTTGTTGCGTGGCAAAGAAGAAGTCTTGCGTGCATAAGCTCCCTATCTTCACACATTACCTTGCAGCTGTTGTAGAATGAGTGGAAAAGAGCCGATAGGTCCATCACATATCTTGTAAGCTTACTGGGTTCCATAGAAATGCTGCAAAGCTGAATTTCCTGAGGGAATGAAGCAATCTTTTCAATAAGATCCTTTTCAGCATCGCTGTTTAAAAGGCTTAAATTGATTTTGCTTGCATCACCAAGCTCAATTCCTTCATTTGCAAGATTTCTTATAATGCTTGCGATTCTTGCGTGAGCATACTGAACATAGAAAACAGGGTTTTCATTGTTCTGAGCAATAGCTAAATCAAGGTCAAATTCAAAATGACTCTCAGCCTGTCTTAGGTTAAAGAAGAATCTTGCAGCATCAATTCCAATATCTTCCACAAGGTCAGATAATGTAATCATTTCGCCTGTTCTTTTCGACATTCTGACAGCCTTTCCTTCCTTAACAAGGCGAACAAGCTGCATAAGAATAATTTCAAGCTTTGATGAATCAATGCCGATAGCTTCCATAGCCCCCTTCATACGAAGCACATGTCCGTGATGGTCGGCACCCCAGATATTTATTACCTTGTCAAATCCGCGCTTTTCAAATTTGTTTCTGTGATATGCAATGTCCACAGCAAAATAGGTGGGGAATCCGTTTGCTCTTATCAAAACATCATCCTTTTCACAGCCAAAATCAGTTGATCTGAGCCACAAAGCTCCGTCTTTTTCATATGTATAGTCGCTCTTTCTTAAAAGCTCAATAGTTTCGGCAACCTCGCCATTTTCGTGAATCTTACTTTCATTAAACCACACATCGTAATTAATGCGGTAGTTTTCAAGGTCTGTTTTTAATTTTGGAATATTGTGTCCAAGACCAAATTTAACAAGAGCTTCCTTTCTTTCTTCGGAAGATTTGTCAAGGTAGCTGTCGCCATTTATTTCAATAAAGCTTGCGGCAAGTCTTTTTATGTCATTTCCCTGATACCAGTCTTCGGAAAACTCAATTGCATCTTCGCCCTTTAATGCCTGAATGTATCTTGCTTCAAGTGAATTTGCAAATTTATCTATCTGAGCGCCGGCGTCGTTAATGTAGAATTCTCTTGTAACATCATATCCTGCCATATCAAGAACTCCGGCCAAGCTGTCGCCAAGAGCGCCGCCTCTTGCATTACCCATATGCATCGGTCCTGTGGGATTAGCGCTAACGAATTCCACCATAACCTTTTTGCCCTTGCCAATGTCAAGGTGTCCGTAGTTTTCTTTTTTCTCTATGCAGTCTTTAAGAGCATCATAGAGCCATTCGTCATTAAGGTAAAAATTGATAAATCCGGGGCCTGCAATTTCAATTTTTTCAATGTAGGTTCCTTCGGTATTCATTCCTTCAATAAGAGCCTTTGCAATATTCTGAGGGGAGCTTCTGAGTATTTTAGTTAGCTTCATTGCAATATTTGCCGAAAAATCTCCGTGGGATTTGTCTTTTGGAATTTCAATTTCTATTTCCGCCTTTGCCGCAGCCTCTAAAGCATCTGCGTCAGCAGTAATTCTTCCTCCGATGTTTTTAACAGAAGCGCTTATTGTGTTTCTTATCTGATTTTTTATTTCAAAAATAATGTCGTTCATATTGTTTCATCCTTTCTGTAATTATGCTTTTCTGATTTCTATCTCAAAATTGTTTTTTCCGGTGCTGTGGTTGTTTATGTCTATAAAATAGTCCACATTTATCTTTCCGCCCGTTGGCGAAATGTCAATATTTAAATAATCCGTAAAAATATCAATCTGCATATCACCATAGGGGGTGCTGTAGTATGATGAAGTTTTTCTATCCTTCATAAAGAGCATATGGGTGTTAACCGTTCCATTTCTCTGGAGCGAAACATAATTCGTGCCGATTTCTATCGAGGTTTTAGTTCCTTCAAGTCCGGTCAGCTCCGATTCTTCATAATCAATAAAATATGCTCCGTCCTGATATTCAAATTCCCCCTCTGTTAAAAGGCTTATATCCGTGTCGTCGTTGTCATCCTCATATGTTTGCAGACCTTTTATAGATATTATAAATTTGTTTTCCTGTTTGTTTTCCATCGTAAATCTCCTGAATTTATTCTTCTTCTGCTATTTCAATAAGCTTTGTCAAAAGCTCTGTATATTCTATTCCGCTTGCTTCAAAAAGCTTTGGATACATACTGATGCTTGTAAATCCGGGCATAGTGTTTATTTCATTAATGCAAACCTTTTCCTTTTCTTCATCAACAAAAAAGTCAACTCTTGAAAGTCCTTTTCCGTCAAGTGCCTCAAATGCTTTTATGGCATAACTTCTAACCATCTCAGAGTATTTTTCTTCAAGCTTTGCCGGAATATATAATTCGCTTGTTGAATCAGAGCTGTATTTTGCATCATATGTGTAAAATTCCTGAGAAGCCACAATTTCACCAACGCAGGATGCCTTTATATTTCCTCTGTTTCCTAAAACAGCACACTCAACCTCGTGTCCTGTTAAAAATTCTTCAACAAGTACCTTTGTGTCAAATTTAAATGCTTCATTAATGCATTCAATAAGCTCATCTCTGTTTTTCGCTTTTCCTATTCCAATTGATGAACCGGCGTTAGCAGGCTTTATAAATGCCGGATAACCGAGCTTTTTTTCTATTTCTTCTATTTTTAAATCAAGCTCGTTTAATTCGTGCTTTGCAATTGTAACCCAATCAGCCTGGGGTATGCCTGCGTTTTTAAAGATGATTTTTGTAAAGGTTTTGTCCATTCCAACACTTGATGCAATAACTCCAACCCCAACATACTTAATTCCTGCCAGTTCAAAAAGCCCCTGAATGGTTCCGTCTTCTCCGTTTTTTCCGTGAAGCACAGGAAACGCCACATCAAATATGAGCTTTTCATATGTACCGTCAGGTTTTAAAGAAACAATACTGCTTTCCTTGCTTCCGTGAAGAAGGCTCACAGGCAAAAGCTTTTCGCTATACCATTTATCTTCGGGAATGTTTTTGTAGTCACCATCAAACAAAAACCACTTTCCGTCTTTTCTTATTCCGATAGTTATAACATCAAATTTATCCTTATCAAGCTTTTCAATAACTGAATATGCCGATCTTAATGACACCTCATATTCAGTCGATTCTCCGCCGAAAATAACGCATATTTTCTTTTTCATAGCAAAAATATAGCTCCTTTATCACATAATCTTCTATATTATATCACATATTTTCAAAAAAGAAAACTTTTTTATTGCTTTTTAATCAAAAAAAATACACAAAAATTATCAGCTTTTTCTTTCTTATTATGTTACCGTTAAATTACAATATTAAAATTAATGTGTAATCCTTTGGTTTTATATGTTAAAATAACAGCGGTGATACAAATGAAAATTACAGAAAAAAACAATTCAGTTATAATCCACGATATAAACGATTTTAATCCCACCCACACCTTTATGTGCGGTCAGTGCTTCCGCTGGGATGAAGAAACCGATGGCAGCTACACAGGTGTTGCCTTTTCAAAGCCTGTCAATATTTCTTTCGTAGGAGGCTACCTTACAATTAAAAATATAACACTTTCCGAATTTAATAGTCAATGGAAAGATTATCTTGATCTTGATACCGACTATAACCTTATAAAATCCCATCTTTCATCCGATGAAAATGTTAAAACAGCAATGGATTTCGGATGGGGAATAAAAATACTCAATCAGGAAATTTTTGAATGTCTCATATCTTTTATAATTTCAACTCAGAATGCCATTCCCCGCATAAAAAAGATAGTGTCAAAGCTTTCTGAAATGTATGGCAAAAAGCTTTCCTATGGCGGCAAAACCTACTATGCCTTCCCCGAGCTTTCTTCTCTTTCAGGCGTAACCGAAGAAGACCTGGCCCCTTTAAAGGCAGGCTACAGAGCCGGCTATATAGTGGATGCTGTAAAGAAAATTGAATCAGGCCAAGTGCAACTGGAAAACCTGAAATCCATGCCATATTCCGATGCAAAAAAAGAGCTTATGAAAATAAAGGGAGTAGGGCCAAAGGTTGCCGATTGCGTGCTTCTTTTTTCCTGCCACAAAAAAGAAGCTTTTCCGATAGATGTGTGGGTAAAAAGAACTGTCCAGACTCTTTATCTTGATGAAAATGCAAAAGAAAAAGAAATATCAGCCTTTGCCGCAGAGCATTTCGGTGAATTTGCAGGAATAGCTCAGCAGTATCTTTTCTATTATGCAAGGGAAAATAAATTAGGTCAGTAATAAATAATCAGGAGGAATTTCTTATGAAAAAAATTATTTCATTTATTCTATGTTTTTTAATGATGGTATCTTGTCTTGTTTATAATGTAAGTGCAATAGATTATGTGTTTACTAATCTTTCAGAAATGGAAAATGTTGAAGTAAGCCGTAATTACATAATTACAGTTTCAGGAACTTTAGGCGAAAAAAGAATAGATTTTACAGGGGAGATTTTAGATGACGAAGAAATTAAATATATAATAAAAGTTTTCTCACCGGAAAATCTTGTGTCTATGAACATAGAATTAACCAATTTTATTGCATCAGAAAGTAAGGAGTTTCCCGTAAACTATTTATCCCTTGATTTTCAAGATACAAATGGTATTCTGTGGACTTTATATTTCAATGATGAAAGAGTGCTTGTTGTTAAAAACGATGGATACTCAAAAGCACCTAAACTTGCATTATCACAGGGCTTATTTACATATAAGGATAAATCACTATATGATGAACTTATTAAAAAAATAGAAGCATGGGATGCAGAAAATGATAAAAATATTCAGGAAAAAGAAGAGGCATCTCAAAAGAATAAAATAAATATAAGCAATTTTAAATTTCTCTACACAGGAATATATCGCGGAGCAGGTTACAGTTCGTGGTTTGAGTGGGGTGCCTGTGAATATTTAAGAGAAGGCGAAACTAAACCGGTTATAATGTTTTTCGATGCGTATTTCTGGACAGATGAGATTATAATATTAAAAATAACTGATTCACTTTATGATAAAAATGTGTATGTTACAAAAAATGAAAGATTTATAAGGTTGGATGGACCTAACGCTACAAGTGGAATAGAATATGACTATATCATGGATGCCGATAGGAATCATAAAAGAAAACTCACATTCAATGTTACTTCAGATATGAAGGTTGAAAGCGGAAAAATAGAAAACAGTATACTTGGTGAGTCTTTTTCAAATGCTGTATATCTTGATATGTCGAAATACACGCAAACAGGCAGTTTGCCTTCGGAATATTTTTCAGAATCACATAACACCGAATTCACAAATAAGCTTGATTACTTCACAAAACTCTATAGTGAAAAATTAACTACTTATCCTGCTAATAAGTGGGAATGGGGAATATGTAAATATTCAAATAAAATGAGCGGTGAAGTTCTTGCATTTTACATAAGCTCCAATAATTTTTCAAATGAATATGCGATATCGGAGATTACAGCACCTTTATATACTGCAGAAAGTAAAAATAATGAAATATATTTTAGTGGTTCAAGAGTAATATTAAATAATTATGAACTTATAAATGATTATAACATAAATTATGATTGTCTCTTAAAGCTTGGCTTTACCACAGATACTAAAGAAATATGTTATCGCTCATTTAATCCCGAGTATACTGAAGGAATCTACCATAATCAAAGGATTGTGAGAAATGAATATATATCCGGAAATCTTGATAGCTTAACATTTGTAGTTAGTCAGCAGGAAGATAATAAAGAGCAGGATATCGAAATAAAGCCCGAAGAAACAACAAAACCCAATGAAGAAATAAAAAAAGAAGAACCAAAAACAGGGGAGCTTCCAAAGGAAGAACTTGTAAAAGAAGAAGTAAAAGAGCAGGAATCTCAAAAAGAGGAAATAAAAAATAATGAAGATGAGCAAAAGCCTCTTGAAAATGACGATTCCAAGAAAAACGAGTCGGAAAACACAGCTTCAGATTTTATAGATGTTCCCAAAACCCACTGGGCATACAAAGAAATAAACGATTTTGCCAAAAAGGGAATAGTTCTTGGCTACGGCAATGGTTATTTTGGCGTGGATGACCACATAACCTACGAGCATTTTGCACTTTTATTGGATAGACTTTTTGGCTATAAGGAAGACGATACACAGTCATTACCCGCAGTTCGTGAAGATGTTATTGTTTCGGTTGTAAAGGCATTAAATCTTGATGTTTCAGATGTTGAAGACTCAATTATAGTTGAAAGATTTACCGATTGTGCAAATATTCGCGAAAAGAATTTGAGGTATATTGCCAAAGCTATAGATATTGGTTTGGTTGTAGGCTCATATGGGAAACTATATCCGGAAGATTATCTAACAAGAGCTGAAACGGTTATGCTTCTTTCAAGGGCACTAGCCTACAAAAATTAGAAGTCTTTGTGTTAAAAAATTGTCAGTCTTTTTTCTTGACAAACCACAATATATAGATTATAATGAAACCATACTACACAACATTTACACTACTGACGGATTTCGCGGAGTACCGCGGGGGAATGTAAATGAAAGCTTATGGCCGACCGTCTGGGCAATTCAACTTATTGAAATTATAAGCTGGATTGCTCTTTTTTTGGGCTGTCAGCCAAACATTTATTTAAAAAGGTAGTGTTAAAATCCAAAGTGGATTTAGTTTACTAAATGATAGGAGGAATACATATGAAACACAATAACTGGAATGGCTTTAATGAAGGTATCTGGCAAGATGAAATAAGCGTCCGCGATTTTATCCAGACCAATTATAAAGAATACACAGGCGATGATAAATTCCTTTCGGGTGCCACAGCGCGCACAAAGGGAATAATGAAAAAAGTGCAGTCTCTTTTTGCCTTGGAGCGTCAGTATGGCGGAGTCCTTGATATCGACACAGCCACCGTTTCCTCGCTCACAAGCTACTCACCCGGATATATAGATAAAGACAACGAGATTATCGTTGGTATGCAAACCAACCGCCCCTTAAAAAGAGGAGTTAATCCCTTTGGTGGAATGAGAATGGCTCGTCAGGCTTGCGAAGCATATGGCTATAAGCTCAGCAGCAAAATAGAAGAAGAATTTCGCTTCCGCACAACCCATAACGACGGTGTTTTCCGTGCTTATACCGACGAAATGCGTCAGGCAAGAAAATGCCATGTTATAACAGGACTTCCCGATGCCTATGGCAGAGGAAGAATAATAGGTGACTACCGCAGAGTTGCTCTTTATGGGGTTGACCGTCTTATTGAAGAAAAGAAAAAAGATAAAGCAGACCTATCCAATAGTCATTTTGATGCAGCCAACATCAGAACAGATGAAGAACTTTTCAAACAGATAGAATTTTTGGGTTATTTAAAGGAAATGGCAAAGATGTATGGTTTTGATATTTCCGAGCCTGCATCAAATGCCCGTGAAGCTATTCAGTGGACATATTTTGCCTATCTTGCAGCCATAAAAGAGCAAAATGGTGCGGCTATGTCTCTTGGAAGAGTAAGCACATTTTTCGACATCTATATAGAGCGTGACCTTAAAAATGGCATCATCACCGAAGAAGAAGCACAGGAACTGATGGACGATTTCGTTATCAAACTCCGTATCGCCCGTCACTTAAGAACTCCCGAATATAACGAACTCTTCGGCGGAGATCCAATGTGGATTACAGAGGCTGTCGGCGGTATGGGTGAAGATGGAAGAACTCTTGTTACAAAATCCAGCTTCCGCATGCTCAATACTCTCTATACCCTCGGTTCATCTCCTGAACCAAACCTCACTATTCTCTGGTCGACCTCTCTTCCCGAAAACTTCAAAAAATTCTGTGCAAAGGTATCTGCCGACACAGATTCAATTCAATATGAAAACGATGATGTTATGCGTCCTATCTATGGTGATGACTATGCAATCGCATGCTGTGTGTCTGCAATGAAAATAGGCAAGCAGATGCAGTTCTTCGGCGCTCGCTGCAACCTTGCAAAGCTTCTCCTTATTGCCATAAACGGTGGCTACGACACCACAAGCAAAATGCACATAGGCCCTCAGATGCCTGTTATGGATGGGGATAGCCTTGATTATAATGAGGTTATGGAAAGATTTGATATCTATATTGCATGGCTCAGCCATCTTTATGTCAACACAATGAACATCATCCACTATATGCACGATAAATATGCCTATGAAAAAATCCAGATGGCTCTCCACGATACCGAGGTAGAGCGCTTTATGGCATTTGGTATTGCAGGTCTTTCAGTTGTTGCCGATTCCTTAAGTGCTATAAAATATGCCAATGTAAAGCCCATAAAGGATGAAGAAGGATTTATAACAGAATTTGAAACCGTTGGCGACTTCCCGAAATTCGGCAATGACGACGATAGGGTAGATTTAATTGCAAAGGATATGTCTCATAAGGTTATCACCGAACTCAGAAAAACCAAAACCTATCGTAATGCAATCCACACCCTCTCTGTTCTGACCATAACATCAAATGTAATGTATGGTAAAAACACAGGCGCAACCCCCGATGGCAGAGAAGCAAGCGCACCATTTGCCCCCGGTGCAAACCCAATGCACAACCGCGAAGAAAATGGAGCTTTGGCATCCCTCAACTCCGTTGCTAAAATCAGCTATGACGATTGCCGCGACGGTATTTCAAATACCTTCTCCATCACTCCCGAAGCCCTTGGAAGAACAGAAGAAGAAAGAATAAATAACCTTGTTACAATCCTTGATGGTTATTTTGCTAAAAAAGCTCATCATATAAACATCAATGTGTTAAACAGAGAAACCCTTATGAAAGCCTATGAAAACCCCGAAGCATATCCAAACCTCACAATAAGAGTTTCCGGCTATGCAGTTAACTTCAATAAGCTTTCAAGAGAACAGCAGCGTGAGGTAATCAGCCGCACCTTCCATGAGGCAATGTAATGCCGGTAAAGATAGGCAGGGTTCATTCAATCCAGTCAATGGGTACTCTGGATGGCCCCGGTGTTCGCTATGTTGTTTTTATGCAGGGGTGTAATCTCAGGTGTAAATGCTGTCATAATCCCGATACCTGGGAAATAAACTGCGGCACATTATATTCATCTGATGAAATAGTAAAAAAAGCTGTGAGATACAAAGAGTATTTTTCAGATGTTGGCGGCATAACCCTTTCCGGCGGCGAACCTCTTCTACAGTCGGAATTTGCCTTTGAAGTTTTTGAGCTATGCCATAAAGAAGGCATCAATACCTGCCTCGATACCTCAGGTAGTATTTTGAATGATTCAGTTAAAAAGCTTCTTAAGGTAACCGACAGAGTCCTTCTTGATATAAAATACACGACAGATAGGCTCTATAGAGAAAATGTTGGCTGCAGTCTCAGCCTTCCGATGGATTTTCTTGAGTTTCTTGAAAGTCAATCTGTTCCCACAACTCTCAGGCAGGTTATAATTCCCGGTATTAATGACAATGAGGAAAATATAAAAAAGCTTAAAGCTATTGCAGATAACCACCTTTGCGTTGATAAAATCGAGCTTTTGCCATTCAAGAAAATATGTCAGACCAAATATGACAGCATGAATATAGAGTTTCCATTTGCCCATATACCCACACCCGATAAAGAAACAATGGACAGGTTAAATAATCTATTATAAAAGATTTTAAAATGAAAAAAGCATATTTTTGAAGAAAAACATCTTCAAAAATATGCTTTTTGTGTTATCTCAATATCCTGCTTTTAAAAATAAGCCCTGTAACTATTGTTGTTATTATTATTTCCGGAATCATATATGTGCCATTGTAAATAAGGGAATACATCAGAACGCTCTGTCCTTCCTCGGCATAAACTCCCCATATAAATATTCCCGATAATATATGGCATAAATATCTTAAAAATGTCACAATAAATGCACTAATAGGTATTGCATAATATTTTTTTCCAAGAGCTTTAAAAAACACTCCCGAAAGACCAAGCACACCAAATGCAAAAATGTAATCCAGCAAAACAACAAGCACAAAGAAGCCTACAGTCTGTGTCGGTGGGGGATAAAATCCAAACATCATCTGTATCAAAGCATAGGTTATGCTTGCAGAAAGCCCCCATTTTGTTCCATAAAGAATTCCAACTGTAATAATCGGCACCATAGATGCCAATGTCACGCTGCCACCCTGCATCCAAGGCGCGGGAATGAGCTTGCTTATCCACATAAGCACAGTTGCCAGCGCTATCATAATAGCACTAAGCGATAATTTTTTAGTTGTGTTCATAATAATTATTCCTTTCACTAATAGATTTTGAAAAAAATAATCCCAACAAAAAATCGAACCGCGGGAAATCGGTTCGATTATAGAAAATCAAAGCAAATATTTCCCTACGTTGGCATTATCCAAATCAGGTTATAGGTTAAAGCGGCAATACGCTTACTCTCAGCCTGCATGCGCAAGCACCCAGATTTAATTTTTGTTCCGGAACAAGCTTATTATAGCTCTATATATTTTATTTGTCAATAAAAATATTATTTTGTGTTTTCTTCCTGCCTTGTTTTCATCTTTTTCCAGCTTATATAACCGTATATCTTATTTGCAAAAATAAACAATAAAATTAAATTATGTCTTTCTTATTTATCTAAAACAATGAACTTAATTTTATTTTTGTTTTTCACTTGATATTTATTGGTAAATGTAGTATAATATCTAATGTCGCACAACCGGGGCAGTAGCGGTGCCCTGTACTTGCAATCCGCTGTAGCAAGGGTTATATCCTTTCTGAGGGTATTTCTGTTTTGGAAAGTGCAGGTCAAGTGGCGTTGACGATTGGGTCTTGCGCAATACATTCCTGTGAACCTGGTCAGGTGAGGAATCAAGCAGCCATAAGCAGTTTTATGTATGTGCCGCGAGAGTGCCCGGTCTGAGCTAACTAACCTGTAACGCCAGGATAGAATATTCGATTTTAGGATGTGCGACTTTTTTAATAAAAAATTTTTGTATAAATGAGGTGAAAAAATGGCATATAAAGCTCTCTATAGAAAATGGCGTCCCGATACCTTCGATGCAGTAATAGGGCAGAACCACATAACCGATACCCTCCGCAATGAAATCCTAACAGGACACCTGGCTCATGCATATCTTTTCACCGGAACCCGCGGCACAGGTAAGACCTCAACAGCCAAGATTCTCAGCCGCGCTGTAAACTGCATGAATCCTCATAACGGTAACCCATGTAATGAATGTGAATGCTGCGTTAAAATTGCCAATGAATTAAGTCTTGATATTATGGAAATAGATGCCGCATCCAATACAGGCGTCGATAATATCCGCGACATTATCGAGCAGCTTGGCTACCTTCCTTCAATGGGGAAATATAAAGTTTATATCATCGACGAGGTTCATATGCTGTCAACCGGAGCCTTTAATGCACTTTTAAAAACTCTGGAAGAACCTCCTTCTCATGTTATATTCATTCTTGCAACCACAGAAGTTCAGAAAATCCCTGCAACTATTCTTTCAAGATGTCAGAGATTTGATTTTAAAACAATAAGCGTTTATGATATAGTTTCCAATATCAAAAAGATTATTGAATCCGAAGGAATAAATGCTGATGAAGATGCTCTTGAATATGTGGCATTTTTAGGTGATGGTTCAATGCGAGATTCACTCAGTATCTTTGATCAGTGTCTTGCATTTAAAAATAACGACATCACTCTTTCTGATGTCACAAATATTGTTGGCGCCATAGACGATACAGTTCTCTACGACTTTGCCAAGGATATTGCAAAATCAGATGTTTCATCAGCTCTTGCCCGTTTTAATTCTTGTGTTAATTCAGGAAAGAATTTTGATAATATAATAAATGGTCTTATGCAGGTAATGCGCGAGATTTTAATGTTTAAAATTAATTCCGATGAATATGCAGTCAGCAAGCTTAAGCGCAAATGCCTTTCAGAGTGTGCTCCGCTGTTTGAAATTCCGTCTTTAGTGAGATACATCGGCATTTTAAATGACTGCATTCATTCATTTAAAAGCTTTTCTTCCCAAAGGGTTCTTTGTGAGTGTGCTCTTATTAACCTCACAACACCCCAGCTTAGCTGCGATACAGATTCCCTTGCTTCAAGAATAGCCGCTTTGGAAAACAGGCTCTCATGCCTTGAAAAGAATCCCCCTGCAAGGGCAGAACAGGCAGAAGCACCTATGAATCAATATCCGGAAGATGAAATCCCCCTTCCTGAGCCGCCGCAATATGAAGATGCTGTGATTCCGGATGATATTACCCCTGTCAAAAAAGAAGAATCAAACATTCCTCAGGGCGACGGAGCAAAGATTATAGCAAATTGGAATGATGTTATGACAGCTATAAGCTCCACAGGTAAAATCAGAGTCTTTACAGCTCTTTACGGAATCAAACCTCAGTTTGATGATGGAAAGCTTGTTATTTGCGTAACAGATAATGAAAAAAAGCGTCTTTTAACCGAGAATCTTGGTTTAATAAAAGACAGCATAAAATCATCCGTTGGCGCTCATGCTGAAATAATTTTTACTGCAGAACCACCCGTAATTCAGAAAAAAGATGATGTATTTTCCAATCTTGGAGATATAAAGAAAAACTTCCCTGCAAACATAAGGATTGATTGACAATAAAGGGGATTTGTGGTAAAATATATAACTAATTTATGATACAAAAGCTGGAGGTAATACACATGGTAAAAATTGCCATAATTGGTTTTGGTGTGGTAGGTTCAGGCGTTTATGAAGTTCTTCGCAAAAATGCGTCGGATATAGCCTCAAATGCCACCACAGAAATCGATATTAAATATATTCTCGACATCCGTGATTTTTCGTCACATAGCGAAAGTCATCTTTTTGTAAATGATGTCAATACTATAGCAAACGACGAAGAAGTTGAAATCGTTGTTGAAACAATGGGCGGCCTTGAGCCTGCAAATAGCTTCACTCGTTTGTGCCTTTCAAAAGGAAAAAGTGTGGTAACCTCCAATAAAGAGCTCGTTGCGACCTATGGAGATGAACTTTTTAAGCTTGCCGAGGAAAACAACTGTAAATATTTCTATGAAGCAAGTGTTGGCGGCGGAATTCCCATTATCCGTCCTCTTTCAAAATGCCTTGCCGCAAACCGCATCGATAAAATAGCAGGTATATTAAATGGCACAACCAATTATATCCTAACAAGAATGTTTGGCGACAATGCGTCCTTTGAATCAGCTCTTAGCGAAGCTCAGGAAAAAGGCTATGCCGAAAAAGATCCCACAGCCGATGTTGAAGGCCTCGACACAGGCAAAAAAATCTGCATCCTTTCTTCAATGATTAATGGCGAAAAAATTGATCATCGTGATGTACATACAGAAGGCATTACCAAAATCACAACAGAAGATACCGAATATGCCACCAAATTCAATTCTGTTATAAAGCTTATCGGTCTTTGTGAGCGAAATGACGATAAATATTCAGTAGTTGTGGCACCAATGCTTGTAAATCGTGAATCTCCCTTATATGGAGTAGATGATGTTTTCAACGGTATAATGGTTTCCGGCAATATGCTTGGCGACGCTCTTTTCTATGGCAGAGGCGCCGGCAAACTCCCCACAGCAAGTGCAGTTGTTGCCGATGTAATTGATATCGCTAAAAATAAAAACGACAAATTCATAGCACCATGGAAATCATCAACCAAAGATGTTCTGGTTCCCTATGAAGAGATAAAATCAGCAATGTATGTCCGCGTTAAATCAGATGATGTGTCAAAAGCTGTAAGCTATGTCACCAAAGCCTTTGATGAAAACATAAAATGTGAAATAACCTGCACAGAATTTGCATTCATCACCCCGGTCAACACAATATCCGGCATCAATAAAGCTCTGTTCGGCATCCCCGGAACAGTTCTCTCACGGCTTATGGTATTATAGGAGAAATAAATGTTTAAAGTCAGAGTCCCTGCGTCAAGTGCAAATCTCGGTCCGGGTTTCGATTGTATGGGAGTTGCTCTCAATTTATATTGTGAAGCCGAATTTGAAGCAATTGATTCAGGGTTTGAAATCAACATAATAAAAGAGGGCAGTACCTATGTTCCTCAGAATGAAAATAATCTTGTTTTCAGGGCAATGAGCCATCTTTATATGAAGGCAGGCAAAGCTTTAGCGCCTGTAAGGGTTAATATCTCATCCGATATTCCCGTCACCCGTGGTCTTGGCAGCAGCTCAGCCGCAATAATAACAGGTCTTGTAGCTGCCAATCATATGCTGGAAAATCATTTTTCCAAAGAAGAGCTTTTGTATTTTGCCTATGAAATCGAAGGTCATCCCGACAATGTAACTCCGGCTCTTTTAGGGGGCTACACAGTTTCTTTTTGTGACAACAGAAAAATCATATATTCAAAAACAGAGGTTTCCCGCGATATAAAATTTGCAGTAATGATTCCTGATTTTTATCTCCAGACCCGAAAATCAAGAGCTCTCATTCCTCATATCACCTCCACCAAAAATGCAAGCTACAATATAGCCAGAGCATCCCTTATGGCATCAGCCTTTGCAAAAGGTGATAAATCGCTTCTTTCTTATTGCTTCCGCGACAGAATTCATCAGAAATTCCGATTCCCATATATCCGCAGCGGTGAATATATTATAAGAGCGGCAAGAAGGTTTGGAGCAAGTGGTGGTTATATAAGCGGCGCAGGTCCAACGATAATGTCTGTTGTTTGTGAAAATTATAAAGAGTTTTCCGATAAAATGAATTCACTCATAAAAACAAATTTGCCTGATTGGCGTCTTGTTATGCTTGAAGCAGACAATGACGGTGCAGTTATAGAAAATAATATATAGGAGGAATAATAAATGTCACTTATAGTTCAGAAGTTTGGCGGTTCTTCGGTTAAAGATGCCGAAAGAGTAATGAATGTTGCCAGACGCATAGTTGACACATATAAGCAGGGAAATTCGGTAGTGGTTATAGTATCAGCCCAGGGCGACACCACCGACGATTTAATTGAAAAAGCAAAAGAAATCAATCCCAATGCTTCAAAAAGAGAAATGGATATGCTCCTTTCAACAGGTGAGCAAATATCAATCTCACTTCTTGCAATGGCAATTCAGAGTCTTGGGTATAATGCAGTATCATTAACAGGCTGGCAGGCAGGCATGACAACCGACTCCAACTACAGCAAATCCCGAATCAAAAAAATCAATACAGAAAGACTCCAGAAAGAACTCGAAGCCAACAATATCGTTATTGTTGCCGGATTCCAGGGAATCAATAAATATGACGACATCACAACCCTCGGAAGAGGCGGCTCCGACACATCCGCTGTTGCAATTGCTGCAGCTCTCCATGCCGACCTTTGTGAAATCTACACAGATGTTGACGGTGTCTACACAGCCGACCCCCGAATTGTTAAAAATGCTAAAAAGCTTGATTCAATTTCCTTTGATGAAATGCTTGAATTAGCAAGTCTCGGAGCAGGTGTTCTTCATAACCGTTCAGTTGAGCTTGCTAAAAAATATAATGTAAATTTAATGGTTCGTTCAAGTCTTAATAATAATCCCGGAACAGTTGTTAAGGAGGAAAACAAAATGGAAAGAATGATAGTTAAAGGCGTTGCAAGAGATAATGATGTAGCCAGAATCTCTATCTGCAATATAGAAGATAAACCCGGTATGGCATTTAAAGTGTTCTCACTTCTTGCCTCCAAAAAAATCAATGTAGATATAATCCTTCAGTCAATCGGCAGAGAAGGTAAAAAAGACATCAGCTTCACGGTAAATGAAGACAATCTTGAAAAAGCTGTTGAAATTCTCGAAGAAAATAAAGAAAGACTTTCATTTGAAGAACTCAAAACAAGCAACGAAGTAAGCAAAATTTCAATCGTTGGTTCCGGTATGGTAAATAACCCCGGCGTTGCCTGCACAATGTTTGAAGCACTCTATGATGCAAATATCAACATCCACATGATTTCAACATCAGAAATCAAGGTTTCTGTGCTTATCAATAAGAAAAATGCAGACAAAGCAATGAATGTTATCCACGATAAATTCAATCTTGCTGAGTAATAAATAGTTTTACAATGGCTATTGTATGGGCGGATGCCCGCATCCGCCAAAGGGCAGATGTGGGCATCCGCCCGTTTTATGTGATATGAAAGCAGGTAAAATATGATAAACGAACCCCGAAAAGATATAATTGAGGGCAGAAATCCTGTTATGGAGGCTCTCAGATCAGGAAGAACAATAGATAAAATCCTTGTTCAGAATGGCGAAAAACAAGGCTCCATAATTAAAATTTTAAAATTGGCAAAGGAGGGGCGTATTGCTGTTTCCTATGTTGAAAAAGCAAAGCTCGATAGCCTTGCCTCCACCAAGGCGCACCAGGGCGTTATAGCCTATGTTGCCGCTAAGGAATATGTGAGCCTTAAAGATATAATAAATTCTGCCGCCCAAAAAGGCGAAGCTCCTTTTATTGTAATATGCGATGAAATAACCGATCCCCATAACCTTGGTTCAATTATCCGAACAGCCAATGCCGCAGGGGCTCATGGTGTTGTTATTTCAAAGCACAATGCTGTGGGGCTAAATAGCATAGTTGCCAAAACCTCAGCCGGAGCTGTGGAATTCACTCCCGTTGCCAAGGTTTCAAGCATAGCTCAGGCAATAGATAGTCTTAAAAAGGAAAATGTGTGGGTTGTTGGTGCAGATATGGACGGTGACAGAACCGTTTATGAGCATGATTTCTCAGGCGGTGTTGCAATTGTCATCGGTAATGAAGGAAAAGGAATATCTCATCTTGTCAAAGAAAAATGTGATTTTATAGTGAGAATTCCAATGCTTGGAAAAATTTCGTCTCTTAATGCATCTGTTGCAGGTGCGCTTATGATATATGAAGTTGTTAGAAGCAGAAGCGGAAAGGAAGAATAATAATGAAAAAAGCAATTATATCCGTAATAGGAAAAGATAAAGTTGGTATCATATATGGCGTAACAAAAATTCTTTCGGAAAATAATGTGAATGTTCTTGATATTTCCCAAACCATTATGCAGGATATGTTCACCATGATGATGATAGTAGATATTGAAAATGCAAAAGGTGATATGAGCTATCTTTCCGACACACTCTCAAAAGAGGGAGAAAGCCTCGGAGTAGACATAAGAATTCAGCTTGAATCCATTTTTGAATCAATGCACAGAATCTAGTTTCTACTATTATATATACACATCATAAACAAGGAGTAATTTTACAATGATAAATAAAAAAGAAACTCTTGAAACAATACATATGATAGATAGCGAGCATCTTGACATCCGAACCATAACCATGGGTATATCTCTTCTGGATTGTGCTGATGAAAATGCTGAAAAATCATGTGAAAAAATTTATGATAAAATCAGCACTAAAGCAGAAAAATTGGTTGCCACAGGTGAGCAGATAGAAAAAGAACTTGGAATTCCCATAATAAATAAGAGAATTTCCGTAACACCAATATCTCTTGTTGCCGCAGCATCAAACGCGAAATCATATCTTTGCTATGCAAAAGCTCTCGATAAAGCTGCAAAAAATGTTGGCGTAAATTTCATAGGTGGATTTTCTGCCCTTGTTCATAAAGGCTTTACTAGTTCCGACAGAATCCTCATAGATTCCATTCCTGAGGCTTTGAGCGAAACAGATATTGTGTGTTCTTCAGTAAATGTTGGCTCCACCAAAGCCGGAATAAATATGGACGCAGTAAAATTAATGGGCGAAACCATCAAAAAAACTGCCGAACTCACTAAGTCAACCGATGGCTTTGGATGTGCAAAGCTTGTTGTATTTTGTAATGCTGTGGAAGATAATCCCTTTATGGCAGGTGCATTCCACGGTGTTGGTGAGAGTGAATGTGTAATAAATGTTGGCGTAAGCGGTCCCGGTGTTGTAAAACACGCCTTAGAAAAGGTTAGGGGATGTGATTTTGGTGTTGTTGCCGAAACCGTTAAAAAAACAGCCTTCAAAGTAACCCGAATGGGACAGCTCGTCGCCATGGAAGCATCAAAAAGACTGGGTGTTCCTTTTGGCATAGTAGACCTTTCTCTGGCGCCCACTCCCGCAGTTGGCGATAGTGTTGCATATATATTAGAAGAAATGGGCCTTGAAAAGTGTGGCACCCATGGCACAACAGCCGCCCTTGCCCTTCTTAATGACGCTGTTAAAAAAGGCGGAGTTTTTGCTTCATCCTATGTTGGCGGCCTTAGTGGTGCATTTATTCCCGTCAGCGAAGATGCCGGAATGATAGAAGCTGCAAAATGCGGTGCGCTTTCTCTTGATAAGCTCGAAGCCATGACCTGTGTTTGCTCTGTTGGTCTTGATATGATAGTTGTTCCCGGCGACACATCCGCCTCAACTATTTCTGCAATTATTGCCGATGAAGCCGCAATCGGTATGATAAATTCCAAAACAACAGCTGTAAGGCTTATTCCTGCTCCGGGTAAAAAAGTTGGCGATGTTGTTGAATTTGGCGGTCTTCTCGGCACAGGCCCCGTTATGGCGGTAAATTCAGCATCAAGCGATGCCTTTGTGGCAAGGGGAGGCAGAATTCCTGCTCCAATCCATAGCCTCAGAAACTAATCGGTGTCATATTATGTTAAAAATAAAAGAAGCGATTGTTGTTGAAGGAAACTATGATAAAATTAAGCTTTCTCAGCTTGTGGACACAACCATCGTAGTTACCGACGGATTTATGATATTTAAAAATAAAGATATTATGAAAATGATATCAGCTCTGGCAGATAAATGCGGAGTTATTGTGTTTACAGATAGCGATAGGGCAGGCTTCCAGATAAGAAACCACATTAAAAATGTTTTGCATGGGAAAAATATAAAGCATGCTTATATTCCCGATGTAAAAGGCAAAGAAAAACGCAAGGACAAGCCATCTAAGGAAGGCTTCCTTGGTGTTGAAGGAATCTCCGATGAAATAATCCTTGAAGCGCTGAAAGATTGCATAACTCCTGTGGAAGATAGCGCTTCTAAAAAGATAACCAAAGCAGATTTATGTCTCTTAGGTCTTAGCGGCGGTGATGGTAGCCATGAAAGAAGAACTCTTCTTCTGGGGAAAATCGGTTTGCCCAAAAGACTGTCTGCAAATGCCATGCTTGATGTTATTAATAACCTCTATAGCTACGAAGATTTTATTTATTTATGCAACAATTTGTTTGAGTAAAAGCATTAAAAAAGCCTTGAAATGTGAGCATTTCAGGGCTTTTTTAATGCTTTTATTTAACAGGATTTGCAGTATTTTCAATAAAAAACAATCAAAATATTGTATTCTTCAACACATCAAAAATACGAAAAAACATATAAAATATAAATATATTCGAAATAAAACTCGATAAAAACATCATTTTTTAAATTTTTGACACACAATTCCAAAAAAATCCAATATTTAGTGGTCATTAAACTTTTTGACGCGACATATTGCTCAAATTCAAAAATAAAATTTGTGCAGACTTTACAAAAAAAACTCATTTCGTAATAGTTTTGTAATTTTTGGTTAACATGCTAATATGATTAAATAAGCCTTATTTTAAGCGAAAAAGGGGGAATCAGGGTTTAGAAATGCCCAAAAATGGGCGTCGGGTGGAGATTGTGATTTTCTTGGCGATATTGCACATATGTTTTTTGAAACAAATTTGACAAAACAAATTTAATATTTTAAAATGTACGCTGATCGCAAAAAATCGGTCAGAAAAATTAAAGCAAACTGATTATGAATTTCAGGAGGTGGACATTATTTTAAAACCGGAATTCAAAAAAGAAAGCAATGATTTTATTTTTGCAAACACAAAAAGAAGATGCAGCATAGCAATGCTTTTGGTTGTAATTTTTATTTTTTCAATAACAACAGCCTATGCCGCTCCAAAACTAAATAGTATCACAATCGAAGTTGATGGAAAAGATGTTCAGGCTCGTGTGGGAGATATAACAGTTGAAAAAGCTCTCCTTGATCTTGACATCGCTGTTTCAGAATATGATGAAATCACTCCCGATATAAACGATTTTGTTTATCATGGTATGAAAATCAAAATTGACAGAGTCCACAAAGTAAATCTTGTGTGCGACGGATTCAATGTTTCATATCTCACCAAAGCGAAAACCTATCGTGAGTTTTTAGAAGAAAACGATATTTCTCTTTCATCATCTGATTCAACAAGTGAACACCCCGACACAGTCCTTGGCGAAGAAAACACTCTCACCATAACAAGAATTCAGAAATTCAGCGGTGAACTAAACGAAGAAATTCCCTACACCACAAGAAGATATGAAGATCCATATCTTGAAAAGGGAAAAACCAAAATCGTTCAGCAGGGACAAAATGGTGTTAAAAAGATTAAGTGCGACATTGTATATAACAATGGCGTTGAGGTTTCAAGAAATGTAAAAAGCGAATACATTTCTAAAAGACCTGTTGAAGAAGTAATAGCGGTTGGCATAGCAACAGGTAATCTCGCAACAGTTGGCGGCGACACCTTCAGCTATAAAAAGGTTCTCACCTGCAGCGCCACAGCCTATGACCTTTCCTTCCAGAGCACAGGTAAGCTTCCCGGTCACCCTGCCTATGGCATAACAGCAACCGGAACCCATGCAAAGCTTGGAACTGTTGCAGTTGACCCAAAGGTTATTCCTCTTGGCACAAAAATGTATATAGTTTCAACCGATGGCAGTGTTGTATATGGATATTGCACAGCCGAAGACACAGGCGGAGCTATAAAGGGAAATAAGGTAGACCTTTTCTACAACACAACTGCCGAATGTATGCAGTTTGGCAGAAGAAGTGTATATGTTTATATCTTATAACTAAAAAGCTTTCAGATTTTTTCTGAAAGCTTTCTTTCTTTTATAAGGTATATCATTATAATAATTGCTCCAATAACTACCGATGCCGGAATTGCAGTTAAGCTTTTTGGTGAATAAAAGCTTTGGGTGTAAAGGCTTTTGTATCCGTATCCAAGAAAAAAGCTGCATACTGCCTGAAATGACTTTGCGTAAATAAGCTTTTTAAATCCAATAATCTCTCCTGCAACGGATTTTATCTGCATAATAACTGAAAATCCCGACCAGGAAACAGCGGAGCAGATTAGTGCAAATCTTAATTTTTCAGAAGCCATTGTGCTTAGCTCCTTCACTCCGGCTGAAACCTCAAAAAATGATTTACTCAGTTTCTCAATAAATAATAGGCTTGCCTCTTGTTTTATTATACCACCTGCTATAATGCAAATAATCGACGCCATCACATATGCCATAACCATAAATCCGCAAATGTTGATGCAGATGCTGACACCGTTTTTAACATATGAGCAAAAATCACCTTTACCTGAGCCTGCTATTGTGCTTTGCCGGGAAGCTTCCTTAGTGTTTTTTCTTGTAAATATTCCATAGATAAAACTCGATATAAGCTGTATCAGATATATCATAGCTCCGTCTCTTGTGTTTCCAAGTAGCCCAGTTCCCACAGCTGAAATAAGAAAAAGCGGTCCGGCATTGTTGGTAAAGCATATAAGATGCGAAGCTTCATCTATGTCGATTTCATTTTTTATATAAAGATTTTTAGCACAAACAGCTCCCGATGGGTATCCGCAAAATACAGAGCTTATAATCGCCTTAATGCTGCACCTGTGTATTCCAAAAACAAATGATATAAATCTTCCCGAAAGCTTTTGCACTATCTGAGAATCAGAAATATACTGAGATATTATAGTGTATGGAAATACCGATGGCACAATTATATTAACCCACATAGTAATTGCGGTCATAATTTCCTGCCTGATTATGTCAAATTTAAAAATCAGACAATATACCGTGCATATTAAAATAGTAATATGTAATAATAAATTACCTTTTTTTATTCCCGCCACCTCCGTATATTTATTTATATTCAATCATAAAAATAGTATGAAAAGGATGTGGTTTTCTTTGCTTAATCCGGAAAGCTTGGTTATTGGTCATTCCTATAAACTCATTATGTATGGAAATAAAATATGCATAAAAGGAAAATATGATGTAACAGGCTATAGTGAAAATTCAGTTATGCTAAGATGCGATAGGGATGTTGTGTGCATAAAAGGGGAGAGTGTCGTCATATCTTCTCTTGATGTAAATGAAATATACATAAGCGGAAAAATAACAGAGATTTCTTTTTCATAGGGTGATATTTTTGGCTTTATCCTTCGGAGCATATATCCGTCTTGTCATACAAAAAGAAAATTATGCTTTGTTTTTTAATGAATGTAAAAATGAAAACATTGTGTTATTCAATATAAGAAAAACCGACGATAGCTATCTTGCCGATATTAAAATAAATGATTATAAGGCAGTATGCGATATTTCCGATAAGCTTTCCTGCAAAGTTGCAGTTAAAGGAAGATTTGGCTTTCTTATGAAGCTTATCCTTTCAAGGGGAAGGAAGGCATTTTATCTTGTTGTTATTTTTCTTGCTCTTTACTATGCCATAAATTCTTTATATGTATCAGAAATATGTATTGATGGTAATAATATTTTCACAGATAGTCAGATAATAAAGTGCATGAAAGAAAATGGCCTTGAAGTGGGAAGCTTGAAGCTTGGCTTTGATCCCGAAATTTTCCGGGAAGAATTTATAAAGGATTTTCCGGGTATATCATGGATATGGGTTGAAATCGACGGAACTAAAGCTCTTGTATCTGTTCGCGAAAAGGTTTCCAAACCGGATTTTTTTGATTATAATTACTATTGCAATGTGGTTGCGTCAAAAGACGGTGTTATAAAAAAAGCTGTTTCCTCAAGTGGAAACATTCTTGTTAAAGAAGGAATGTTTGTAAGAAAAGGCGACATCTTAATTAGTGGAGTATATGATTCCACAGACCTTGCCCCCCTTCGCTTTGTAAATGCCGGAGGCATTGTCCAGGCTTTAACAGTCTATAGCCTGGAAGATAAATTCAGCGGCAAATACATAAGCTACCTGGCATCCGATAAGCTTAAAAACTCCCCATCCTTAAAAATATTTAACACAAAGCTCTTTGAATATAAATCATCAAAAGCATTAAGGCTTAATATGGAGCAAAATGACAAAAAAATCAGAATATTTGGCAAAAATTATTTGCCTTTGGCATTTACAAATACAAAATATTGTGAGATAATAAGAAAAGAATATCAGCTGTCAGAAGAAGACACAATAAAAAAGGGGATAAGCGAGCTTAAAAGAAGGCTTACTCTTTCTCTTCCTGAAGGGGCAGAGATAGTCGATACCAAGGAAGATGTTAAAAAGAATTCCGATGGAACAATAAGCATAAAGCTCACTTTTGAATGTCTTGAAGATATTGCTGAAAAAAAGCCCATATTTATAGAAACTCAATAACCGGAGGGTATGAATTGGAAAAAATACTTGAAATATCCGCAGTGGAAAAACTTATTTCCATTTTCGGAGAATACGACAAAAACATCAACATAATAAAAAAAGAATTCGGTGTCAGCGTTTTAAACCGTAATAACACCGTAAAAATAATAGGGGATGAGGCTGCAGTCCTCAGAGCAGAAAAGGCAATAAAAAGCCTTGAAAAAATCCTCGATAGCGGAGAAGAAATAAGTGATGTAAATCTTGGTTATGCCATCGATATGGCAAAAGACGATATCGATGATGCTTCTCTATATGGAAAAGATTGTATTCTCATAACAGCCAAAGGCAAACCCCTAAAAAGCAAAACCCTTGGTCAGAAAAACTATGTTGAAGCAATTGAGAAAAACACAATAACCTTCGGCATAGGCCCTGCCGGAACGGGGAAAACCTATCTTGCAGTTGCCCTTGCTGTAAAGGCATTTAAAAATAAAGAAATAAGCCGCATAATTTTAACCCGTCCCCCAGTTGGAGCACGAGAAAAGCTTGGCTTTCTTCCCGGCGCTTTGCAAAATAAGGTTGATCCATACCTTCGCCCTCTCTATGATGCACTCTATGAAATGTTTGGAATGGAAACCTATGCGCGCCTTGCAGAAAAAGGAGCAATAGAAATTGCCCCTCTTGCCTATATGCGAGGAAGAACTCTTGACGATAGCTTCATTATTCTTGACGAAGCACAGAACACCACCCCTGAGCAGATGAAAATGTTTTTAACAAGAATAGGCTTTAATTCAAAAGCAATTGTCACAGGCGACATAACTCAGGTTGACCTTCCCGACGGAAAAAAATCAGGTCTCAGAGATGTTGTGGGTGTTCTTAAAAATATAGAGGACATAGCCTTTTGCTATCTCACAGAAAAAGATGTTGTAAGGCATAGGCTTGTTCAGAGAATAATTAAAGCATATGAAAAAAGAGATGCCGCAAGATATGGCAAACAATCCCAGGATAAGAGGTAAATATGATAAACGAAATATATATAGAAGATGTATGCTCTGTGCCGCAAATGAGCGATGAAGCACAAAAGCTTATAGAAAAAGTTGTAAATGTCACCTTGGAATATGAAAAAATAGAAGAACCCTGCTATGTCAGCATCACCATAGTTGATGAAGATGAAATAAAGCAGCTAAATTGCGATCATAGAAATATTGATAAAGTCACCGATGTTCTTTCTTTTCCTGTTGTAAATCTTCTTGATGGCAGCTTTGAGAAAAATCCCGGCGACTATTTTGAAGACAAGCTTATTTTAGGCGATGTTGTTCTTTGTGCAAAAAGGGCAAAGGAGCAAAGCGTAGAATTTGGTCATTGCTATGAGAGAGAACTTGGCTATCTTACCTGCCATTCAATCCTTCACCTCATTGGCTATGACCATGAAACCGAAGAAGAAAGGGAAGTAATGAGGGAAAAAGAAGAAGCTGTTATGGAGCTTGTCAAACTCATAAGATAAGGTGAATAAAATGGGAAATTTTAAATCAGGTTATGTGGGAATTGTAGGCAGACCAAATGTTGGAAAATCAACAATAATGAATGCTCTTTTAGGTCAGAAAATAGCTATCATCTCTGCCAAACCCCAAACCACACGAAGCAGAATACTTTCAATAATGTCCGATAGCGATAGTCAGGTTGTCTTTCTTGATACCCCCGGATTTCATAACCCCAAAAATAAGCTTGGGGAAAACATGATGAAGGCTGTGGATAATACAATTGCAGATGTGGATTTTCTTCTTATGGTTGTTGAACCAACTGCCCAAATCCCACCAAGCGAATTTAAAATAATGGAAAAAATAGGGGATATACCTGCTATTCTTGTGATTAATAAAGCAGACACCTTAAAAAAAGAAGAGCTTCTTCCTGTTATTGCCGCCTATTCCAAGGCACACGAATTCAAGGAAATTTTATTTGTCAGCGCGAAAACAGGCTACAGAATGGATGAATTAAAATCCGTCATAAAAGAAAATCTTTATGAAGGACCAATGTATTATCCTGAAGATATGGTAACCGACCAGCAGGAAAGACAGATTATCGCAGAAATAATCCGCGAAAAAATGCTCAATCTTCTCGACAAGGAAGTTCCCCATGGAATTGCCATAGAAATTTTAAAAATGAAAAACCGCACCAAAAACGGTGAAACAATGTATGATATAAGTGCAAATATCTATTGCGAAAAAAATTCCCACAAAGGCATAATAATCGGTGCCGGCGGAAAAACCCTGAAGCAAATAGGCACCCTTGCCCGTCGTGATGCTGAAACAATGCTCTCTGCCAAGGTTTTTCTTGAGCTTTGGGTAAAGGTAAAATCCGACTGGCGCAATTCCAATAATATGCTAAGAGAATTAGGCTTTACCGATAACGAGTAAAAGAGGTATTAAAATGGCTCTTATAAAAACAAAGGGTATTATTTTAAAATATGTAAATCTCAATGATAACGACAGACTCTTTACAATCTTCACACCCGATATGGGCAAGATAACCGCAATGTCAAAGGGTATCCGTTCCCATAAGCATAAAGATTTTGCCGCTCTCCAGCTTTTTTGCTATAGTGAGCTTGTGCTTGACGATTCAAAAGGTCTTATCTATATTAATTCTGCCAATATAAAAGAAAATTTCTATAATCTGCGCACCATGATTGAAAAAACAAGTCTTGTAAATTATTTTGCCGATATGGTATCCTTTATCTCCGATGAAATATCAGGTGACGACGATTTCTTTTCGTTTATTTTAAATTCAATATATCTTGTGGCAAATGCAGAAACAAGAATAAAGGAAGATATCGAATCGGAGCTTTTAAGGCTCAAAACAATTTTTGAGGTAAAGTGCGTGTGTGTGTCGGGGTATATGCCCGACATCTTATCCTGTGCAAAATGCGGCACAAAGGAAGAGCTTACCCATTTCGACACAGTTGGCGGAAGGGCAGTATGCAAAAAGTGCTTTGAAAGCTATATGTCTCCCGAAATTTTAAATTGCGATGAAAATGCCCTTAAAATTATTGCCTACATATGCTATTGCGATTATAAATCGGTTTTTTCCTTTAAAGCAGCATCCGAGAGCATAGAAAGCGCAAGCGAAATAAGTGAAAGATATTTAATAAATAAGCTTGAATATATTTCACCTGCTCTTGAATACTATAAAACTTTGTAAAATATAAACAATATAGACAAAAGAGTGCCTCTTTGCAGGCGCTCTTTTTCAAAGTATTAATGAATTTTGGATAAAAATAGAAAAAATCAAATAAATACTTGAAATTTTGATAATAATGTTATAAAATAGACTGTGGTTAAATAGAAATATGAATTTATTTAGGAGGTAGTTAAAGATGGCACATAAATATGTTTATCTTTTTTCCGAAGGTAATGCCGACATGAGAGAAATTCTCGGCGGTAAAGGTGCTAACCTTGCAGAAATGACCAAAATCGGTCTTCCTGTACCCCAGGGCTTCACTGTTTCCACAGAAGCTTGTACTCGCTACTATGAAGATGGCAGAAAAATTAACGACGATATCCAGGCAGAAATCATGGAATACATCGTTAAAATGGAAGAAATCTGCGGCAAAAAATTTGGCGACAAAGAAAATCCACTTCTCGTATCAGTTCGTTCAGGTGCCAGAGCTTCAATGCCCGGTATGATGGACACCATTCTCAACTTAGGTCTTAATGAAGATGTTGTTGAAACAATGGCTGCCAAAACAGGCAACGCTCGTTGGGCTTGGGACTGCTACAGAAGATTCATCCAGATGTATTCAGATGTTGTTATGGAAGTTGGTAAGAAATACTTCGAGCAGCTCATCGATGAAATGAAAGAAAAGAAAGGCGTAACTCAGGATATTGAGCTCACAGCTGATGACCTTAAAGAACTCGCTTTTGCTTTCAAAGCAGAATATAAAAATAAAATCGGTAAAGACTTCCCCTCAGATCCCAAAGAACAGCTCATGGGTGCAGTAGAAGCAGTATTCCGTTCATGGGACAACCCCAGAGCCAATGTTTACCGTCGTGACAACGATATCCCTTATTCATGGGGTACAGCTGTTAATGTTCAGATGATGGCATTCGGTAATATGGGTGATGATTGCGGTACAGGTGTTGCTTTCACAAGAGACCCTGCTACAGGCGAACCTGGACTCATGGGTGAATTCTTAGTTAACGCTCAGGGTGAAGATGTTGTTGCTGGTGTACGTACACCTATGCCAATCGCTCAGATGGCTGAAAAATTCCCCGAAGCATTTGAAGAATTCAATAAAGTATGTGCTATCCTTGAAGATCACTATCGTGACATGCAGGATATGGAGTTCACCATTGAAAACAGAAAACTCTATATGCTCCAGACAAGAAATGGTAAGAGAACTGCAAAAGCTGCTCTCAAAATCGCTTGTGATCTCGTTGATGAAGGTATGATCGATAAGAAAAAAGCTGTTGCTATGATCGATCCCAGAAACCTCGATACTCTCCTCCATCCTCAGTTTGATGCAAAAGCTATCAAAGCTGCAACTCCCCTTGGCAGAGGTCTTGGTGCTTCTCCAGGTGCTGCTTGCGGTAAAGTTGTATTCACAGCTGAAGATGCTGAAAACTGGAACAACCGCGGCGAAAAAGTTATCCTTGTTCGTCTCGAAACATCACCTGAAGACATCACAGGTATGAAAGCTTCTCAGGGTATCTTAACAGTTCGTGGTGGTATGACATCTCACGCAGCTGTTGTTGCTCGTGGTATGGGTACATGCTGTGTATCCGGTTGCGGCGACATCAACATGGATGAAGAAAACAAAAAATTCACTCTCGCTGGCAAAACCTTCACAGAAGGCAGCGAAATTTCTATAGACGGTTCAACAGGTGCTATCTATGATGGTATCATCCCCACAGTTGATGCTGAAATCGCAGGTGAATTCGGTCGCATCATGGAATGGGCAGATGAATTCAGAACACTTAAAGTTCGTACAAACGCAGATACTCCTGCAGATGCTAAAAAAGCTCGCGAATTAGGTGCTGAAGGTATCGGTCTTTGCCGTACAGAACATATGTTCTTCGAAGCAGACAGAATCGCTGCATTCAGAGAAATGATTTGTGCCGACACAGTTGAAGAAAGAGAAATTGCTCTCGAAAAAATTCTTCCTTATCAGCAGGGCGACTTTGAAGCTCTCTATGAAGCTTTAGAAGGTAACCCCGTAACAATCAGATTCCTCGATCCCCCGCTTCACGAATTCGTTCCCACAGAAGAAGCAGACATCGAAGCTTTAGCTAAAGCTCAGGGTAAATCTGTTGAAGATATCAAAGCTATCATCACATCTCTCCATGAATTCAACCCAATGATGGGTCATCGTGGATGTCGTCTTGCAGTAACATATCCTGAAATTGCAAAAATGCAGACAAAAGCTGTTATCCGCGCTGCAATAAATGTTAAGAAAGCTCATGCAGACTGGAATATCGTTCCCGTAATCATGATTCCTCTTATCGGAGTTATCAAAGAACTCAAATATCTTAAAGATGTTGTTGTTGCAACATGTGATGCTGAAATCGCCGTTGCTGGTGTTGAATTATCATATGAAGTTGGAACAATGATTGAAATCCCCAGAGCTGCTCTCACAGCTGACGAAATCGCTAAAGAAGCTGAATTCTTCTGCTTTGGTACAAACGACCTCACTCAGATGACCTATGGCTTCTCTCGTGATGATGCTGGTAAATTCCTTGATGCATACTACGATGCAAAAATCTTCGAAAACGATCCATTTGCAAAACTTGACCAGACAGGCGTTGGTAAGCTCATGGAAATGGCTGTAACTCTCGGTAAAAAGGTTCGTCCCGAAATGCACTGCGGTATCTGCGGTGAACACGGTGGAGACCCTGTATCCGTTGAATTCTGCCACAAAATCGGCCTTGACTATGTATCATGCTCACCTTTCCGTGTGCCGATTGCTCGTTTAGCTGCTGCTCAGGCAAAAATCAAAGAAATGTAATATAGCCATGTGCTAACATAAAAAAGGCATAACTCTTGAAGTTGTGCCTTTTTTATGTTATACTACTAAAAATTTAAATTACCCATCCGGAGGTGGTTTTTGTGAAAAGTGTTTTGAAGTATGGCATTGATTTAAAAAACATTAAAGCAGAGTACGAAAGCGGAAAAGTTGTAAGCTTGTCTGAATGTAAAAATGTAAAAGAAATTTCTTTGGATAACAAGCTGTCAATTTCTTTTGAAATCCCCTGTTACAAAGGAGAAGCAGTTCTTTCAAAACTTGAAGAGAATATGTATTCCATAAGTGCAAAGCTTGTGCCAATCGGAACACCCCAGGACAGAGTATATAAAATAACCACATTTAATTTGTCACAAAGCTATGATGATAGCGTGAGAATGTATGTAAACAACATATATAAAGGAAGAATAAGCGGAGTGCATAGATTATCTGATTTACCCGAATTATGCAAATGCTCCAACTTTAACTATTTTTTCAGCACGAAAAATCCCCAAAATGCATTTACTTTTGTCAGCAGAGTTCCTGCAAAATTCAAATCAGATATAGAAATAAATAAAACTGAAAGCAGCTTTACTATTGACGCCTCCACAACCATTCCCTTTAGCTTTGAAGGTGAAATCGTGTGTCAGGAGTGGATAATCTGCGTAAACAAGTCTCCTGATGCTGCCCTTATTAAATGTGCCGATATGTTTTCAAGCGGCAAAGAATTTGAAAACCCCATCGGCTGGAGTACATGGGACTATTATTTCACATCTGCCACAGAAGACGATGTTAAGGAAAATGTTGATTTTATAGCAGCAGATGAAGTCCTTTCCAAAAAAGTACGCTATATAGCCCTCGATGATGGCTGGCAGCAAAGAGAAGGCGATTGGAGGAGCGGATGCAGATATCCAAGTGGCTTGAAATCTCTGGTTGATTACATACGGGATAAAGGCTTTGAAGCCGGAATCTGGGTTGCACCAACAAGACTTCACTTCCTTTGCGGAACCGTTATGAGAAGATATGATTTTTTAGTTCGCAATGAATTTGGCGACCCTATAAAAGATGAAGATATGTATATTCTCGATCCCACCCATCCCGATGGTGAAAAATACATAAGAGAAACCTTTTCCTATCTTGCCGATTGCGGCTTTACCTTCTATAAGCTTGATTTTGTTTCCAATATGGTCAGAAATGCAGAGCGTTTTTATGATAAAAAAGCAGGACCTTATGATGCTCTCAAAAAGCTTTTTGAAATCGTCAGAGAAACCGTTCCAAAGGGTAGTCATATAATGGGCTGTTCACTTCCATATGGTGCCGACCCCGATATATGCGATTCCAAAAGAACAGGTCTTGATATCCATAATGTGTGGGGACATGTTAAGATGTGCACAGGTGGAGCACTTCCTCAGTTTGCTGCAAATGGAAAGCTTTATCGCAATGACCTTGACTATCTTGTTGTAAGAGGAAAAGACACATCCGACGATAAAATGACCAATGTTTTAAATAGTTCCCTTGGCTACAGAAAAGCAAATCCAACAAATAGTTTTGTGTGGCGCTATGGAGAAGATTTCAGCTATACCGAAGCCAAAACATGGAGCACCATTCTATTGTTGTCAGGTTCATCGGTATTTATGGGCGACTGCCTGCCAAAGCTCAATGAAAAGGGGCTAGACCTTATAAGAAAAACAGTCGAAAACTCTGATTTTATTCCTGCCACACCAATATCTGGCGACGAAACTCTTCCATCTGTTTGGTATAAAAAAGAGCTTTCAAAATTATATATAGTAAACTTTACCGATGAAAAGCAGGAATATTTTGTAAATTTAAAAGATATAGGTCTTTTAGAGGGAACATATGTTGAAATATTTACAGGTGAAGAATTCTGCTTAAACGGAGAAAAAACTGTTTCCTTAGAGCCTCATGCATCACTTGCTCTCAAATTAAAATAGTAAATTAAAACAGCACAAAAAACTGTGCTGTTTTTTTGTAAAAATGATTTTTGTCCGGTTGACAAAGCATATTTTCGGCTATATAATTTTACTTAACTGTATAAATTGACAGGAGGAACAAAATGTTTACAAACGAAGATATAATAAAATTTGCATCATCTCAGCTGAATACTGAATTTTCAGATATAGAGATTGTATCTGCACAAAATGTCATTGCCGCAAAAAAAGACGGAAAAATAACCATTGGCGGAAAAACAATTCCTCAAAAGCTTCGTGCTCTTTCTTTGTGTGCTATAAATAAAGAAAAAGAAGAATTTAAAATAGAGCAAGTCTCCGCCTTTAATAATCTTGGTCTTATGGCAGATATGTCCCGCGGCGGAGTTATGCGTCCCGAAAAGGTTAAAGAGCTTATTTTAAAAATTGCTCTTATGGGTGCCAATCAGTTTATGCTCTATACAGAAGATACCTATACCTTAGAAGACTATCCCCATTTTGGTTATGTCCGCGGAGCCTATACCGATGCCGAAATAAAAGACATTGATGACTTTGCTTATAATCTTGGAGTAGAGCTTATTCCCTGCATCCAGACCCTTGGTCATATGGCTCAGTACCTTGCATGGGGCAATGAAACAAAAGAATTTAAAGATACCGATGCAGTTCTTCTTTGCGATAGCGAAGAAACCTATAAATTCATTGAAGCAGAAATTGCAAAAATGAAAAAGCTCTTTCGCTCCGAAAATATCCACATCGGCATGGACGAAGCCTGGGATATGGGGCTTGGTCAGTATATCCGCAAATTTGGCTATAATGAAAGATATTCAGTTTTAAAACGCCACCTTGGAAGAGTTGTTGACATATGCAATAAATACAATATGAAGCCAATGATGTGGAGTGATATGTTCTTCCGTCTTGGTTCAAAAGCAGATGAATACTATGACACAGAGGTTGTTTTCCCTGATGATATAAAGAAAGATGTTCCCCAGGCAAACCTTGTTTATTGGGATTATTATCATAAGGAGCAGGAATTCTATGAAAAAATGATTGACCGTCATTTTGAGCTTGGCAGACCTGTTGTGTTTGCAGGCTCGTCATATAGTACCCGCGGTTTTCTTCCAATTCTTCATCTTACCTTTGAAACCACAGAGCCGGGGCTTCGTGCCTGCCTTAAAAAAGGCGTGAAGGATGTGTGGGCAACAATGTGGGGAGATGATGGCTGCGAAACAAATTATTTTGATGCTATCTATGGCTTTGCAATGTATAGCGAAATGTGCTATAATCCCGATTGCACAAGGGAAGATATAGATAAAATGGGTTCTCTTTTAACAGCTATAACTCCTGAAATTGTTGAAGCAATAAAATCATATTTTATCCATCCATATCCCAAGGCAATCATATGGAGCGATGTTTTCTATAATCTTGTGTGTGTTGATTTTGAAAAAGATACCCGCTATCTCGATATTAAAAATGCAATGAAAAATTGCACCGATAGCTACACCAATCTTGTTTTAGACATCCTTTATACGAAAGCTTCCATCTATGCAAATATGCAGAAATGCTATAAATCAGGCGGTGATATGACTTTATATTCAAAGACAATCCTTCCTGAGCTTTTGGAAAAATTCAAAACCCTTAAAGAAGTTTTCTGCAAAAGATGGAAAGAAACAAATAAAGTTTTTGGTCTTGAAACAATTCAGATGCGATTCAACACCACCATCGGTCGTCTTGGATATGCAATCGAAGTTATAGATAGCTATTCAAAAGGCGAAAGCGAAAAAATAGAAGAGCTTGAATATGAACCTGTTTATACCTCAGGTAGATTAAATTGGTATAATTATGTTGTGTCCGGCAGAGTTGCAAATTTCTTCTAAACAGAAAATATGGGATGAAAAAAATCAATTGATTTTTTCATCCCATTAATTTTATCAAAGATTTAATAATTCAATCAGTTCTTCTTTGCTGCGATACCCAATAGCCTTATTTGTAATCTCGCCATTTTCAAAAATAAGAATGGTCGGTATGCTCATAACCTGATATTTTATGGAAAGCTCAGCCTCATCGTCAACATTAACCTTGCCGACTTTAACCCTTCCTTCAAATTCATCTGCAATTTCTTCAACAACAGGTGCTATCATTTTGCAAGGTCCACACCAGCTTGCCCAGAAATCAACAAGAACCTTTCCTTCATAATTTAAAACTTCGCTTTCAAAATTGCTTTTTGTAAGAGTAATTTCGCTCATGCTTTTCATCCTTTCTATTTTGATTTGTAATAAAGCATACAATGACAGTATCCCTCAAAATCAGGATCTTCAATCTGTTTTTTAAATTCTTCGCAAATACACTTGTATTCTTCCTTGATTTCAAGTCTGCAAGGGCAATATCCGCCCTTAAGTTTAAGGCCTTCTTTTATGGTTTTAACAATTTCCTTGTCCGGATTAAGACTAACAGCCATCATTTGCCCTCCTTTGTCTTTTTAAACATTATACCACATATTTCCAATTTTGAAAAGTAAGTTTTTTAAAAAACTTGATTATTAATAAAATTAATTGTATAATTGTTTTGTAAAAACGGAGGTGCAAGAATGGAACTTGTTATTAAAAGATTTGAAGAACTTTCAAATAAAGAGCTTTATAATATCTTAAAGCTTAGAAGCGAGGTTTTTGTTGTTGAGCAGAAATGCAATTATGTTGATATGGATGATATCGACTATGAAGCATTTCATATTTATTTTAAAGAAGATAATAATATAATTGCTTATATGCGGCTTTTTATGATAGATGAAGTCGAAAAAACTGCCAAAATCGGTAGAGTAATTTCTGCAAAAAGAAGAGGCGGCATCGGCACAAAGCTTTTAAAAGAAGGCATTTTAGCCGCAAAAAAAGAACTCTGCGCCGCTAAGCTTATAGTAGATGCCCAGAGCTATGTTGAAGACTTTTATGCAAAATCCGGATTTTCAAAGATTTCAGATGAATTTCTTGAAACAGGAATACCCCATGTAAAAATGGAACTCAATTTGTAAAAACTAATAAATATAGAAAAATTAAAATATTATGCTTTTTATTTGGCATACTATCTGTAAGGAGGCACTCAAAAATGAATATAACAGATTCAGTAAAATATGTAGGTGTAAACGACCATAAAATAGATTTGTTTGAAGGACAATACATCGTTCCCAATGGAATATCATATAATTCATATATAATCTTTGATGAAAAAATTGCAGTTATGGATTCTGTGGATGCAGCTTTCACAGAAGAGTGGCTTTCCAACATAGAAAAAGAGCTTGAATCAAAAAGCCCTGATTATTTAATCGTTCAGCATATGGAACCCGACCATTCTGCAAATATATATAATTTTATAAAAAAATATCCTCAGGCAAAAATCGTTTCCACCTCAAAATCCTTTGCAATGATGAAAAACTTTTTTGGCTCAGATTTTGCAGATAACAGGATAATAGTAGGAGAGGGCGACACCCTTTCTCTTGGCTCACGCACCCTTAGCTTCATAACAGCTCCAATGGTTCACTGGCCTGAGGTAATGCTTAGCTATGATGACAAAGAAAAGCTTTTGTTTTCAGCAGATGCATTCGGTAAATTCGGTGCTCTTGATACCGATGAAGACTGGGCTTGTGAGGCAAGAAGATATTATATCGGCATCGTTGGAAAATATGGTGTTCAAGTGCAGAATCTTCTTAAAAAAGCGGCAAATCTTGAAATAAAAGCCATTTGTCCGCTCCATGGCCCCGTTTTAAATGAAAATCTTGAATATTATATAAATCTTTATGATATCTGGTCAAGCTACAAAACAGAATCCGAAGGCGTTGTCATTGCCTACACATCCGTCTATGGCAACACCAAAAAGGCAGTTATGAAATTAAAAGAGCTTTTAGAAGAAAAAGGATGCCCCAAGGTAGCCATAAATGACCTTGCAAGATGTGATATGGCAGAAGCTGTTGAAGATGCTTTCCGCTACGGAAAAATTGTCCTCGCCACCACCACCTACAACGGTGAAATTTTCCCCTTTATGCGTGAGTTTATCCATGAACTCATCGAGCGTAATTTTCAGAATAAAAAGGTGGCATTTATAGAAAATGGAACATGGGCGCCTGTTGCAGCAAAATATATGGCAAAAATGCTTGAAAATAGCAAAAATATATGTTATGCTGAAAATACAGTAAAAATCTTGTCTGCGTTAAATGAAGAAAGCGAAAGTCAGCTTGAAGCTTTAGCAGATGAGTTTTGCAAATAAACATAACGGAGGTTATCAGTATGAAAAAATATGTTTGTGATGTATGCGGTTGGGAATATGATGAAGCCCTGCGCGATCCTGAGCATGGCATAGAACCCCGCACAAAATTTGAAGATCTTCCCGAAGATTTTGAATGTCCTCTTTGCGGTGTTGGCAAAGATATGTTTTCAGAGCAGTAATTAAGCTTTGTCCGGCTCCTTCATATGAAGGAGCCGACTTATTTAGCCATCAACTATAATTAATGATAAAAGGAGTATGCTATGAATCTTGTATTAATCACAGCTCTCGGCGTTGGCGGAGCCACAATTATCGGCTCTCTTGTCGGATTTATTTTTAAAAATCTCTCTCATAAATTTTCCGATATAATCCTTTCCTTTGCAGCGGGCGTAATGCTTGCAGCTGCAGTGTTGGGGCTTGTGCTTCCATCAATTGAGTATGGTGGCAGATTTGGTCTTTTAATAACAGTTGCAGGAATTTTTGTGGGGGCAATTTGTCTTAACCTTATAGATAAGCTTGTTCCTCATCTTCATAAGCTTGCGGGGGTAGATATAGAACCCCACGCAAACAGCAGCCTTAGCAAGGTCCTTCTTTTTGTAACAGCAATTGCCATACATAATCTCCCTGAAGGAATAGCAGCAGGTGTTGGTTTTGGCTCAGGCGATATAGGCAGAGCATTTATAATAGCCGGCGGCATTGCACTTCAGAATATCCCCGAAGGTATGGTTATAATAGCTCCGATGCTTGCATCGGGAGTAAGTCCAAAAAGAACCTTTATCTGCGCAATGCTCACAGGTCTTGTGGAAGTTGTAGGAACGCTCATAGGATATTTTGCAGTCAGCATAGCTTCGGTAATTCTTCCTTTTGCTCTTGCCTTTGCAGGCGGCACAATGCTCTATGTTATAAGTGATGAAATGATTCCCGAAACTCATGCCCACGGTGAGCAGCGTTGGGCAACCTATGCGCTCCTTGTCGGTTTTTGTATAATGCTTGTAACCGATGTTGTTTTAGGATAAATTTCTGATAATAGTAATATTTCTCTTTTTTTATAATATATTAGAATATAAAATGAAAATTATTTTTGAAAATATGAAAGAAATTGTTGACAAACTTGCAAAATTGTGCTATATTCTAATAAAACAAAGCAAAAAACTCAAAATAGTGAATATTTTAAGTTTTGTTCTTGCAAAAAGGAGGCGTAATTATGAAAGATTTAAAAAGTTTGCCATTGTTACTCTTAGATAATGGTTCTATGATGTCTGTTCTTAATCAGGGTACTTTTGAATGTGTTAATCTCACTTTTGAGGAAGCAAAGCATCTTCTTGAAATACATGAGGAGAGCGACATACTGCGTTGTTTTGCAAATGCTGAAATCGAATCAATCATTTTTGATTATATCGGCGCTGCCAGAAAGAATTTGGAATACAAAAAAATCCGTAATATGCGTCCCGGTCAGGATGCAATTGTTTTTAAGCTATACATAACTCCGTCTGAAACTCAGCCTGTAATTCAGGCAGATGATGGTGTGGAAGCGAAAAAGATTCAGAATGTATATGTGTATTGTCAGCACATAACAAGAATAAAATAAATATTACTGAGGGGATGTAAGTTTATTACATCCCTTTTTTTATAATATAGGAAATTGCGCGCAAAGCGTGCGCAATTTTGCTTATTTCAAAAAAGTGTACCTTTTTGCCCCCAAGAATGGGGGCTAGGGGGTTGAAGTGTTGAAAACACTTTTTTATATCAATATCAGTAAACATGTTTAAGAAATTGTATAAAAAAGGTATATTCTCTTGACATTTTAAAAATAAATGATATAATAGTTTCATACTGTGAAAATGTGTAAGTAGCGT
>JAZRGM010000004.1:0-43065 GCA_045644205.1 Clostridia bacterium | reverse complement strand
CATATAATTGAAGAAAAACATCTTAAAAAAGATGTTTTTCAACCTATAAACCAAAATTTGAGGATTTATGAGCACACTTAACTCTTATGTTGGTTTCATTTTCGCCTTTTTGCGATCCGGACTTTTTTTACAATCCCTTTTTTGTTGTGTCAATACATTCATTATTCAATTGAATTTTCTGAATTCCCTTGCTGATACTCCCTTAACATTTTTAAACACTTCGCAAAAATGGTTCTGAGAGTTAAAACCGCATTTTTCGGATATTTCCATAATGCTCATATCACTGTTTATGAGCATTTTTGATGCATTCTGAATTCTTATTGAATTAACATAGTTAATAAAATTAACTCCCATAATAGATTTAAAAAGCTTGGATAAATAGCATTTGTTAACATGACATTTGCTTGCCACATCCTCCAAGGTGAGGTTTTCGCTAAAATTCTTGCAGATATATTTTGTTGCTGCCTCAATAATAGGATTTGTGGGAAGAACCTTGTTGAGCTGAGTTTTTGTGATAATGCGATACATCGTCACAAGAAGCTTATAAACATTCCCGTTTATTATCTTCGACGAAAAGCTTGAAGGATAGTCGCTTTCATAAACCAGCTCTGTCAGGAGATGAACAAAATCTCCTGAATGTTCATCCGGAACACTGAAAATAGGGGACGCAAAGATTTCAGTTAAAAAATGGAAGTTGAGAGAAGATTTTTTTAAAAAATGGTCATTGAAATTTATAATTATTTTTTCGCAGTTTTCTTTTTCGTCGTCAACGGTAAGGTGAGGTAGTTTTTTATTCACAAAAATAACCTCATTTTCCTTAAGCTCATATTTGTTCAAATCAAAAAAGTAGGTTGTTTTTCCTTTTAATATAAAAGCAATCTCATAGTGGTAGTCATGATAGTGTAACTGCTCAGAATTTTTTTCCGGTTTTATGTGGCAAAAATTAACAAAAATATCTTCTTTGAATTTTTCGGGATATTGGCTTGGTGGAATAGACATAAAAAGCACCGCCTTTGGCATAAATTAAGGATTTAAGCAGTATTTGATATCTGAAAAAGCAATATATTGTGTTAAATATATTTTAAGTTTGAAAAAATTTTTTGTCAATAAAACTAAAGAATAACACCAATTATTCTTAACTATATACCAATATACTTGAAGAAATAAAATATGCAATGTGTTATCATTAAAATACGAAAATGTATGGTTTAAATACGGGAGGTATTTTTATGCTAAAAAAAATAATGTGCATTATCATTTCAGCAGCGCTTATTTCGGTAAATGCGTTTGCACAAATAACATTTGACATCTCAGATGCTGCAAATGACATCATAACTCTCACTTCATCAGGAACTGCGGGAAAATCTGTCAGCGTTATGATTATAAACCCCGGCTACACAAAAGAAAATGCTCTGGCGGGAAGCGATGGTGCAATACAATATTTCAATTCTTTTGTTCCTGCAAGTGCTGATTATAGTATTCCCGTAAAAATCATGGGTAATAGTGGCGGAAAATTTGGAGCCTATATTAAATCCTCTGATATGGAGGATGTAGCTGAATTTACCTTCTATAATTCGGTTTTCAAGCAGAAATGCATTGATGATATAAATGCCGCCTCATCCGGTGAAGATATCACCCCATATTTTGAAAATCTTGTAAATGCCTATAGTAAATCCGATGACCCAACCTACATAGCTCTTGGCTCAAAGGCTGTTTCAGATGCTTTTCTGCTTTTGAGAGATACTATGCCCGGCAAGGTACTTCCCGATAATATAGAAGAAGTTTTCAATCTTATTAACCGTAGCTTTACCCTTGCAGCATACAATACCCATAGAAATGAATTCTGCTTTTCGGGTGATGCAATCTTAAATCCTTCTGTTATAGGCATATCTTCTTCTGCTGAGCTTATTGACTATAATTCCAATCTTTCATCTGATGGAAAAGCATATATAAGGCAAAAACTCATCCTGGGTGGCTATAAAAATATAGAAGAAATTGCAAACCGCTTTAAAAGCCTTGTTCATCGCGGTGTTCTATTAAACTATAAAAATCTCGGCTATGGTCATATTCATTCTTATCTTTCCGTAAAATACCGCTCAGCATACGAAGCTGCAGGCTTTATTATTCCTTCAAAAGAAAGTGCTTCAAAATATAATCAGCTGCTAAGCCTTACCGACGAAGCCCTGCCTTCTCTTGCAGAAAAATTCAATGATTTTAAGGAAACAAATAGTGGAATAAGCTCAAATCCGGGCGCGATACCAAAGCCCGGTAACAGCGGAAGCGTTGGCGGAAGCTTTTCAACAGGCGGTGTATCCTCCTTTGTTGATCCCAATCCAATACCTTCAAATCCACCGGCACAGTCAGGTTCGTCTTTTAACGATATGTCTTCAAACCACTGGGCATCAGCTTCTGTTGATTTCCTTAAAGGAAATGGCTGGATAACCGGCTATGAAGATGGAAGCTTTCGCCCCGATAACAACATAACAAGGGCGGAATATGCAAAGCTTATTCTCAATGTATTTGATATTAAAGAAGGAGGCGAAGCAAACTTCAATGATGTCTCCAATGATGCCTGGTATGCTCCCTTTGTTGCTTCAGCTCAGGCAAATGGCATCATAACCGGCATAGATGGCAGCTTCTTCCCCGAAAGGAACCTCACCCGCCAGGATGCCGCAGTTATCATATGCAGAATTCTTGGCAAATCATCAGCCGAAAATCTTACCTTTGCCGATAAAGAAAGTATTGCAGACTACGCAGTATCTGCTGTTTCATATCTTTGCGGTATAGGAGTAATAAATGGCTATAGTGACAACACCTTCAAACCCGAAGGCTATATCACAAGAGCCGAAATTTCAAAAATAATCCACACACTCAGCAAAAAAGGAGGCATTAAATAATGAAAAAAATCATTTGCTTAATAATTTCTCTTATTTTAGCTGTTTCAAGCTTTAGTGCACCGGTTTTTGCAAGTGAGGAAATAAGCTCACAGGGCAACGCAAAGTTTTTAAGAATGATTGGCATCTGTGAGAATGATAGCTTAAAAGATGACGACATCATAACAAGAGCAGAGCTTGCCAAAATGTATTATAAAATTCTGACGGGGAAATCAATTCCGGATTATACCGAATACGAAAGTCCCTATACAGATATCGGTGAGGCAGAATATGGCTATGTTAAGTCTGTTTCTGAAGCAGGCATTATGACCGGTATCTCCGATACCTACTTTGGAAAAGATGAACCTGTCACCTATATTCAGCTTATAAAAACAGTTGTAACTCTCCTTGGCTACAACACCCATGCTTTATCTCAGGGTGGATGGCCCAATGGTTATATGTCAGTTGCATCAAGTCTTGGCATCACCAAAAGCTCACCTTCCGATGTCAATTTCTATGTCACCTTAAATGGTGTTGCAGATGTTTTCCGTCTTGCAGCAGGTGCCAAAATGGTTGTCCGAACAAGCTATGATGAAAATGAAACCTATGAAACCTACACAGGTGCAGGCTTTTTAGAATACTATATGGGTATTGTAACCTATGATGGTGTTGTAAATGCCAATAGCAGCTTCTCTGTTGATGGTGGTGTAAAGGCAGAATTTGGTGAAGTTAAAATAAACGAAATCACTTTCGCTTTACCCCAAAAAGCTCTTGGTATCTATGATTTAATCGGTCAGAGGGTAACAGCTTTCTACACAAAGAATTCACCCTATGAAATAAAATATTTTGAAGTTCTTGATAATAATATCACCATAATTAATTCATCCGATATTGCCTCTGTCAGTCAGGGAGCAATAAGCTACTACGATAGTAAAGGAAAAGAAAATCACATAACTTTCCCTCTTGACACCATCATTATCTATAATGGCGAAGTTTTAAAAAGCTATTCTCTTTCAAATCTCAATCCCTTTATTTCCAATAGGCTTGATGGTTGCATAAAAGTCATCGACAATACCGGTGACAAAAAAGCAGATATAATATCCATTGAAGCGTATGAAACCTTCCTTTGCGGAGGAGTTCGCGATATGGTTGCAATATCAAAAGTAATAAAAGGTAAGATTGCAGATTTTTCCGATTTTGACGAAAACACTCTTTCTATTGTAAATGCAATAGGGGAGCCGATAAGTTATGAAAAGATTTCCGAAGATGATGTTTTAAATTGCTACTATACTCTTGGCGGCAAACTTTCAAAAATAGTTGTGACTATAGATTTTGGTTCAGGAAAAATAGAAGAAATTGAAAAGAGCGGAACATCCATCAAAGCTCTTTATATCTCAGGAAAAAGATATGAGTGCGGCGCATCTTTTAATCTTTCCCCCGATGCTTCTTCATTAAAACCCGGTGATGATGTTACATTCTGGTTTAATAAAGATGCAAAAATCGGCGTTATCGAAAAAGGTGAAGTCAAAACAAAGATCGCTCTTTTAACTGACTATGCAAAGCCGCAAGGTCTTGCCACCGAATATAAAGTCCGCCTTTTTGAAACAGGCGGAACCTTTTCCGAATATATTCTTGCCGAAAAAATAAAAGTTGCAAGCGGAACCATTGAGCCTGCAAACTTTGAAAGTTATGTTGGCAAAACAGGAGAAAAGGTAACCCGTCAGCTTGTTAAGTATTGCCTGAATGCCGATGGCAAATTAAGCACCCTCATTCTTGCAGACAGCACAAAGGGACCCGACGGAAAATACGCATCAGATTTCTTTATCTATGACGGTTTTAATGGCGAAACTTCAAAAGCATATCGTGAAGAACTATATACCTTCGGTCTTAATCTATATCTCGAAAGCGGCACAAAGGTGTTTGTTCTTCCGGCAGAATCAGATAGAGATATAGACGATGCCTATGCAATAAAAAGCAGAGGAACCTTCAGTAATGGAAATTATAAAATCACAGCCTACGGAACAGATAAAAACAGTCCGGTTGCTGATGCTGTTGTGTATTACGCCGCCGTATCAACAGATGCAACATCATCAACAAGATATTTTGTTGTTTCAAAGGTAACACAAACAATAGACGAAAATGGTGAGGAATTTGTAAAAGTATCCGGCTTCCATGGTGATAACGGAGTAAAAGGTCAGAGCGGCTTTGTAAAGGCGATGTCGATTGACGATTTAAAAATTGGCTCCAACGGAAAAATGGTTGAAAGCGGCGATGTTATAAAATACACTACCGATGCAACAGGAGTTTTAAAAAATGCAGTTCTTATTTTAGACAAATCAGAAAATAAACTCCATAATATGAGCAATCCAAATGGTGCTTTTCCGGCAACCGGTATCCGTTATTCCTATGGTGATGTTGTGTCAAATGATGGTTCCTATATAACAGTTGAACTTAAAAACACAAACGGTTCAATCACTTATGAAAGCTATCCTATATATCGTTTTACCGATAACGGTGCTATTGGAACAGTAAACGAAAGAACAGGCGAAGTAACATTTGCACCCGCTAAGGCAAGTGATATTTTCGACCGCGATACCTACGGAAGCAAATGCACAAAAGTATTTACCAATATAAATGGTCCCTGGTGGATTGTCGGAATTTTATATAACTAAACAGGAGGGGATAAGATGATTAAAGCAAAAAGAATTCTCTCGTTTTTAATAGTAGTGATAATGTCCTTTCAGCTTGGCTCATTTGCAGCAGATTATTTTCCTGAATATAGCGACAAAGTAAATCTTCCCGGTCTTGAGCTTCCGGTTAAGGCAGGCGCTGTTGTAGAGCATGGCACAGTCATTTTAGAGGCGGAAGATTATTGCGATACCCGCGGCGGAGCCTACACATCCGGCGACACAAAAGCCTCCGGCGCAATGGCAGTTCGCCTTCCCGATATCAAATGGTATCTTGAAGACAGACCTTATGATGATATCTATACAAAAATCACTCTTCCCGAAACAGAAACCGAGGGAACATATAAAGTATGGATACGCCTTCGCGTAACAAATGGCGAAACTGCTTCAATATTCTGGGATCTGAATAAAGGCACATATGCACAGTTTTTCTATTCCACCTCACAGGATGGTAACTATCGCTGGTCTTCATCATCAATCGACCTTAAATACGGTGCCGACAACTATATCGCAATTAAAAGAAGAGGCTCCGGATATGTTGACAAAATCATTATCACAAATGATGCTTCCTTCAAACCCTCAGGCATCGATAGCAAAGATGATGTCCCTGTTTATATGACAGAGGAAGAACGCAACAACTATTATCTGAGCCTTTATCCCACGCCTGAAATTAAACCTATAAAAGGTCACCCCCGTCTTTATGTAACAAGGGAAACTCTTCCCAGGCTAAGGGCAAATCTAAATGATCCTGCTCTGGCATCCACCTATGCAAACTACATAAAATATGCCTATGATGAAATAAACTGTAAGCTAGATACCACAAAAGCAAATAACCATAACGCCACTCTCCTTGCAAAAATTCTTGCAAGAGCTCTTGTGTGGGTGGTTGGCGAAGAAACAGATATTAACCATGCAAAACAAACTATAAATCACACCATAGATTATTTATCCACAGTCCGCACTCCCGATGACCAGGGCGATATCACCCGCTCAAGAGGTAACTATCTTATGACAGGTGCTATAGTTTATGACTGGCTCTATGATGTGATGACAGAGGATGAAAAAGCTCTTTTACAAAAGCTTATTATGGATGCAGTCAAATCAAAAGAAATAGGCTGGCCTCCAACAAGTCAGTCCTCAATTGTATCTCATGCAGGCGAAACTGAAATTTTCAGAGATATGCTTGCAGCAGGTGTTGCTATTTATGATGAATATCCAACACTCTATGAGGTTGCCGCAGGCAGAATGTTTGCCCAAATGGTTCCCGCCCGTAATTGGCTAAGACCAAGCGGCAGATTTGAAACAGGCAATAACTATGGCGAAGCCCGTTTCTATTCAGAGGTATGGGCAGATATGATAATGCAGTCAATGGGCTATGACTCTATCTATAAGGCTGATAGCCAGACTATCCGCTGGTCAATCCGTTCGCGTCTTGCAAGCGGAGGTATTATGCCAAGTGGTGATATGTATTCCACAGGCACAGTTTCAAATTATGATACCTACTACACCAACTATCCCTTAGGTCTTTGCATAGCAGGTAATCTCTATAACGATCCTTATGTTAAAGCAGAATATGAAAGAAGAAAATTCATAGCAGGTGGGCTCGGAATATATGATGAATTTTTCGGCATGCTATTCACCAATCCCCAGGTTGCATCAGAACCCTGGGATGAATGGGAATATTCAAAATTCACAAGCTATCCCAACACGGGTATCCTTGCCCGTACCTCGTGGCAGGAAGGCAAAAATGCCGACACAGCCATTGGCTTTATGAATATGCACCAGCTCTATTTTGGTGATCATCAGTTCTGCTACACAGGCGATTTCCAGATGTATTATCGTGGTCTTTTAGCAATGAACACAGGCACCTATAATGCCTCAAATGACCATAATGTTGGTTATTCTCATCGTTCAATATCGGGTAATGTTATGCTTTGTTATGACCCCGATGAAGATTTTGCACCCTATTGGAGCACAACAGATGTTCAGAATGATGGAGGGCAAAGAACCCCTTATCTGAATGAAAAGGGGATAAGTAAGGGCGCCTATGTTTTAAAAATGGACGAATATGATATAGATGAAAATGGAACAGCGCAAAACCGTGACCTTGTTGTTTCGGAAAATGTGAGAGGTTTTGTTGGTCCCAATCCTCAGACTCCTGCATTTTCATATATTTCAGGCGATTTAACAAATGCCTACACCGATAAAGTAACCGATTACCGCAGGTCAATGGTATTTTTAGACCTCTTTAATGACGATTATCCTGCAGCACTTATTGTCTTTGATAAAATGTCAAGTGCCGATAAGTCATTTAAGAAAACATGGCTTCTTCATTCTCAGGAGATGCCTGAAATTAAAGGCGACACAACCATTATTAAAAGAACACAGGATGGCTTCGATGGAAAGCTTGTTAATAAAACCATGCTTCCGGAACGCTCCAACGCAGCATTTAATGTTGTGGGCGGCGATGCGAATCAGATGTTTGAAATAAATGGCAAAATGTTTAAGCCAACAGCAACTGCAATAGAAGCCGGTAAATACCGCATAGAGCTTTCTCCCAAAGCAGAAAAGAAAGATGATATTTTCCTCAACTCTATGTATGTAACCTCAGCCTCAAAAGACCTTCCCGAACTCAAAATGTATAAAGAGCAGGGAGCTGGCTATGTTGGTGTAACAGTTCTCGACCGCTTTGTAACCTTCTCAAAAGAAGCAACTCTTTTAAAAGATACAATAAGCATAAATGTGAGAAACAATGGCTTTAATGAAGTTTCTGTTCTTTTAACAGATATGGAAGAAGGTATCTGGGAAATTTCAGGCAATGGCGTAAGCATATATGCAGAAGCTAAAAAAGATGAAAACTGCCTCAATTTCAAACTTGCCCCCGGCAGATACACAGTTAAAAAAGCTTCTCAGGATGCTGTGGTAACCGGGCTTAGTGAAGAAGAGGCAGTAAAAAAACCAATAGGCGATTTCTTCATCTGGATGGCTAATGAAAATGTTTCGGGAAATGGCAGAGGCAAATTTATCTATCAGGAAAAACCAACCATTTTAAGAAATGGCAGAAGCTATATTGCAGCCGAAACTCTTAAAGAATTTGGTGCCGATGTAAGCATAAATGGTAATATCGTTAGCATTTTAGCTTCCGATATTTCCGCGAGCTTCACATCAGGTTCATATTCAGCCAATATCGGCGACGCGCAAAAGCCCCTTGTGTGCGCTCCGTTTGCAGAAAATGGAACGATATATATCGGCGTTGCAGATGTTTGCAGCATTCTTGGTTATTTGGTGGAATTTAATGTGTATGCAAAAACAGTATATGTGAAGAAACTCCCCACATCCAATGAATAATATATGTAAAAAGCAATTATAATTTCGGTATTTTGATAATGATATATCATGCTGAATGATTAAGTCATATAATGTTTTGCTGTCTTAAGTGAACATATTATATCAATAATTCTTAAATACCTATAAATATATTGAAAGTAAAAAATGTATCGTTGTGATAAAATTTAAGCACCGGGAGGTAATGCACAATGAAAGCAATATTGCCTGACGAACATATATTGATTAACTTAATTGCATCAAAAGATGCAGCACACGCCGCAGAGCTTGTTTCCAATAAATTAAATATAACTCTTTCCACCGAAGGGACTATCATAAGGGCACAAAAGGGAGAGCATCTTAGCGTGGTAAAAGAAAATGAAGAATACATTATCAAATATTCCATCCTGCCGGAATTTCTTCGTGCACTTGCCATATGCACAGATGCAATAAATAAAGATAGCTTTTTACCCGTCACTCAAATAAGACAATTCCAGTCAAGTGGCGTAATGCTTGATCTTTCAAGTGGTAAGGTTTTAACAGTAGATGCCATAAAAGACATCCTTGGATATATGGCTCTTATGGGGCTTAATATGGCGATGCTCTATATTGAAGATATCTATGAAATGCCGGAATATCCTATGTTTGGCTATATGAGAGGCAGATATTCAAAAGAAGAATTGAAGGAAATTGATAGTTTCGCACTCAGCTTAGGGATAGAAATAATTCCCGCTATCCAGACTCTTTCCCACTTAAGAGCAACCCTTAAATGGAACTATGCAAAAAAATTTAGAAATACCTTCCAGACCTTGAATGTTTCCAAAAAAGAGACCTACGACTTTATTGAAGCAATGTTTAAAAACATATCTGAGTGCTTCAGCTCAAAAAGAATAAATGTGGGTCTTGACGAAGCCAAGGATATGACTGAGGGTAGATTTAAAAAAGAACATGGCGAAGTTGATGCATTTGAATTAATGATGAATCATATAAATAAAGTCACCGAAATGGCAAAAAGCTATGGATTTAAACCTATGATGTGGAGCGATATGTTTTATAAGTTCGGCCATATAGGCGGTGACTATGACTACACCTCAACTGTTCCCGAAGGCTCTGCCCAAAAGCTTAATCCTGATATGAACCTCATATACTGGGACTATTGCTATGATGATTATAAAACAACAGACCATTTCATAAACCGTCATAAAGATGACCTTGGCAGAACTCCCATCTTTGCCGGAGCAATCTGGAATTGGTTTCGCCTGGTTCCCAACTATCAGAAAACATTTGCAACTGCAAACAGTCAGCTTAAGGCGTGTAAGGATAATGGAGTAAAAGATGTTATTCTCACAACCTGGGGACGCTTTAACCCATATGCAATTCTCCCCGGACTTCAGATTTATGCAGAACATTTCTATAACAAAGATGTAAATGATGCAGATTTTTCAAAAATGTTTGAAATCTGCACCGGCTATAAGCTGAATGATTTTCTTGCAATTGGTTTTGATGATTTCAAGCTTTCCGAATTAGAAAAACATAAGGCAACCGATGCGTTTTGCGTTAATTCGTCAATCCAGCATTTCTTCAATGACATTTTAATTGGTATCTATGATAAAACTCTTTCCGGTTTCAATTTCAGAAATCACTATCGGAAATATGTTAAGTATCTGGAGAAACTCGGAAATATGGGAAAAATGGATATTGTATTTAAAGAGGCTTTAGCCTTAGCGCATATCCTGGAAATAAAATCCTATATCGGCTTAGAGCTGACAGAAGCATATCAGAAAAATGACCGCCATAAGCTTGAAAGCCTTGCAAAAGATCTGGAGGCTCTTGTTTCACATTATGAGAACTATGTAAGCTTTGCCCGTGAAAGCTGGTTTGCCACCTCCAAACCCTTTGGCTGGGAAGATGTGGAATATAAACTATCAGGCGCTGTTGCAAGATGCAAAACAGCTCTCTGGAGGGTGAGGGAATACCTTAGCTGCAATATACCTTCCATAGATGAGCTTTCTATGGAAAGAGAATATTATCAGGACTACGAAAAACCCCTCACAGAAACCCTTGCAATCGACTCAATATCAAGAGTGTTTATAAGATAGAATTATTCAATAACGAAAACAAAAAAGAATGGAGAGTTTTTAATGAAAAAGATTATTTCATTAAGTCTGTCACTATTAATGCTAGCATCTTTTGTCTTACCAATGGAAAGCTTTGCACTTACATATTCGTCAGATGTTAAGCTAAATAAAACTTTTAGTGACTTTACCACAAATAACTCACCTGCCCTTGGTGGAACAGATGCAAACTCTGTTTTACTGATTGGTGCAACCTATAAATTTTATGGCGGCGGAAGCGTTGCCAACTTCATTCCGGCTAAAGGTCTTTTTGGTAAAGCCTCAGATGATACTTCAGTTGAAATCATAAGAACCTCCGATGGCAATGCTCGTATGTATGGTGGCGGAAAGCTCTTACCCACTGGTGGTCTTGAAGCAGAAAACAATATTATTATGAACTGGAACTGGGCGTTTGGCGATAAGCAAAGCACCCGCACAGCCCGTGCAGAGTTCTATACAGCGTCAAGCCTGAGCTATTCCACCATCAAGCAGTTCTATTCGTTGTCTTCCGGCGCATCGTCCGACATACTTTCTCTTGCTCCCGATGGTTCAGTAAAGCTCTTTAACTATGAGTTATCAAATAAATTATCATATAAGCTTAACACATGGTATAACTTTGAGGTTCGTATTAAAAATGGTAATTCAACCACCTCCACATATAGTATGGCAGAACTTTATGTAGACGGAATTAAGCTTGGATCAAGCTATATAACAACAGCATCGAATCATTATCAGCAATATGGTATTGGTTGGTTCTATCTTGATGCACCTCTTGGCACAACATATGTAGATGATCTTCAGATAGGCTATTTCAAAAGTAATGCCGCAAACGATATCTTTACCGAAATGCACCAGAGCTTTGAACTCACATCAAAATCTGATGCTTATATAACCGAAGATAATATTCATCTTGATCTTAAATACGATATGACAGTTGCCGAATTTTTGGAAGATGTTTCATATAATGAAAAAACAGCCGATTCCTCAGGTATATCAGAGGTGAAAATTTTAAAGGCCGATTGGTCTGAAGCTGATGCAAACAGCGTAATTGAGAACGGATGGTATGCAAGAGTAAAAGTTTCCGGCGACTGGAGCAGCTCTTTATCAAGAAATGTTTATCGCTATTACTATAGAAAATTTATAATCACCAAAAGGATAGAGATTTCTGATTTCACTCTCACATCCTCCGCCCCCGGTGAAACAACCTATGCTCAGGCAACTCTCACAAATAACACGGGTTCAAGCTTTAACACAGGCGTTATGCTTGCACTTTATAATGATGAAGGTGGATTGGAATCAATAAAAAGAGTTAATTTAAACCTTTCAAATGGCGCAAATTCACTTTCAAATGAATTAAGCCTCACTCTTCCTGCAGGATTTGATTCCGATTATATGGTTAAACTTTTTGTAACACCCGCAGATGATTACACCATAATTCACGAAGCAACACTTAATTAAATTTTTAAATGAGTACTTTGGAGGCTCCATTGTTTAAATGGGAGCTGGCTTGGTAAGGCCAAGACTGAGGGATTGTAAAATGAATTATTCTTTAAAATTTATTTATATCGGAAGTGATAAAAATGAATCGAGGAAATATCAGATTAAATAATCCCGAAAGATTTAATTCTGATTATGAAATACCAAAGGAAAAACTCCAAAAAGCCATAGATAAAGCTTGCAGCAAATTAAAATCAAAAATAGATTATTACGCAGACAAATTCCCCGGCACAGGCACAAAAGGCTATAAATACACCTTAAGCGAAAACAATAACTGGATAACAGGTCTCCACACAGGTTGCTTTCTTTTGGCTTATAAACTGTCGGGAGATGAAGAATTTTTAAATGTAGCTAAAAAACACATTCTTTCATTTAAACATCGCCTTGATGAGAAAATAGAACTCTCCGACCACGATGTTGGCTTTCTCTATTCTCCATCCTGCGTTCTTATGCATCTTTTAACAGGTGATGAGCTTTCAGAAAAAATAGCAATTGAGGCTGCCGGGCATCTTTATAACCACAGCTATTCAAAAAAGGGGGGATTTATCCTCCGCTGGGCAGATGGAAGCCATAAATTGGAATTTTGCCGCACTATGATGGACACTCTCTTTAATATCCCTCTGTTTTATTGGGCTTATGAAAAAACAGGTGACAAAAAGTATTCAGATGCCGCAAATTCACAAATCAACATAACAGCTGATTATTTAATAAGAAAAGATGGCTCATCATATCATCACTATCAGTTTGATGTTGAAACCCACAAACCGCTCTATGGTGTAACCCTTCAGGGCAACCGTGATGAATCCACCTGGTCACGAGGTCATAGCTGGGGCGTAGCAGGATTGCCTATAGCCTATAGCTACACAAAAGATGAAAGCCTTTTAAACCTTCACCGTGACATCACATACTATATGCTAAATCATCTTCCCTTAGACAGCATTCCATATTGGGACTATGATTTCATAGATGGCGATGAACCCCGCGACACATCAGCCGGGCTTATAGGCGCCTGCGGAATGATTATGGCAGCTCAGACTATGCCATATAGTGATGAAGAAAAACAAATCTTCAAAACTGCAGGAGCTAAAATAATTGAAGCTGTGATAGATAACTATACAGGCGATATCGGCATCGACTATGATGGGCTTATTCATGGCGTAACACCGTTTAGAAAATCCCCCGGATTTACAACAGGTGAATGTGCCGCTTATGGAGATTATTTCTATCTTGAAGCACTTTTAAGATACACAAAACCCGATGAACAAAAGTATTGGTAAATTAATTAAATATTAATTATAAATTATAAAAAAGAAGGGAATGTTTTTAATGAAAAAAATCTTTTCATTAGCATTGGCACTTGTAATGCTCACAGCTTTATTTGTGCCGACAACAAGCTTTGCACTTACATATTCAAATGATGTTCGTGCAGATATTAATTTTTCAAATTTTACAACATCAAACTCACCGAGTGTAAATGTTTCAACAAGCTGGGATAACAGATTTACCATTACAGGAAATAGTAAATACGCATTTGGTAATGCAGGTACCGGAGCTGATTTTACACCTGTAAAAGGTATGTTTGGTAAGTCAGCAGACGATACCTCTGTAAAGATAGAGAAGAAAGCAAACTCAAGCTTTGCTTCCTTTCATGGACCAGCAAAGATAATTGCAAACGGAAATCTTGGCGCAGAAAACACAGTTATAATAAACTACAATATGGCTTTTGGTGATAAAAATGTTAGCCGATCAATATATGCTGATTTTTACAAGAATTCATCTAATAACATTAACGACAAAAGATATTTTTACTCAACATCAAATGCACCCACATCTAATGTTGAAAAACCAATTTTTGTTGTTAATGCCAATGGTACATTGTCATTCTTTAACACAACACTTTCAAAGCAATTTTATTATAATCTTAACACATGGTATAATTTTGAAATTCGCATTACAAATGGTAACGAAACAGATTCAGTATATTCTTTGGCAGAACTTTTCATTGATGGCATCAAATTTGGTGAAACAAGCATCAAATCATATGAAGGTGCTTATCAGATGAATGGTTTATCGTCAATATCGTTATATTTAGCTGGCGACAACCACACAGAAATATTATATCTTGATGATTTTCAGATAGGCTATTTTAGAAGTGATGCTGCAAACGATATGTTTGTTGAAATGCACCAAGGTTTTGAACTCACTTCAAAATCTGATGCCTACATAACAGATAATATACATATTGACCTTAAAAATGATATGACAGTTGAAGAATTCTTGGCTGATGTATCATATAATGGAGGAACTTCAACCCAGACAGGCATAACAGAAGTTAAAGTTTTAAAATCAGATTGGTCCGAAGCTCAGGCAACAGATATTATTGAAGATGGATGGTATGCAAGAGTAAAGGTTGAGGGTGATAATAACAGCACTTTAGACAGAAATGTTTATCGCTACTACTACAGAAAATTCTCACCTGTAACATATTATGAAAACAATTACGAAACAGGAACTATGGAAGTTCCGGGACTTAAAAGAAACTATAATGCATATGCAGTTAATGTTAATACTTGGGGTGTTACTAGTGAAACACAGGGTCTCTCTGATAGTAAGTCAATGTATGCTACAGCATCAAATGGTACTCCTACTGCTACAAACTCACATTTGAAGTTACAGTATTATAATTCACAGCTCACACTTTCTGAAGAATATGTTGTCGAAATATCCGTTTTACGTAAAAACACAAGTGGAAGCTTTCCTAATGTCAAATATATTTTAGGTAGTTTTACAGTTCTTGAGCTCAGTGATGATGCTCTTAAGGTTGGTAGTAATTATCACACGCTTATAAACAAAACAGATTCTATGACAAATAAGTGGATTCACACAGCTATAGCAGTAAAAGGCAACGAAGCAAAATTGTATGTAAATGGGGAATACACAGGTATTACATATTCTCAGACAGCTCCCTTTGGCAACCTACTTTCAGGAAATGGTATGAACATTACTACATCTGCATCAATACCTGAATCTAGTGGTGGATCATTCTATGCAGATAATTTCAAAGTATATTCCGGTTCATACAATCCTGTTACACTTGAGGTTAAATCCAAAAACTACAACACCTCAGCAAATGAAACCATAACAGTTGCAGGTAATGTAGCAGTATCGGATTTCAAAGCTGCAACAGGTGCGGTTTCTGTATATAACTATGCTGACGGAAAATTCACAGCAGAAGTAACAGAAGGCAATATCGCAGATGGTCAGATTGCAGTGTTTAAAGATGCCAAAGGTAAAGTAAGATACTTTGATATTGAGCTTCTTCCTGTTGTATCTGATGTAGTATTTACAGAAGATAATGGAAAAGTAACAGCAACAGTAACAGTTGAAAACAGAAATGCCAAGCATGTTATTTCATCAGGTCTTTTAGTTGTTGCCAATAGATCGGATAACGAAGTATTCGCAGTAAATCTTGATAAAAAATCAGATATATCTGCTCTTGGAACACACAGCTTTGAAGCATCAGTAGATTATAAAGACGGTGAAAACATTATCGCATATTTCTGGGATAAAAATCTCAAACCTTTTGATAATTCAAAAGCAGTATATACCAAATAATCAGCTTTACAAATGGGCGGGCAAAAGCCCGCCCATTTATGAAATCTTAAAAATCAAAATTAAAAATGGATTATTCCATTCCGGTGGGGGAAAGTTTTATGCATAAATATGAATACTCAGAAAACTCCATTGAAGTAATAAACGCAGATGGTTTTTCTATTCCATTTAATGCAGATAATTTTGGCTTTTTCGTTTTTGCAGATGACGAAAAGATTAAAATAAATATGGAAAAATCAGGAAATGAGTATGTAGGATTTTTTAATAAGCTTAAGTTTTTATATAGCTTTTCCGAAAATGAGTCTTATCTTGCGGTAAATCTGAGAATTGAAAATGAAGGCGAAGATTTCAAAGATAAAATTACCTTTGCCACAGGCATAGATTCATACATGACTCACTATCCCCAATGGAATGAAAAATTTTTCCCAACTCTTTTAAGATGTGAAAAAACTCACCTCTGGGGCTACTATATGAACACAAGGGAAAATTCCTTAGCCATTGCAAGCAAAAACCCTATAGCCTCATATGATATTCTCTATAATATTTTCTATGAAGAAAACTATCCCCACAATGGTCATAGAATCCTTGGCACAAATCTTGTGCTTGAGGGCAATTTTAATCTTCCCAAAAGATGCCCTCAGAACCTTAAAGCTTTAAAGTCAGGCTCCGTATATGAAAACACAATATACTATATGCCGGTAAAAAACAAGGCTGATATTAAAAAATCACTTGCTGATGTTTTAAATATCCCCCTTGTTGATGCACCTAAATACACCCTTGAAAAAGGTGAAGCTTTAAGCTTTGTTGTATTAAATAACGAAAACTATAAAACAAAACTCCTGTCTCCTGAAGGTGAGGAAGTTAAAGATGTAGTATCCCCACTTCAGCAATACGGATTATATAATCTTAAGGTAGAATCCCAAAGCGGGAAGGAATGTGAAGCTTCATTTTATGTTCGCCGCCCCTGGGAGCATTATCTTGAAAAAGCAGCTGAAAATGCCTTTTTAAAACCTCAGAAGGCAAGCACCCATGTAGAAAGCTTCTATGGTCTCTTTTCTGCTTTTCTGCAGTATAAACACACAGGTGATAAAGAAATAGGGGATAAAGCACTTTCTGTTTTCAATGAAATAATGCCCCTTATGTTTGATTTTGATAAGTGTGTGCCAATAGTAATTCCCGAAAGAATTCAAAATACTGCACTCACAATAAGCCTTCTTTGCGATATCTACGAATCAAATCCCAAAGAAAATATAAAATATCTTGAATATGCTTCCAAATTTGCAGAATTTTTAATAAACCATCAAACGGACGATGGTGCATACCGAAGCCACTCAACTCACTATACCTGCGTTATCTACATCGCAAAATCTATGCTGGAACTCTCTCTTTGCGAAAAGGAAAGTGGCATAGAAGAATACAAAAAGAAATCTGAAATCCACTATGCTTCCGTAACAAAGGCAATAGATGAGCTCGTATCTCATCTTGATAACATTGAAACAGAGGGAGAAATGACCTTGGAAGACGGAATGATTTCCTGCTCTGCTCTTCAGATTGCAATGTATGCCCTCACTCTCCCAAAAGAAAAACGGAAACCCTATATAGATGCGGCAGAATATATGATGAAGGTGCATTCCTGCCTTGAACAGCAGCTCATTTATGATTGCAGAGCAAATGGAGCATCACTCCGCTATTGGGAATCTCAATATGATGTAATGTTCAGAGTCAATATGCTCAATTCCCCTCACGGATGGAGTGGTTGGACAGCTTATGCTCACTATTATCTCTATATGCTCACAGGAAAGAAGCCATACCTTTTAAGCCTTATGAATTGCCTTGGTGCCTGCTCACAGCTTGTTTCTGAAACCGGTGATTTAAGATGGGCATATTGTCCTCAGCCCTATGTGTGCGGAGATGCTCTGATTCCAGATGAAACAAAGGAAATAAAAGACGGGCTTAAAAATATCTACACAAATGAAAAAGCATATCGCGGTATATACCAAACAAAAGAATATGGTGAAGAATATATAAATATGATTTCTTCATGGTATCGAACAGCTGAGCAAAAACTCACAGGCGGTTATGAATTTTGCCATCTGTACCTGCCCGATAAGGTTATTAAAGAATACGACCATCAGGGCGGATGCTGTGATAATGATGTTCACGAAATTTTTAAATGCATAGAAGAAACAGTTATGGGAAAAGCCTTTCTTCATCAGAACGATGATGGAAGCTTTGTAACCTTTGGCTGCCGCCTTGAAGAAACTAAGCTTGTGCTTTTAAATAATGAAAACACGCTTATATATAATCTTACAAAGCCAATTACTGTTAGCATAAATAATATAAATCACACCCTTTCAGGCTTTGGAACACTAAAAGGCTCCCTTGTGTAAAGGGAGCTGGATTGGCGAAGCCAAGACTGAGGGATTGTAAAACACAGCTATTATTAACTGATTTTAAAGAGGAGATAACACTATGTTTAAGGCAAAAATTGATTTTTCAAAAAATGCAGGTAAGGTAAAACCTATGCACGCAGTAAATAATGGTCCCGTTGGCTCAAATGTCCGCGGAACATCAAACGAAAAATGGTTTAAGCTTGCTGGAATTCCTTATGCCAGAACCCACGACTCAGCTCTGGGAACAGCATACGGTGGTGAGTTTGTAGTTGATGTCCATCGAATTTTCACAAATTTTGATGCCGATGTAAACGATCCAAAATCCTATGAATTTGAATGGACCGATAAATACATAGAACGCATCCAGAGTGTTGGCTGTGAAACTTTCTATCGCCTTGGTGCCTCAATAGAACACCGCAAAAAAGTGGGAACCTATCCTCCAAAAGATTTTCAGAAATGGGCAGAAATCTGTGAGCACATCATCCTTCACTATACCCGGGGCTGGGCAGATGGATTTAATTATGATATAAAATACTGGGAAATCTGGAACGAACCCGATTGCGTTAATCCCGATGGTTCAACTCCATGCTGGCAGAGCACACTCGAACACTTTATGGAGCTTTTTGTTATTTCCTTTAAGCATCTTAAAGGAAAATTCCCTCATCTTAAAATAGGTGGTCCTGCACTCACAAATATTTGGATAGAAGAAAACAACAAAATTGTTTTTGATGCTATAAAAAAAGCCGGCATCACCTTAGACTTCTTCTCATACCATGGCTATGCCGAAGAACCAATTGAATATTATGACGGTGCCATTAAAGCCTATGAGCTTTTAAAAGAATATGGCTACGACGGAAAAACCGAACTCAATCTTAATGAATGGAACTATATCCACGGTTGGCTTGGTGATGATTTTATCTATAGTATGAAATCAATAATGGGGCTTAAGGGTGCAGCCTTCACAGCCGGTGCATTTTGTGCAGGCCAGAGGTCACCACTCGATATGATGATGTATTACGATGCCCGTCCATCAGGATTTAACGGACTTTTTTCAGCCTACACAGTCGAACCCTTAAAAGGCTATTATCCTTTCCTTGCATTCAATAAGCTGTATAAAATGGAACAGTCAGTTGAAAGCGAAAGTGACAATAAAAATCTATATATAACAGCGGCAAAAGGCGAAGATAAAATAGGTGCTATGCTTGTTTATTTTGTTGATGACGATAGTGCTCCCTCAGAAAAAATAAGTCTTGAATTAAAGGATATGCCATTTGAAAAGGCAGTTATAAGCTATTATCTTTTAGATAAAGACCACGACCTTGAGCTTATCCGAAAAGAAACCGTTTCTTCAAAAGATGTAAATCTTTTTGTAGATATTGATCTTTATTCAACCTATTATGTTGAAATAGAGAAACTAAAATAAGGAGGAAATAAAAATGAAAAAAGTATCAAAAGTTTTGTCATTAGTACTCGCTCTTATTATGATTGCATCAGTGCTTACAGCCTGCGGCGAAAAAAAGGTGCAAACAGGCACAGCCTTTACCTATTGGGTAACAATCGATAGCAACACAGCTCAGACTCTCACCAGCTTCAACGAACTTATGATGTATAAAGAGATGGAAAAAAGAACAGGCACAAAGGTTAATTTTATTCACCCTGCATCAGGTTCAACAGGTACAGAAGCATTTCAGATTCTTTTATCCTCAGGCGACTATCCCGATATGATTGAATACAGCTGGTCAAGCTATGCAGGTGGTGCCGATCAGGCTATAGAAGACGGAGTTATAATTGCTCTTAACGACTATATGGAAGACTACGCCCCCAACTATTATGATATAATGGAAGGCGAAAAAGCAAAAGAAAATAATTTCCTCTATAAAGCTGCCACCATTACCTCAAATGGCAACTACTATGGCTTCAAGGGAATAAATGTTGGTAAATACAGAGGCTTCGGTGGTCTTATTGTCCGCAAAGACCTCCTTGACAAATGGAATCTTGATGTTCCCGTAACAATTGATGATTGGGATAATCTATTGAAAACAGCAAAAGACAATGGCATAAAATACCCCTTAACAGGTGATTCCTCACTCTTCACAGTACGCTGGGGCGAACTTTTCAATACAGCCTGGAAAGTTGGTAAAGGCTTTTATGTTGACGGAAATAAAGTTAAGTTCGGACCTTTCCAGAAACAGTATAAAAACTATGTCAAAAAAATGACCGAGTGGAGAGAAAAAGGCTATATTGACATCGACTATGTAACCAATAATTCCACAAACATTGAAGGCTATCTTGCAAATGGCACATCTATCGCTGCCTATGGTTATGTTGGCGGCACAATAGGTAAGCTTCTTCCAGCCATGGCAGAAAGAGATCCCAACTATAACCTTGCTGCTTGTCCTTTCCCGGTTATGAAAGATGGCGAAAAAGCGTGGTTCCAGGATATTCAGGTAGAAGCAACAGAACCATGTATTGCAATTTCAACTCAGTGTGGAATTGATAATGAAGACCGCTATAAAGAAGCCATCAAATGGTGCGATTATCTCTATAGCGACGAAGGTATAATTCTTAAATCCTTTGGCATAGAAGGCGACACCTTTACTATTGAAAAAGACGAAGATGGCGTAGAACACTATGTCTACACAGAAAAAATCACCGACCACGAGAAAATCGGTGCTCACTCAATCTCAGCATCTATCTGTCACTACTTCCTTCCTGCAAATCATCCCGGTTTCAATCAGCACCCCGACTACTTAAAGGGCTTCTATCCATATGAGCAGCAGATGGAAGCAATTGAGGTGTGGAATAAAGATGTTGATGAAGCAAAAAAACACGCCCTTCCAAATGTTTCCTACACAAGCGAAGAAGCTGCCGAAAAAGCAAATATAGAATCCAAAGGCAGAGCTAAGCTTGATGCTGCAATTTCAAATATTATTCTTGGAAAAGCTAAGCTTGATACATATGATGATGCAATAAAACAGGCTAAAAAAGATGGCTATGATAAGCTTGCAAAAATTACTCAGGCAGCTTATGACAGATATATGGCATCGGCAAAATGATTAATTGATTCAAATGAGGTGAAAAAAGTTTTTCACCTCATTTTTATGTTTTCTTTATTGTCTCTTTTCATAAATTAATTATCCTTTTTCCTTATTGAAAACAAAATCCATCTGTGATATACTGTATAAAACAAATAAAAAGAGGAGTGTGTTCCATGAACATAATCGACCCTAAAAAGCTTGACTATGCTCTTGACTTTATCATAAAAAGAGTAGAAGAGAATATGAAGCGTTACAGCATCATTTTTCCAACATCCCAAAGTCGCAACTACAGATATTGGGTATTCCCCAATTACGAGTGGACTCCAAGTTTTTGGACAGGTCAGCTCTGGCTTGCTTATGAACTCACAGGCGATGAAAAATTCAGACACGCTGCCGAAATTCAGATGCAGTCCTACCGTGACCGAATGATACATAAAGTTTGCATAGATACCCATGATATTGGCTTTATTTATTCTCTTTCATGTGTTGCTTCCTATAAGCTCACAGGTAATGAATATGATAAAGAAACTGCTCTTATGGCAGCCGATCATCTTATCACACGCTTCCATGAAAAAGGCAAATTCATTCAGGCGTGGGGGGCAATGGGAGCAGAAGGTAACCGTCGTTTAATTATAGACTGTCTTTTGAATATTCCTTTCCTTTTCTGGGCAACAGAAGTAACCGGCGATGAAAAGTATAAATATGTTGCAGATAATCATTTAAGAACAGCCCTCAGCGTTCTCACCCGTCCCGACTACACAACCCATCACACTTTCTTCTTTAGTCCTGAAACAGGTGAATCTCTTTATGGCAGGACTGCTCAGGGTGCATCAGATGATTCCTGCTGGGCAAGAGGTCAGGCTTGGGGTGTTGCAGGAACAGCATTTAACTATAAATATGTTCCCGAAGATTTTGTGTTTGAAAAACACACAAAGATAACAGATACCTTTGTAAATAGACTCCCCGAGGATAATGTTCCATTCTGGGATATGGATTTCAAACCTGAAGATAATGAACCCCGTGACACATCTGCTTCCGCGATAGCAGCCTGTGGAATTCTTGAAATGAATAAATTCCATAAAAACGAAGCTCACCTAAATGCAGTTTCCAATATGCTTACAGCTCTTATAGATAACTACCTGACCGAAAATATTAAAGGTGCAAATGGCATTCTTTCCGATGGTATGTATTGTCGTCCGGACGGAGATAAACCCGAATCAGTTTTATGGGGTGACTACTTCTTCTTTGAAGCCCTTATGAGAATTAAAAAACCCGACATTAAATTATACTGGTAATTTTAAAAACTTCCTTTCTGTTCCCAAAAGTGGGGCAGAAAGGAAGTTTTTTCTGTATAAAAATCTATTGAGAATTTCGTTCTGCTTTTTATTACTTGAATGTCGGAGCCGATGATGTTGCATCGAATCTTCTTGTGGGTGATGGGGAACTTAGATTAAAATATTCAAGAGCATCTTTTGTTGTGCCAAAATCTTTGTTTGACCCTGTATCGCTAACCTTGTTAAATGCTTCTCTGAAAAGGGCGTTGTGTGCTTCTTCGCGATTTAAAAGAAAATCAATTGTTTCCCTGACCTTTTTGTCTGCTATCTGTCGGTATAAATATTCATACACAACCTTTGCCCTTTGCTCTGATGCAATATTTGATAAAAGATCAGCACACAAATCTCCCGTAACAGTCACATAATCTGCAGTCCATGAATATCCCGATGCATTAATAAGACCGGGATTTAATCCTAAAAGCACATGACTTTGAATCTCGCCTGCACCAACCGTATTGTAATCAACATCGTGCCCGTTCAAAAGATTAATTGTCTGCGAAATCATCTCCATATGACTGAGTTCCTCTGCGGCAATATCAAGGAACAAATCCTTTATCTGCTGGTCTTTAATGCGGAAACTCTGTGAAATATACTGCATAGCAGCCTTCAGTTCTCCGTTTCCGCCGCCAAGCTGCTCCTGGAGAAGAACTGCATACTGTGGATTAGGTTTTTCAACGCCAACAGGATGAAAGAGTTGTTTTTCATGTTTAAACATTTTATCACCATAATTTAAAAAATATATTGCCTCCATATTGTTTGCTAATTTCAAAACTTAAAACCTTAAAAATTTTAACAGAAATTACAGTTGTTTACTGTGAATATAGTATCAAAATACTTAAAATTCCCGAAAATACTTGAATTTTTATTTTGACTGGATTATAATGTTAAAAAGAAAAATTTTTTTAAAAATAAATTATAAGGAGTATGTCTGATGAAAAAAAGAGCATTAATAAGTGTTTCTGACAAAACAGGTGTTGTTGATTTTGCCAGAGAATTAGTAAATCTTGGTTTTGAAATCATTTCAACCGGAGGCACCAAAAAAGCTATTGCAGATGCAGGGATAGATGTAATCGGTGTTTCCGAAATAACAGGCTTTCCTGAGTGTCTCGATGGCAGAGTTAAAACTCTTCATCCCAAAATTCACGCAGGTGTTCTTGCTATAAGAGATAATAGCGAACATATGAAACAGCTTGAAGAATTGGGCGTTGACACAATAGACATCGTTGCCATAAATCTTTATCCCTTTAAGCAAACAATCTTAAAAGAAGGCACACAGCTTTCAGAAGCAATAGAAAATATAGACATCGGCGGTCCCACAATGATAAGAGCAGCAGCTAAAAATAACCAGGATGTTGCAGTTATAGTTGACCCTGCCGACTACAAAAAGGTAATAGATGAATTAAAAGCAAACGGTGAGGTAAGCCGCGATACCAAATTCCTCCTTGCCTATAAGGTTTTTGAGCACACAGCTCACTACGATACCTTAATCGCTACATACCTAAGAAAACAAATCGGTCTCGAAGGCTTCCCCGATACCTTCACAATGACCTTTGAAAAGCTTCAGGATTTAAGATACGGTGAAAACCCACACCAGGGCGCTGTATACTATAAAGAAGTTACCAATGAAACAGGCGTTTTAACTGCTGCTAAACAGCTCCACGGTAAAGAGCTTTCCTTCAATAATATCAACGACACAAACGGAGCACTCGAGCTTCTTAAAGAATTCGACTGCCCCACAGCTGTCGCTGTCAAACACGCTAACCCATGCGGTGTTGGCATAGCGGATAATATCTATGATGCCTATATGAAAGCCTATAATGCAGACCCCGTTTCAATTTTTGGCGGCATAGTTGCATTAAATCGCGAAGTAGATGCAAAAACAGCTTCCGAGCTTTCAAAAATCTTTTTAGAAATTATCATTGCTCCATCATTTGCAGACGATGCTCTTGAAATTTTAAAAGCTAAAAAGAATATCCGCCTTCTTACCCTGGATGACATTTCCAAACCTGTTTCCAAAGAAAGCATCCGCACAAATAAAGTTTCCGGTGGTCTTCTTGTTCAAAGCTCTGATACTGAGCTTTATGATGAAGCTGAATTTGATTATGTAACCGATAAAAAACCCACCGGGGAAGAAATGAAAGACCTCAAATTTGCATGGAAGGTTGTTAAACACACTAAATCCAATGCAATCGTTCTTGCCAAAGACGATGCCACAGTTGGCGTTGGACCCGGTCAGACCAACAGAATAACAGCTCTTGAATTAGCCATAAACTATGGCGGAGAAAAAACAAAGGGTTCTGTTATGGCATCCGATGCTTTCTTCCCATTCTCCGATTGTGTTGAAGCCGCTCATAGAGCAGGTATCACAGCAATCATCCAGCCCGGTGGTTCAATAAGAGACCAGGAATCCATTGATGCCTGCAATAAATATGGTATAGCAATGGTATTCACAAAAATGAGACATTTTAAACACTAAGAACCTAAAATATGGAATGTAAAAAAATGTTTTTTACATTCCATATTTATATACGGAAAAGGTGATACAATTGAAAATAATAGACATCCATACCCACATCTGGCCTGAGAAGCTTGCCTCAAGAGCTGTAAGCAATGTAGGTGATTATTATAACTACGAAATGCATGGAAAAGGCACACTTTCCGACCTTAAACAAAGCGCATCCGAGGCAGGGGTTGACTATTTTGTTATTCATTCCTCAGCCCTGAAAGCAAATCAGGTTGAAGATGTAAACACAAATGCCGCTCTCAATATAACCGATAAAATCGCAGGCTTTGGCACTTTGCATCCTGAGTATACAGATTTTGAAAAGGAAATAGACCGCATCATCTCTCTTGGCTTAAAGGGAATAAAGCTTCACCCTGATTTTCAGTTTTTCAATATAGATGATAAGAGAATGTATCCGGCATATGAAATCATAGCATCAAAGGGAATCCCTGTTCTTTTTCATATGGGTGATGTAAATTATGACTATTCGTCAGCAAAAAGACTTTCAAAGCTTATGAATGATTTTCCAAAGCTTATTTGCATAGGTGCCCATATGGGTGGTCATATGAAGTGGGACGAAGCAGAGGAATTTTTAATAGGTAAAAATCTTTATCTTGATACCTCAAGCACATCACGAAAACTTTCCCCTGAGGAAATAAAGCGGCTTATCCGCCTTCATGGAGCAGATAAAGTTCTCTTTGGCACAGACTATCCCATAGAACGCCATAAAGAAGCTCTTGATAATTTCTTTCGCTTAGGACTCACAGACGATGAAAATGAAAAGATTCTCTTTTCCAATGCCTGGAACCTTGTTTATTCAAGATAAACTTAAAATCTCAGTATAAATAAATTTAAATGTGAATACAGAGCCATTCTAAGAGAAGAACTCACAAATATGCTTATATCAAATGGTTGCCGGAATGTTATGTGGAAATTCCCCGAAGAAACCGGATTTTATCAGCCAATTGTAATAGCCAAAAAATAAAAGCTTAAAAAAATTGCATACTTGTAATATAATTATTTATTAAATGGAGATTATATTAAAATGATTTATCTTATTTCATTTCTTGAAGGTATAATAACCTTCATCTCACCGTGTATGCTCCCGCTGCTTCCGGTTTACATCTCATATTTTGCATATGAAGATGATGAAAACACAAATAAAACTCTGATAAATGCCATAGGCTTTGTAATCGGTTTTTCTCTTGTTTTTATCAGCTTAGGAGCATTTGCCGGAATTATTGGTGGCTTTTTGCAAAAATATCAGATGTTTGTCAACATAATAACAGGTCTTGTTGTAGTATTCTTTGGTCTTAATTATATTGGTGTATTCAGGCTTAATATATTTCGTGGCATAAATAACCCCCTTGCAGGAAGAAAGCCCGGCTTTTTCCCGGCAATATTATTCGGTGCAGTGTTTTCTGTTGGCTGGACTCCCTGCGTGGGAACCTTTCTCGGCACAGCGCTGATGCTTGCATCTCAGCAGGGGAGTGCCCTAAAGGGGATAATTATGCTTTTAGTATATTCCGCAGGTCTTGGCATACCATTTATCATAAGTGCAATTCTTATTGACAAATTAAAATCTGCATTTGGTTTTATAAAAAAACACTATGAAGCTATAAATCTTTTCTGTGGTGTGTTGCTGATTATAGTGGGCATACTTATGATGACAGGCCTCATCGGAAAGTATCTGGCGTTTATCGGATAGGAGATATTATGAATAAGAAATTTAAATGGCTAATAGCTATGCTAATTCTTGCTCTGCTAATTGCAGGAGCCTCAGTTTTATATACTCAGCTTAAGGATGAATATATGCCCGACAGATTGTCAGATGATGCAAATACCAATCAGGATACAGTCTCACAACAGGAAACATATGTCAAAGCTCCTGATTTCACCGTGGTCGATAGTTTATCAGAAAAAGTAAAGCTATCTGATATGCGTGGAAAACCTGATGTTGTAAATTTCTGGGCAAGCTGGTGTCCGCCGTGCAAAGCAGAAATGCCTGATTTTGAAAAAATATATAAAACCTATGGTGATGATATTACCATTATGATGGTTAATATGACAGACGGATATCAGGAAACCTATGAAAAAGCAGAAGCACATATAAAAGAAAATAACTATACCTTCCCGGTGTATTATGATATTGACTATTCTGCTGCAACAGCATATCGCGTAACCTCCCTTCCTGCTACCTATTTTATTGATGCGCAGGGGAATCTTGTAACCCATGCAAAAGGCATGATAGATTATGAAACCCTCGAAAAGGGAATCGGAATGATTGTCCCCAAATAAGCATAGAAAAAATGGTGCATTTGATGCACCATTTTTTCTATGCTTATTGTTTTTCTTCTCTCAACCTGTTTATTTTGTCTAAACATCTTATCGCTTCTCCAACATTTTTAACAGGAATAAGCTTCATTTTAGTCTTCTTTTCTATGTTTTCCATGTTTGAATAGGGGATAAGACAGTAGTCAAAGCCCATCTTTTCAGCCTCGGCAATTCTTTGCTCACAAAAGCTTATGGCTCTTATTTCGCTTGTCAATCCAACCTCACCAAGAATAAGAGTTTTTGAATCAATGATAAAGTTTTTAAAATTGGAAGCCACAGCTATTATAACTGCCAGGTCAGTTGCTGTGTCGGAAATCTTAATTCCTCCAACAACATTCAGATATATATCCTGATTCTGCAATTGATACCCAAGCTGCTTTTCCAGAATGGCGCAAAGCAGAACCGCCCTTGAATAATCCATTCCCGTTGCCATCCTTCGGGAATTTCCAAATCCGCTTGGTGAGCAAAGTGCCTGAACCTCAGCCAGAACAGGCCTTGTTCCTTCCAATGTGCAAACAACTGTCGAGCCCGAAACCTTTTCCGGCCTTCCTTTAAGAAGCATTTCCGAAGGATTTTTAACCTCCGTTAGTCCTGCATCCCTCATCTCGAAAACGCCTATTTCATTGGTTGAGCCAAATCTGTTTTTAACAGTTCTCAGTATGCGATAGCTCTGGGTTCTCTGTCCTTCAAAATAAAGCACACAATCCACCATATGCTCAAGCATCCTCGGACCTGCAATATTTCCATCCTTTGTCACATGACCAACAATAAACACAGCAATCGAATTTTCTTTTGCAAATCTCATTAGATAGTGGGTAACTTCTCTCACCTGGGTAATGCTCCCTGGAGCAGAGGCAATGTCAGCTTTGAAAATGGTCTGAATGGAATCTATTATCATCACATCAGGTTTTTCGTTTGCAGCTGTTAAAAGTATCGTGTCAAGGTCAGTCTGTGCAAAAACAAGCAGTCCGTCGGAATCTGCTCCGAGTCTTTCTGCTCTTATTTTTATCTGTTCTCCCGACTCCTCACCTGAAACATAAAGCACTTTTCCATTTTTTGCAACCCTGTCTGAAATCTGAAGCAATAGGGTGGATTTTCCAATTCCCGGATCTCCTCCAACAAGAATTAGCGATCCTTCCACAATACCCCCGCCCAGAACTCTGTCAAGTTCTTCTGAGCCAGTTTTTATTCTGTTCTCGCATCCGGCAGATATTTCTCTTATTTTTTTAGGCTTTTCTGTAGTAAGATATGTACTATTTGTTTTTATAGGACTGTATCTTGAATTTGTTTCAATGCATGCCTCTTCGCTGAAGCTGTTCCAGTTTCCGCATTTCGGGCATTTTCCAAGCCATTTTGGTGATTCATATCCACACTCACCGCACACAAATTTTGTATTTTGTTTCAATTCACTCAACTTCTTTCTATGTAACACGGTGTCATTTAACACCGTATCTATTCTACAATATTTTTCGTGCCTTGTAAATAGAAATCATGATATTTAGTTTGCAGTCTGTGAGTTTGCCGCACCGCTGTTTGTAGTGTTATCGTTTGTCATTCCGTCTTTTATGTCGTCTGCTGTGTCTTTCATGTCGTCTTTTAGCTCGTCCATAGTGTCTGTAACATCGCTGTCGCCCTTGGTATCATTCATGCTGGTGTTTGTATCACCGGCAGTATCGTTACCTGAAGAACATCCAACACACATTCCAAGAATACATAAACAAGACATAAGAGTCATCAAAATTTTTTTCATAATAATTTTTGATACCATCCTTTCATGGTATATTATTGCTCGCTTTAAAAAAATAATGCAAATTTTTTTGGTGTTTTTCAATGAATTTTAAAAAATATCTTTACATTAACAAAAATATAAAATATAATATATTATGAATTATTATTAGAAAGGGGAGTTATTAATGAACGATCAGATCAAACTCATAGGTCAGAGAATAACCGATTTAAGAGAAATCGCAGAGCTTAGTCAGCAGGAGGTCGCCGATTTTTTAAGTGTTTCTCTTGAAACCTACAAAGCCTATGAAGAAGGCAAAGAAGATATGCCCATAAGCATTCTTTATGAGCTTGCAAATAAGTTTGGTGTTGATTTTTCTGCAATACTTTCCGGTGACGCACCAAAGCTCAGCGCATATCAGTTTGTTAAAGCCGGCCATGGTCTCAAGGTTGACCGCCGCTCAAACTATAAATACCAGAGCCTTGCACCGAATTTTGCTAAAAAATCCGTAGAACCCTTCCTCGTGACGGTTCCTGTTCCAAATGATGAGGAGTCCATCCATCTCACAAGTCATCCCGGTCAGGAATTCAACTATATCCTTGAGGGCCGAGTCTGCATTATAATAAACGGAAAAGAAATTATAATGGAAGAGGGAGATTCCCTCATATTTGACTCACGAACCTGGCATGGCATGAAAGCTTTAGACGGAAAGGAAGCAAAATTTCTAGCTATTGTCAGTGACTAACTCAGAAAGGGATACACACTGATGAATTTATTAAGTAAGTTTTTAAATAAAACAGATTTTACCGATTATAACGATTACTATGCAAACTATAAATTAAATGTACCTGAAAATTTCAACTTTGCCTACGATGTTATCGAAGAGTATGCAAAGTGCGCACCCCAGAAAAGAGCAATTCTGTGGTGCAATGATGAAGGCGAAGAAAGAAGCTTTACCTATGCCGATCTTAATGCAGAAGTTAATAAAACTGCCAATTTCTTTAAAAGAGCCGGTGTAAAAAAAGGTGACTTTGTTCTTCTTATCCTTCGTCGCCACTATCAGTTCTGGACAAGTATCTACGCACTCCATAAAATTGGAGCAGTTGCAATTCCTGCAACCCATCTTTTAACCAAGAAAGATATTGTCTATAGATGCAATAGCGCCGATGTTAAAATGATTATCTGCTCCGATAAAGGTGACATCAAAGACCATGTAAAGCAAGCACTACCCGAATGTACCACAGTTGAATTCTGCTGTGTTTTAGGTGAAGAAAAATTTGATAACTGGTATAACCTTGATATTGAAATTCAGGGCGAAAGCTCAGAATTTCCACGCCCGCAAGGCTGCGATGCTACCACCAATTCCGATCCCATGCTTGTATATTTTACCTCAGGCACAACCGGAAACCCAAAAATGGTTATGCATAATTTCACCTATCCTCTGGGGCATATCTCCACAGGAAAATATTGGCATAATGTATATGACGACGGTCTTCATTTAACCGTTGCCGATTCAGGCTGGGCAAAATGCTCATGGGGTAAGCTCTATGGTCAGCTCATCGCCGGAACAGCGCAGTTTATCTATGACTATAGCGACAAATTCGTTCCCACAGACCTTCTTGAATTAATAGGCAAATATAAGATAACCACCTTCTGTGCTCCGCCAACCATCTATCGCTTCTTCATAAAATCCGATATGAAAAAATATGATTTGTCATCTCTCAAGCATATTTCAACAGCAGGTGAAGCTCTCAATCCCGAAGTTTTCAACCAAATACTTGCCGGCACAGGCCTTAAAGTATACGAAGGCTTTGGTCAGACAGAATCCCCGATTCTTCTTGGTAACTTCTATTTTGAAGAACCCAAACCAGGTTCAATGGGCAGACCAACTGCAGGCTTTAAAGCGGTTTTAATAAGAGACGACTTCACAGTATGTGATGCCGGTGAAATAGGGCAGGTAGCCTTTGACATCACCGAAGGAAAGCCCGTTGGTGTTCTTGATTGCTATTATAAAGACAAAGAAAAACCCGATTCTGTTTTTGTTAATGGCTATTATCTCACAGGTGACCTTGCCTGGTGCGATGAAGATGGCTACTATTGGTATGTTGGCAGAGCGGATGATGTTATAAAATCCTCAGGCTACCGCATAGGTCCTTTCGAGGTTGAAAGTGCTTTAATGGAGCATCCCGCAGTATTTGAAACAGCCATAACTGCAGTTCCCGATGAAATCAGAGGTCAGATAGTTAAAGCAACCATCGTTCTTGCAAAAGGCTTCCGACCTTCCGACGAACTCAAAAAAGAATTGCAGGATCATGTTAAAAGAACCACAGCTCCTTATAAATATCCCCGAATTGTTGAGTTTGTAGACGAACTCCCCAAAACAATTTCTGGAAAAATCAAAAGAGCAGAAATAAGAAATACTGATAAAACAAAGAAACAATAACTTATCCCAAAACCCTTCTTGTTCAGAAGGGTTTTTTTGTTGATTTTTTAACAAATTACTCTTGCAAAATATGTCTATTTATTATATAATGTTATATTGTAAAATTATATAAGTAAAAATATGTGTTTATATACAGGAGGAAGTTATGAGAAATGTTTATGATGTATTAAAAGAAAGAGGTCTCATCGCTCAGGTTACCCATGAGGAAGAAGTAAGAGAGCTTCTCGGAAAAGAAAAGGTAACCTTCTATATAGGCTTTGACCCAACTGCCGATAGCCTTCATGTTGGCCACTTTTTGCAGATGGTTGTTATGAAGCATATGCAGATGCATGGTCATCGCCCCATCGCTCTTGTTGGCGGAGGCACAGGTCACATAGGCGACCCCTCCGGCAGAACCGATATGCGTCAGATGATGACTGCCGATATTATAAATCATAACTGTGAATGTTTTAAAAAACAGCTTTCCAGCGTTATCGACTTTTCCGATGAAAAGGCTCTTATGGTTAATAATGCCGACTGGCTTTTAAAGCTCAATTATGTTGATTTTTTAAGAGATATCGGTGCATGCTTCTCAGTTAATAAAATGCTCACAGCAGAGTGCTTTAAGCAGCGTCTTGAAAAAGGACTTTCTTTCCTTGAATTCAACTATATGCTTATGCAGAGCTATGACTTTTTAATGCTCAGCCGTGAATACGACTGTAAGCTTGAGCTTGGCGGTGACGACCAGTGGAGCAATATCTTAGGCGGAATAGAATTGTGCCGCAGAAAAGACCAGAAGCAGGTATATGGTATGACCTTCACCCTTTTAACAAATAGCGAAGGCAAAAAAATGGGCAAAACCCAGAGTGGTGCTCTGTGGCTTGATCCCCAGAAAACATCTCCCTATGATTTCTATCAGTATTGGGTAAATGTTGACGATGCCGATGTTATAAAATGCCTCAAGCTTCTCACATTCCTTCCCCTTGAAGAAATTGAAGAAATGGCAAAATATAAAGATGCTGAAATCAATAAAGCAAAAAGGGTTCTTGCCTATGAAGTTACAAAGCTCGTTCATGGCGAGGAAGAGGCCAATAAGGTTAAAGCTGCAGCAGAAGCTGTATTTGGCGGGGGCACAAATTCTGCCGATATGCCAACAACCGAAATTGATAATGCAGAACTCTCAGATGGTATGTCAATTCTTGATGTTCTTGTTAAATCAGCTCTTGCCGCATCAAAAGGTGAAGCTAGACGCTTAGTTCAGCAGGGCGGAGTAAGCCTCAACGGAGAAAAGGTAACAGATATTGCATTTATGCTCTCTGATGCCAACTTTGAAAATGGCGAAGCAACAATCAAAAAAGGCAAAAAAGTATTCCATAGAATAGTTTTAAAATAAATAACAATCGGAGGATCACCATGAAATATCAAAGCACAAGAAATAATAAAATATCAGTTGATTCTGCGCTTGCTATAAAGCGCGGCATTTCTCCCGAGGGCGGACTCTATGTTCCCGAAACAATTCCCTTAGTTTCTCTTGATGATATAAAAAGACTGTCCGGCATGAAATACACCCAGAGAGCCGCTGAGGTTCTTGGAATGTTTTTAACCGACTTTACAAAGGAAGAATTAAATGACTGTGCTTTGGCAGCCTATGCAAAAGAAAAGTTTGAATCTGAAAACACAGCTCCGCTTCATCATCTTTCATCCACAGCCTCAATCCTTGAACTGTGGCATGGCCCAACCTGTGCATTCAAAGATATGGCTCTGCAGATACTTCCACATCTTCTGACAAATTCCATCCGTAAAACCGGTGAAAACCATGAGGTTGTTATCCTTGTTGCCACCTCAGGCGACACAGGCAAAGCAGCTCTTGAAGGCTTTAAAGATGTTAAAGGCACAAAAATTCAGGTATTCTATCCTGTAGATGGAGTTTCTCAGATTCAAAAACTCCAGATGACAACTCAGGAAGGGTCAAATGTTTGTGTTTGCGCAGTAAAAGGTAATTTTGACGATGCCCAGACAGGAGTTAAGAAAATCTTCACCAATGAAGAATATAAAAATGAGCTTGCAAAAAGAGGCTATGTTTTATCTTCTGCCAATTCAATCAACTGGGGCAGACTCGCACCTCAGATTGTCTACTATTTCTCAGCATATTGTGATATGCTAACCTCCGGTAAAATAGGTCTTGGTGACAAAATAAATATTGTTGTTCCAACAGGTAACTTCGGTAATATTCTTGCTGCTTTTTATGCAAAAGAAATGGGACTTCCCGTAAATAAGCTTATCTGTGCATCCAATAGCAATAATGTTTTAACAGATTTCATCAAAACCGGTACATACGATAGAAACCGTAGCTTCCATACAACAATCTCTCCTTCAATGGATATTCTGATTTCAAGTAACCTTGAAAGACTTCTCTACCATCTCTCCGGATGCGATGATAAGCTAATCTCATCCTATATGGCAAGCCTTTCAGAAACAGGAAAATACACAGTATCGGAAGATATCTTAAATAAAATTAAAGATGCTTTTGTGGCAGGCTATTGCAGTGATGAAGACACTAAAAAAACAATTGCCGCAACTTTTGAAAAATATGATTATGTAATCGATACCCACACATCCGTTGCTGTTAATGTGTATGAAAATTATCTTGCTGCCACCGGAGATGCAACTCCAACAGTTATTGCATCCACAGCAAATCCATTCAAATTCAACGAAGCTGTTATATCAGCTTTATCACCTGAATCAGATTTAAGTGAAAAATCCGAGTTTGACCTTCTTGATATTCTTGCGCAGGAAGGAAAAATAAAAATTCCTCCTCAGCTTGATGAACTCAGAAGCAAAACTCCCCGTTTCAACACGGTATGTGAAAAGGAACTTATGATAAAAGAAACTGATAAGTTTTTAAACTAATAAAAAGGGGTATAATGCCTTGAATAAAAAAACAGCGGCAATAATTGTTGCCGGAGGCTCAGGCACACGCCTGGGCGGAGACATCCCTAAACAGTTTTTAAAAATAAATGGCAAAGAAATCATCAGCCACACTCTTTCTGTGTTTGAAGACTGTGATTTCATAGATAAAATAATTGTGGTCTGCCATAAAGACTATCTTGCTTTGTGTTCCGGCTTAACAGAGCATTTGAAAAAAGATGTAATAGTTGTCTCCGGTGGCGCAACAAGGCAGGAATCCGTATATTCAGGACTTAAAGAGGCAACAGATTGCAAATATGTTCTTGTTCATGATGCTGTTAGATGTCTTGTTGAAGTCCGTCATATCAGGATGCTCTTTGAACAGCTTCAAAAAGGCAATTCCTGCACTCTTGCAGTAAAAGTCAAAGACACAATAAAGCTTGCCGACGAAAATAATATTGTAACTTCCACCCCTCAAAGGAGCAGTCTGTGGCAAATCCAGACTCCTCAGGCGTTTTTGACGGATAAGCTCATATCAGCCCATGAATATGCCATTAAAAATAAATTTGAAGGCACCGATGATTGTTCTTTAATGGAATACTATGGCGAAAAGATTGTCCTTGTTGAGGGAAGCTATAAAAATATTAAAATCACCACACCCTCCGATGTGGAAATTGCCAAAGTTTTTATGAAAGGCAGTGAAACCAAATGAGAGTCGGTATAGGCTACGATGCTCATAAGCTTTGTGATAACCGCAAGCTCATCCTTGGCGGAGTTGACATTCCTCATGAAAAAGGGCTTCTCGGCCATTCCGATGCCGATGTCCTAGTTCATGCAATAATGGATGCTCTTCTTGGTGCGGCAGCAATGGGAGATATCGGCAAACATTTCCCTGATAATGACCAGAGCTTTAAAAATATAAATAGTATGTTTCTTTTAAAAAATGTATATGAGCTTCTTTTAAAGGAAGATTATATAATATCCAATATAGATGCCACAGTTGTCTGTCAGAGACCAAAGCTAGCTCCATATATTGAACAAATGAGAAAAAATATATCCGATGTGCTAAACCTTGATGTAAATCAGGTAAATATAAAAGCCACCACAACCGAAACCCTTGGTTTTGAAGGCAGAAAAGAGGGAATATCGTCTCACGCGATATGCCTCATACATAAGAGAGGATGATAAAAATGTTAACAGATATTCAGATTGCTCAGAATGCAAAAATGAAGCATATAGGTGAAATTGCTTCATCAATCGGTCTTAGTGAAAATGATATTGATTATTATGGTAAATATAAAGCCAAGATTCTTCCCGAAGTATATAAACGCCTTGAAAATAAGGAAGACGGAAAGCTTATCCTGGTTACTGCCATAAATCCGACTCCTGCAGGTGAAGGCAAGACAACCACCTCAGTCGGAATCGGCGAAGCAATGGGTAAATTAGGTAAGAATGCCATCATAGCTCTTCGTGAACCCTCTTTAGGTCCTGTAATGGGTGTTAAAGGTGGTGCCGCAGGCGGTGGTTATGCCCAGGTTGTTCCTATGGAAGACATCAACCTTCATTTCACAGGCGATATGCACGCCATCACAAGTGCCCATAATCTTCTTGCAGCACTTTTAGATAACCACATCAAGCAGGGCAACGAACTCGGCATTGATGTAACCACCATTGTTTTCAAAAGAGTTATGGATATGAACGATAGAGCTCTGCGCGAAATTGTTGTTGGTCTCGGCGGCAAAATCAATGGTGTTCCAAGAGAAGACGGATTTATGATAACCGTTGCATCTGAGGTTATGGCAATCCTCTGCCTTGCATCAGATTTCAATGACCTAAAAGAGCGCCTTTCAAAAATTATCGTTGCCTATGATTTTAGCGGTAACCCCATAACCGCAGGTCAGCTTAATGCCGCAGGGGCAATGGCTCTTTTATTAAAAGATGCAGTTAATCCAAATCTTGTTCAGACTCTGGAAAATACCCCTTGCCTTATGCATGGTGGTCCTTTTGCCAATATTGCTCATGGATGCAATAGCGTAATTGCCACAAAGCTTGCTTTAAAGCTTGCTGATTATGTCATCACAGAAGCCGGCTTCGGTGCAGATTTAGGCGCTGAAAAATTCCTCGACATCAAATGCCGCAGCGGTAAATTAACTCCAAATGCAGTAGTTGTTGTTGCCACAGTCCGTGCTCTCAAATATAATGGCGGAGTTGCAAAAGCAGATTTAAAAGAAGAAAATCTTGATGCTCTTAAAAAAGGTATCTGCAATCTTGGCAAACATGTTGTAAACATGAAGAAATATGGTGTTCCCGTTATTGTTGCCATAAATGAATTCTACACAGACAGCGAAGCTGAAAAACAATATATCAAAGACTATTGCGACAGCATCGGTGTTAAGGCGTGCTTCTCCAAAGTATTTGAATTGGGTGGTGAAGGTGGTCTCGAACTTGCCCAGACAATCTGCGACATAGTAGATAAAATTCCTTCATCCTATGCCCCCTTATATGATGAAAAACTTCCCATCAAGGAAAAAATCAGCATAATAGCAAAGGAAATCTATGGTGCAGCATCCGTTGCCTACACCTCAAAAGCAAATAAGAAAATTGCAAACCTTGAAAAATTAGGTCTTGATAAGGTTCCTGTTTGTATGGCAAAAACACAGTATTCACTCTCCGACGATCCCAATCTCCTTGGTGCTCCCGAAGGCTTTGAAATAACTGTAAGAGATGTCAATATTTCAAATGGAGCAGGATTTGTTGTTGCTCTAACAGGTGATATAATGACCATGCCGGGTCTTCCTAAAGCTCCTGCGGCAAATAATATTGATATAAATGATAATGGCGAGATAGTAGGTTTATTCTGATATGTTAAAAAAAGTCTGTTTGTCAAATAGCTATGAGCAAACAAGAGACATAGCCTGTGAATTTGCCAAAATTCTTTCTCCGGGCGATGTTGTCACCCTAGATGGCGACCTTGGAGCAGGGAAAACAGCATTCACAGGTGGTCTTGCAAAAGGTCTCGGCATAGATACCCATGTCACAAGCCCCACATTCACTATAGTAAATGAATATCGTGGTGGCTCCCTTCCTCTATTCCATTTTGATGTCTACAGGTTAGATTCAATGGATGACCTCTACGACATCGGCTGGGAGGATTACCTGAGTCAAAGTGGCATTTGTGTTGTGGAATGGGCAGATATAGTCCGTGACGAATTAAGTCTCCCATATTATGAAATACGCATCACCAAAACGCCGGAAAACGAAGATGCACGACAAATCTCAATTGAGTATAAAGGTGAAAACCAATGAAAATATTAGCAATGGACACCTCCTCGGTCAACGCAACAGTTGCCGTGGGTGATGAAAATAAAATACTCGGTGAATACACAGTAGCAGGGGAAAGAGCTCATTCCCAGATTATAATGCCGATGCTTGAAGATCTTCTTTCAAGATGCGGCATATCTCTTAAGGATATAGATGTTTTTGTTGTTGCCTTAGGCCCCGGATCGTTTACAGGACTCCGCATAGGCTTAGCGGCAATGAAAACCTTTGCCTCAACCCTTGATAAAAAAATAATAGGCATTTCTTCTCTTGATGAAGTTGCTGCCAATTTCACCATGTCAGATAAATATATCTGCCCGATTTTTGATGCAAGGCGAAGCGATGTGTATAATGCAGTATATAAAGATAATGAGAAAATAACTCACGACCGCATCTGTCATATAGATACAGTTCTTAATGAAATGGCAGACAAAGAGGTTATCTTTGCAGGTGATGCTGTAGGTAAATACAAAGAAAAAATTCTTGGAGCATCAAATCCAAACTGGAAAATTGCTCCCCTTCATCTTTCAACGCAAAGTGCATCCTCGCTGATATATGCAGCACAAAAAAGGATACAAAATGAAGCTTATGATAATGCAGATAACCTGATTCCTATCTACATAAGACCTTCTCAGGCAGAAAGAGAATATATAGAAAAACACGGTGAAAATTCACTATAATACGGAGGTATAAAAAATGATTTCAATAGGTTGCGACCACGGTGGCTTTCAGCTGAAAAATGTTATAATGGAGTATTTAGCATCTATCGGTCAGGAATTTAAAGACTGCGGATGCTTTGACGAAACATCGGTAGACTATCCTGATATTGCAAAAATAGTTTGCGAAGATGTTCAGTCAGGAAATGCAAAATGCGGCATACTTGTATGCGGCACAGGCCTCGGAATGAATATGTGTGCCAATAAATATAAAGGAATAAGAGCCGCTCAATGCTCTGATACCTTCAGTGCTAAAATGACTCGTCAGCATAATAATGCAAATGTGTTAACCTTAGGCGGCAGAGTTATCGGTCCTGAGCTTGCAAAAGAAATAGTAAACGAATTTTTAACAAATGAATTTCTTGGCGGACGCCACGAAGTCAGAGTTAATAAAATGATGAATATACAAAAGTAATGGGGGAGATATTATGAAACACGAAACCTACAAAAATGTTACTATCATGGATCATCCGCTTATAATTCACAAAATTTCAAAAATGAGAGATGTTGCCACAAGCTCAAAGGAATTCAGAGAGTATGTAAACGAAATAGCCACCCTCATGGGCTATGAAGTAACCCGCGACCTTCCTTTGATGGATGCAAAAATCCAGACACCCCTTGAAGTTGCTGATGCAAAGCTCATCGGCGGCAAAAAGCTTGCCATTGTTCCTATCTTAAGAGCAGGTCTTGGCATGGTTGATGGAATGCTCAGCCTTATGCCCAATGTAAGAGTTGGCCATATCGGTCTTTATAGAGACCACGAAACTCTTCAGCCTGTGGAATACTATTGCAAGCTTCCCGAAGATATTGAAAAACGCGATGTAATCGTTGTAGATCCCATGCTTGCCACAGGTGTTTCATCAAAAGCCGCTATTGATTTTATCAAAGCAAGAGGCGTAAAAAATATTAAGTTTGTGTGCATTGTAGCTGCACCCGAAGGCATAAAAGCAATATGTGAAGCTCATCCTGATGTTGATGTATATTGCGGAATTGTAGACCGTGAACTTAATGAACATGGCTATATTCTCCCAGGTCTTGGTGATGCAGGAGATAGAATATTCGGCACGAAATAAAGGAATAAATTATGATAGAACTTATCGAAAGCTATTTTGCCGGAATAAATAAAGCTCTGGCAGTATTTATAGTGTCAATGATGCCTGTTGTAGAATTAAGAGGGGCAATTCCTTTTGGTGTGTCTCTTGGAATGGATTGGCGTGAGGTATATCTTATAAGTGTTATCGGAAATATCATTCCTGTTCCATTTATTATTCTTTTCTTCAGGCCACTTATTGAATATTTTGAAAAAACAAAGCTGTTCGGCAAAATTGCATCGAAGCTGAGGCATAGAACCAATACAAAAATAGAAGGCCTTAATAAATATAAGATTCTTGGTCTCTTTCTATTTGTAGCCATTCCCCTTCCGGGAACAGGTGCCTGGACAGGTGCCGCCATAGCCGGACTTCTGAAAATGAGAATCAAGCATTCCTTTTTACCCATATTTGCCGGGGTAATTGTTGCCGGAATACTAATGATGGGCATTTCCTATGGCTTTGGAGAATTAATATCACATTTCTTTTAAATAATTGGAGGATAAAACTATGAGCAGAAAACTTTTTACATCAGAGTCTGTAACAGAAGGTCATCCAGACAAAATCTGCGACCAGATTTCCGATGCTGTTCTTGATGCAATACTTGAAAAAGACCCCACCGCCCGTGTTGCCTGTGAAACCACAGTGACCACAGGTATGATAATGATAATGGGTGAAATAACAACAAGTTGCTATGTGGACATTCCGAGTGTTGCGAGAAAAACCGTTGAAAACATAGGCTACGACAGAGCAAAATTCGGCTTCGACTGCCACACCTGCTCTGTTTTAACAAGCATAGACGAGCAGTCAGATGATATTGCTCTTGGTGTTAATAAATCCTATGAAGCAAAGAAAACCGAAACAAAAGAAGAAGATAATGGTGCAGGCGACCAGGGTATGATGTTTGGCTATGCCTGCGATGAAACACCAGAATTAATGCCTATGCCCATATCTCTTGCCCACAAACTCAGCATGCGTTTAACCGAGGTAAGAAAAAATGGCACCCTTGCCTATCTTCGTCCCGATGGCAAAACTCAGGTTACCGTTGAATATGAAGATGACAAACCGGTTAGAATCGACACAATTGTCGTATCATCTCAGCATGGTCCCGAGGTTTCTCAGGAGCAGATAAGAGAAGATATTATAAAGCATGTTGTTCTTCCAATAGTTCCTGAAAATCTTTTAGATGACAAAACCAAATACTATATTAACCCCACAGGTCGCTTTGTAATCGGCGGACCTCAGGGTGATAGCGGTCTCACAGGAAGAAAAATCATCGTAGATACCTACGGTGGCTATGCCCGTCATGGCGGCGGAGCTTTCTCAGGAAAAGACCCGACAAAAGTTGACCGTAGTGCAGCTTATGCAGCCCGCTATGTGGCAAAAAATATTGTTAAAGCAGGACTTGCCAAAAAATGTGAGGTTCAGCTTGCCTATGCTATCGGTGTTAGCACACCTGTATCTATCCTTGTTGATACCTTCGGCACAGCAGTTATCCCCGAAGAAAGAATTATGGAAATTGTAGGTGAGGTATTTGATTTACGCCCTGCTGCTATAATCAAAAAACTTGATTTAAGAAGACCTATCTTCAGAAAAACAGCATCCTATGGTCATTTCGGCAGAGAGGATGCAGATTTTACCTGGGAAAAATGTGATATGGCAGATATCTTAAGAGAAAAAGCAGGTATCTGAATCAGATAAACAAAAATAAGCCTCTTCGCATATTATAATGCGGAGAGGTGTTGTTTATGACGGATGTTTTAATAAAAACTTTCATAACATTTTTTTCAATCTACGGATTTTGTCAGCTTGTAAAGGATATAGTTTTCCATTTCACTTTTGGAAAAAATGAAATAAAATCAACAGTAGTCGTAAAGGTTTGTAATGCTGAGGAAAGTCTTGAATCAGCTGTTCGTATGATAGTGTGGAAATGTCTTGCTTTTTCAAAAGGACATAGTATTCCGGATATCCTCATTGTAGATATGGGTTCCACCGATTCCACAATCGAAATCGCCAAAAAGCTTTGTAAAGACTATAGCTTCGTATCCTGCACAACCAAAGAAAATTATGAAAAATTCAGAAAAAAGGAATGATACTATGCGTTATCTTTCATATTCCGACTATCTAAAAAGTAAATATGGAGAAAAGGTATATAAAATCCCTGTAAATCTTGATATCACATGTCCCAACCGTGACGGTACCTGCGGTCGCGGTGGGTGCATATTCTGCGGTGAAGAGGGGGCAGCCTTTGAAAACCTTCCTACCTCACTTCCCGTCAAAGAACAAATCAGGCAGAATATTGATTTTATCGGTAAAAAATATCATGCCGAAAAATACATAATATATTTTCAAAATTATTCAAATACCTATCTTCCCTTTGAAAGCTTTAAAAATATGATAGAAGACTCCGTCTTTGAAAATGTATGCGCAGTATATATCTCCACCCGTCCCGATTGCATAAAGGATGAATATATGGCATATCTCAAAGACTTTTCCAATCGCACAGGCTACGACATATGCATAGAACTTGGCCTCCAGACAGTAAACTACAAAACCCTTCTTAAAATAAACAGAGGCCATAGCCTTGCCGAATTTATAGATGCAGTAAACACCATTAAAAAATATGATTTTGCTATATGTACTCATCTCATATTAAATCTTCCATGGGATGATATGACAGATGTCATAGAAGCGGCAAAATTTGTGTCCGCTTTAAAAATTGATCAGGTAAAGCTTCATTGTCTTTATATCCTCAAAGACACACCATTGGCCCGTATGTATGAAAACGAAGAATTTTCAATGGGCTCTCATTACGAATATGTTGAAAGGGTAGTAAATTTTATCCGCTATCTTTCTCCCGAAATTGTAATTCAGCGTCTTATAGGCAGAGCATCCGAAGAAAGAAGCCTTTTTTGCAACTATGGAATGAGCTGGTGGAAAATAAAAGATAATATCGAAGCTCAGCTTGATTTTCTTGATGCCCGTCAGGGTGATAAGTGTACTTATCTTGGCGGCTGTGCATTAAATAAAAAAGGATTTTAAATTTAGCCATTGGAGTATTATCCGAACTCGTTTTGGAAATACAAATTTTCGATATAATTTCGTCAAAATGCTCGGAAATATGCTCAATATTCCCTGCGCTTTTTCCTCATTCTATCATAAAATTTGTTATTTCTAAA
>JAZRGM010000003.1:0-5964 GCA_045644205.1 Clostridia bacterium | reverse complement strand
TTTTTGCCTTATTCTATTATAAAATTTGCTAATTCCAAAATTCACAGAACCTAAAGACTTTAAAAATTAAAGTTTTTCAAGGCGGAAGCTTTTGGCAATACGATGTATGCCGAAAGCGACAACGAAGAAAAAATATTTTTTTAAAGTTTTGAGGCATATTCAGGTAGCTCCCCGATGGCTTCATCGCAGTACTTTTGTACAGCGTCGGGCTATCGCTCAAAGCAAGAAACAATCTTGCTTTGAGTTCGATTTACTCATTCCGAATCATTTTTTCCTAATCCCTTTTTATTCCCCCTGATATTCCGGGTTTTTTATAAATTTTCTCCATGGTATATACGCTATAAGCGACAGCACAACCGAAACCACAGCAAAGCCTATCCAGGCAACTATAACTGCTGTCCAGCCATAGCTATCGGCAATTCGGGGCGACACAAAATTTGCAACCACTATTCCCAAAGACGCCATTGCATTTATTATGCCGGAAACTGTTCCATTTCTGCCAATTTTAACAAATCGCAAAGATATATATGGTGTGTTTACAAGGCTGACACCTGTAGCCATCAAAACAACCATTGAAACAAAAGCAACTATAAACCACACATTTATTTTTCCAACCAGCATAATTAGCGCTACAAAGGGTATCATTGCTGCCATAACAAGTCCTATTGTTAGACATTCATTATATATCTTTCTTCCATAAATTGCCTGCATTATAAACTTACCTATAACTCCGCCTAAAACAGGAATTATCGTGAGCACGCTGGCAACAGCAGGTGAAATATTATCATAGCTTTCAAAAATCATTGTTGGTGTTATCGCCTGAACTCCGAGAGAAAACACGGATTTCAGCACAACAACCGGAAGAAGAATTATAAGCCCGCTTTTAAAAAGAATCGGAGCAAAGCTTTCCTTCGGCTTGTTATCATATTTTTTAACTTCCGGAAGATGAGGGATTCCGTGGTGTATAGGGTCTTCGGCAACCATTTTGCCATCGAGAATTTTTCCTATAACTATCCACGCAGCAAAAGCTATAAAAAGAGATACTGCCGACACAATAAAATTACCCTTCCAGCCGGAAACAACACCTGCCAGAACATAGCTCATTATAAGACCTATTGTTGACGAAAAGGATATGTAGAAAACTGCATTGTGTCTATGGGTTGGAGCAAGGCTCTGGGAAACTATTTTAAACACACCCGGCCACACACCAAACTGAATAGCACCATTGAATGTCCATATGACAAGAATCAGATAATAATTCTGAACAAATAAAATAAGAAGATTGGAAATTGCAGCCCCCAAAATACCTATGGCTATAAGCTTATAGGGAGAATACTTATCTGCTGCAAGACCGCCTATTATCTGAAACGGAGCATAGACAAGATAAAAAACAGAGTTGATTGTTCCCGTCTGACTTTTTGTCAGAACATTTTCATTTACAAGATGAACCATGGCAGCACTATAGCAGTTTTTAGTCATATAGATAACTGCATAAACTATTGCAACAGTTAAAAACAAAACAAGGCTCAGCCTTTCGTTTTCCATGTACTTATTTTTCATAACTTCCTCCGATGATTATCATAAAATAACAGGAGTATTGTATCACAATACTCCTGTTATTTCAATAATGAAATTTACTTTTTCATAGAAATAAGCTTTTCTGCCATTATGTAGCCTGCATCCTTTTGCATCTGGGCAGAGCCAGGGCTGGATTCATATATGGTGTCATAGAACATATCCCTTGTGGGAACATAGCCAAAAGCATCGTTGCATAAAGTCGCCACAAGGTTTATGCCTGTGCCATCGCCTTTTTTAACTATCTTTCCGAAGTCTGAAAAAATTTCGGAATTAAAACCATATATGGTAAATTCGCCTATCTGTATGCACTGCAGGGGAACCCTGAAGCTATCGGGTGTGCTTTCCAAAAAGTTCATAAGTCTTTTTGACATTGCCAGATTATACTGATCGGGAGCTGTGCCGTCAGCTGCAAGCTTTATACCCTTTTCTTCCTTGACTGTGGCTATATAGTATTTTGCTCTTTCTATTTTTTCATCTTCTATTTCAAGTCGGGGAATGTCCATATACTCAAGAGATGATTTAAGACCGGAAGCTGTTAAATCCTTTGCAAAGGATACAGCTTTTATAGCTTCACCAGCAAGCTTTTTACCCATCTTAACATAGTGGTCGGGACTGTCGCTTTCTTTAGAAACATCAAAGTGATTTATATTTCCGCAGCATCCAAGAAGGAAAACGCTGACAAAATCTTCACCATATACCTTTTTGAGTTCCTTTGAAAGAATGGAAACATAGTCACCTGTGAGCTTTTCTCCGCTGACACAGTCGGCATGGCAGGCAAAACTGAGGATTGCACCCTTTGGTTCTCCGCTTTCATTTTTTATAAAGAGAACGGGAAGCTCATAATCTGCCTCGGTAACAGGACCTTCAATGTCGGGGCTTGTGCGGGGAGGATTTGTGCGTGGAGTGGAATTTTTCATGAAATAATCACGAACAAAGGAAATTCCTTTAACCTCACCTTTTCCAAATGATGCCGAGCATTTTTCAAGTCTTAAATCTGCAAGGATTGCACAATCAGCAACAAGACGCACAAAAACATCAACATAGCCTTTTATTGAATCGGCAACAATTTCATCATTTTCAAATGGAATTCCGCCTCTGCCAAAGGGTATTCCTGTATGGGTGTGAGTGAAGCAAACCATAACATTTTCACGGGTGATGCCCGAAAATTTTTCTATTCTTTTTGCAATTTCGTCGCTTAATCTGCCTATAGGATGACAACCGTCAACAGATATAATTGCAACCTTTTTGTCATTTTCCTTAATAACAACAGCTCTTGCATAGAGTCTGTCTAAAACATCTGTTCCCCTTCTCAAACTAAAATAACCGGGTACTCCACAACCAAGAGGTGGTGTTATTTCTTTTTCATAAAACCCAAATTCAAACATAATCTTATTCCCCTTTACAACTATAGCCTTCGAATTCCGAAGGCTATAATTTTTTGTTAATTTTATCACTTTTTATAAAGCAAAACAATAGCAAAAACAATTTAAAACTTGTAAAAACCTATTTTATTCCTCAGGATAGATTTTTATCTCAGGCATAATTTCCACTGTGTTGAGTGAATATTTACCCCGGAACTCCGTATCGGGTTCTATCCACTGACCATAGGTAAAATCAGGGAAGCTCACGGGAGCGCCACCATTTTTAATTGACATTTCGCTAAGAGGAGTCACAGCCATAAGAGCTGCTGCATCATAAACATCTATCGGGGGCTTTGTTCCATTTTTAACGCTTTCAATAAAAGCCCGAAGAACAAGATGATCCATGCCGCCATGACCTGAGCCAACTCCTGCGGCGTTATATTCCTTCCAGATGGGATGGTCATATTCTTCATAATATTTTTCAACGCTGTTCCAGTGATTTTTAGCAGGTTCATTCTCAAAATCAATTCCGTCGGAAATCACTGCCATAGTCTGGGTGGGCTGTGTAAAGAATGCTTTTGTGCCAAACACATTGAAATTTCTGGTGCCGAAAATGGGGGTTGTTGTGGCAAGTTTTAAGCAAATTGTTTCACCATTTGCACATTTGATATTTGTAACAACAACATCACCCTGATTAAAGGTCTCCCCTATAAGGCTTTTGTTTTCGATTTCGTTATCTTCCATATATGCATTAAGACCAGCTGCCTTCGATGCAGTTGAGGTGAGAGTTAAAAATCTGTTGCCATTATTAATGTCTAATATCTTGGCAATAGGCCCCAGAGCATGGGTGGGATAATTATCACAATTGCGATACATATAGTTTCTCAGGCGATAATGCTTTTTCTCCTTGCCGGCGAGTATTTCACCGCAGAGATTATGAACATATCCACCATCGCAATGAACAACCTCACCGAAAATGCCCTTTTTAACCATATTAAGAATCATCATTTCCTGTCTGCCATAGCAGCAGTTCTCAAGCATCATAAATTCTGTGCCTGTTCTTCTGTGGCAGCGAACAAGCTCCCATATCTGCTCTAAGGAATCGCATCCGCCAACCTCACAACCAACAGCTATTCCTGCATTCATAAAATCAATTGAAAGAGGAATATGCGACGACCAGGAGGTGCAAAGAATCACAGCATCAAGCCCTGCATCTTTTATCATATCCTTATGATTTGTGCAGATATATGGCTTTTTGCCTGTTATATCTTCAACTATTTTGCCCATGGCTTCTGCCCTGTCGGGATGCATATCACATACTGCCGCAAGATCAACATCTGCCATTTTTGCGCAGAATTTTATAAGATAGCCTCTTAAACCATGACCAATAAAACCAAGCTTAACTTTTTTGCTCATATGTATCATCCTTATGATTATGCTAATATATCAGTTGCGTGTTTTTCTTCTGTTTTTCCCTTGTTATCTTTACCTTCGGGATAGAGTCTTACTGTTGGATCATCAACAATTTCATTAAGAGAATATTTACCTCTGCACTCTGTGTCGGGTTCTATCCACTGACCATAGGTAAAATCGGGAATTGCAACAGGAGCGCTTCCCATAGCGATAGACATTTCGCTAAGCGGACTTATACACATCCATGCTGCTGCATCATAAACATCGATAGGCGGCTTTGTGCCTCTTTTTATAGCTTCAACAAATGCTCTGCACACAAGATAATCCATACCGCCATGACCTGCGCTTATGCCTTCATCAAGATATTCAACCCAGATAGGATGATTATATTTCTTGAAATATTCATCCTGGTTGCCCCAATGGTTTTTCCAGGGCTCTGTTTCGAGGTCGATTCCATCGCCTACCATAACAAGGGAGCGGGTGTCTTCATGATGGAAAGCTTTTGTGCCATAGATATTGAAGCTGCGGCTATAGAATGCAGGCAGGGTTGTGGAAAGATTAAGAGTTATTGTTTCACCATTTGCACATTTGATATTGGTAACAACAACATCGCCCTGATTGAATTTCTGACCTTTAAGCTTTTTGTTTTCTATGTCGGTATATTCCATATATGCATTTAAACCAACAGATTTGGATGCCATTGATGTTAATGAAACAAAGCGGTTTCCGTGGTTTATGTTGAGAATTTTTGCGATAGGACCAAGAGCATGGGTGGGATAGTTATCGCAGTTACGATGGATATAGTTATTAAGACGATACTGATGCTTTTCTTCGCCGGTTAAGATTTCTTCGCAAAGCTGATGACGATAACCACCGTCGCAATGAACAACTTCACCAAAAAGACCTTTTTTAACCATATTTAGAACCATAAGCTCTTTCTGACCGTAGCAACAGTTTTCCAGCATCATAAATTCCACGCCTGTTCTGCGGTGGGTTTCAACAAGCTGCCAGATTTCGTTCATATTATCGCATCCGCCAACCTCACAGCCAACAGGAATCCCTGCTTCCATAAAGTCAAGAGAAATCGGAATATGCATATTCCAGTCGGTGCAGACAACAACTGCATCTATCTCACAATTTGCAATTATATCTTTGTGATTTGTGCATTTATAGGGTTTTTTGCCTGTCATTTCTAAAACAAGAGCTTCCATAGAATCTGCTCTTTCGGGAAGCTTGTCACACACAGCAACAACTTCACAATCGGGCATTTTGATAAAATTTTTAATATGATATTTACCTCTGCCACCATGGCCTATGTAGGCAATTTTAAGCATTTCTTTCATAATTCAACATCCTTTCGGAGATTATTCTTATATTTATATCTGCATTATACACCTGTTCTGGCTTCAAATCAATACAAAAGCAGACACATAAGTTATAAATTCAGTCACTTTTCTATAATATACTATAATACCGAATTTTATCTACAGTAAAAAAGTGCGTTGACACGCACATCAACACCCCTGCCCCTCATTCTTGAGGGGTAGGTTTTCTTTTTGTTAATTTTATTGTAAAATATATATATGAATATTTTACAAGAGATTTTTTCTGA
>JAZRGM010000002.1:0-6581 GCA_045644205.1 Clostridia bacterium | reverse complement strand
AATGAATTTATAAAGTCTTGAGGCATATTCGGGTAGCTCTCCGATGGCTTCCTCGCAGTACCTTTGTACAGCGTCGGGCTATCGCTCAAAGCAAGGCTTTGCCTTGCTTTGAGTTCGATTTGACAATTCTGAATCTTTTTTTCCTATCCCCTGTGATGTCTTTTTTATATCCAAATGTATTGAAATTTCTGTAAATTTGTGTATAATAATATTATCTTAACAAAAGAGAGGTTAATAAAATGAAAAAAAGCTTATTAAAATTTATTTCCCTGTCACTATGCATATCTTTGCTTTTTGCTGTGGCAGCAGTTGCCGAAACTCAGGGGCTCCAGGTTGCAGAAGGAAATTCTGTTGAAACCGAAGCAATTGAATTTACTGACATTCCTGCAAATGATGTGAAATCTGACGCCGATGAAGATGCTTCATCAGATGCAGTAATCAAATCTGATGCTGATGAAATAATTACATCCGATGCAGAAATTAAATCCGATGCAGAAGATGCGGTTTCATCTGATGCAAAAGAAGAAACAACACCTTCCACCCCACCAGCTCCTTCAGTAGGCGGTTCATCCGGTTCAGGCAGCTCTGCCGGTGCTTCTGCAAAGGATGAAGACGACAAAAAGGAAGATGAAGAAAAAGCAGAAAGCGATATGGTGCTTAACTTCACAGACCTTTCAGAAGATGACTGGGCATATAGCTCGATTTTAAATCTTGCTAAAAAAGGTATTGTATCAGGTGACACCATCGGAACTATCCGCCCTGATGGCAATGTTACAAGAGAAGAAGTGGCAAAAATGATGGTTGTTGCAAGAAAATTTGCTGTTGCAGAGGATGTAACAATCGAAGCTGCCGACAGCGATTCTGTTTCCGATTGGGCAAAAGGCTATTTCAAAACAGCTATGGAAAGAGGCATCATCACAGGCTACACCGATGGCAGCGTTAGAGGTACAGGAGAAGTTAACAGAGCTGAAATGGCAACAATTATTGTTAGATCTATAAATGCAAGCATTGATAGCTTCACAGCTTCAAGCTTTGCCGATATAACCGAAGCAGATTGGTATGCAAAATATGTTGAGTGTGCTAAAACTCTCGGCATTGTAAACGGTTATCAGGATGGTTCTTTCAAAGGTGAAGCTCTTGTTACAAGAAGAGAAGCTTTTGCCATGATAGAAAGAATGGTAAGATTACTGGAAGCTTTAGAAGCATAAAATATTGGGAATGTAAAAATTACTTATTCAAAAGGCAGAAACGAACGATCGTTTCTGCCTTTTGCTATTGCCAAATCTCCCCCACTCGCTGTACCATCGTACAGCTTCGGGGTTCCCTTTAGGTTCGATTCGGCCATTCCAAGCCATTTTTCCTATCTCCGACGGAATGTAAAAATCGTCATTTGATAATCATTTGTTGTTCTTGACAGATTTTTTTGCTTCGGCAATTTCACCCATAAGTTTTAGAATTTCTTTTGTTTTTATATTGTTCTCAACTATCTGCTCAAAGCCATAGCAATCAACTAATTCCATATCCGCATAATCAACAAATGGAACATATTTAACATACATTTCTTCATCCACATTAAATCCAAAAAAATTTAAACAAGAAATAATTACATCCCGAGAAATCGGTTTGTTTTTATTGCTAAAGCTTATTGTTATAACACTTTTTCTTATGTTTTCACTTGCTTTTTTAACATTATCAATAAATTTAAAATTGTATGATATACTTACCATAATTGTAATTCCGCCAAGTTCGTACCATTGAGTTTTTTCGTCATACAAACCTGTAGTGCTTTTTAGTTTTAATTTTGATAGCATTATCCTTCACCTCTATTATACGCATAATATTACCATATATAGGATAACCTATAAAATGGGAAATGTCAATAAGGTAATCCTTTGCTAAAATATCGTTGGAGGGATAACCATGAACGATATAAATAGTATTATAGACATTAAACAATATGGAAAAATAAAAATTAAGCTTTCTGAAATAATGGATAAAAAGGGTATTACCCGAAATAAAATGCGCAGTCTTACGGGTGTAAAGTATGAAGTCGTTGATAGATATTATAAAGCTGTAAATGTTGAAAGAGTTGACCTTGACTTTCTTGCTAAGGCTTGTTATGTATTAAATTGTAAAATAGATGATATTTTAGAATATGTGAACCAATAATTTCAATAACAAGCATACTGATATATTTAATTTTAAAAACACATCACACTGAAAAATGTGATGTGTTTGGCTTGTTTCCCTCTATTTCTACAAGTTTATTGCATTTTCTACCAAACTATGTTAAAATATCACCGTTGGAGAAATTCAACCTGATACCGGGCAAGTTCGAGGGCGGTTAGCCACCTTTTTATTCTGCTATTATCAAGCAGAGATTGGAGGTGGTTTTATGGGAAACGAATACATAATTTATTTTATGATTATTCTATTACTTCTTGTAATAACCATAAAAAAATAACTGCTCCTCCCGTCAAGTTGTAGCAGTTATTTTTTCTGTTTTTCTTGGCTAACCGCTTTGCGGTCTTGCCCTTTATCTGTTTATATTATAATCTAAATATTTAATTTTGTCAATAAAATTACGAAAAGCTATGCAAACAAAAATTTGTCTGTATAGCTTTTTCTCATACACCCTGTTTATTCGATGGATAGTGATATTTTAATTAGCCATTCAAAAAGGCAGAAACGAACCATCGTTTCTGCCTTTTGTTATAAATACTGTTTTATTTGTTTATCTTACTGTTTCTGAACACCAAGTCTTACCTTTTCGCCATTGATATTCCATTCTTTTGAAGCTTCATAGTCTGAAACAATAACATCATCTGCAAGAACCTCATCTTTAATAAGCTCTGCATTCTTATCCATTATGCCGGATATTTTGTCATTTCCGCTAACATAAACCTTTATGCGGTCCATAACTTCAAATCCGCTATCCTTACGCATTGTCTGGATTTTGGAAATTATTTCTCTTACAAAGCCTTCTTCAATAAGCTCATCGGAAAGAGTTGTTTCAAGAACAACTGTGATACCGAAATCACTCTCTGAAGCAAAGCCTTCAACCTGAGCAGATTCAATTAAAAGGTCATCCTTTGAAAGCTCTATTGAAGTTCCCTGAACATCAAATTTTAAAACTCCATTTGCATCAAGCTCGTCCATAGCGGCATTTCCATCAACATTTGCAAGATATTCTCTTATTCCGCCTAAGAATTTGCCATATTTGGGGCCGACAGTTTTTAGCTGAGGCTTAAAGCTATAGGTTGTGCAGGCTTTAACGTCGGAAGCAAACTCAACCTCTTTAACATTTAATTCTTCTGCTATGATGTCTGTGTAGAACTTATCCAGAGTAAAGTCTGCCTTAACATACATCTTTCCTATTGGCTGACGGTTTTTGATATTTGCACTATTTCTGCATGCACGACCAAGAACAACACAGCTTAAAACTTCTTCCATATGTTTTTCAAGCTCAGAATCTATCTTTGCTTCGTCATATACAGGGAAATCACAAAGGTGAACACTCTCAGGAGCATTTTTATCTATTGAGCAAACAAGATTGCGATAAATATCTTCTGCCATAAATGGAATCATTGGAGCTGAAACCTTTGCAAGAGTAACTAAGGTTGTGTAGAGAGTCATATAAGCATTTATCTTATCCTGAGGCATACCCTTAACCCAGAATCTTTCGCGGCTTCTTCTCACATACCAGTTGGAAAGCTCGTCCACAAAATCCTGCATAACCCTTGCAGTTTCTGTGATTTTATAGTTTTCAAGGTTTTCATCAACTGTTTTAACAAGAGTGTTTAATTTTGAAAGCATCCATTTATCAAGAACGCTGAGGCTTGAATAGTCAAGCTCATATTTTGTGGCATCAAATTCATCAATATTTGCATAGAGCACAAAGAATGCATATGTGTTCCACAGTGTTCCCATAAACTTACGCTGACCTTCGGTAACAGCGCCCTTGTGGAAACGATTTGGAAGCCATGGAGCAGAGTTGGAATAGAAATACCATCTTATTGCATCTGCACCGTGTTCCTCTAATGCATCAAAGGGGTCTACTGCGTTGCCCTTTGATTTGGACATCTTCTGACCGTTTTCGTCCTGAACATGACCTAAAACGATAACATTTTTATAGGGTGCTTCATTGAAGATAAGAGTTGAAATTGCAAGGAGTGAATAGAACCAGCCTCTTGACTGGTCAACTGCTTCGCTGATAAAGTTGGCAGGGAAGTTATCCTTGAAAATATCTTCGTTTTCAAAAGGATAGTGCCACTGAGCAAAAGGCATTGCACCTGAGTCGAACCAGCAGTCGATAACCTCAGATACTCTGTGCATTTCACCGCCGCAATCGGGACATTTGATTGTTACTGCATCAATATATGGTCTGTGAAGCTCTATATCGTCAGGACAATTTGAACTCATTTCTTTAAGTTCTGCTATTGAGCCTATTGAATGACGCTTTCCGCAGGAACATTCCCAGATATTAAGAGGAGTTCCCCAATATCTGTCTCGGCTAACGCCCCAGTCCTGAACATTTTTGAGCCAATCGCCAAAACGGCCCTTACCAATGCTTTCGGGAATCCAGTTGATGGTGTTGTTGTTGCGGATAAGATCATCCTTAACAGCTGTCATTTTAATAAACCAGCTGTCTCTTGCATAATATATAAGAGGTGTATCACATCTCCAGCAGAAGGGATATGAGTGTTCAAAGGGGAGAGCGGCAAAAAGAAGGTTTCTTTTATCAAGATCAATAAACACTTCTTTGTCGGCATCTTTGCAGAACATTCCCGCCCATGGAGTTTCTTTTGTCATCTGACCTTTGGAATCTACAAGCTGAACAAAGGGAAGGTCATATTTTCTTCCGACATTGGCATCGTCTTCACCAAATGCAGGGGCTATATGAACAATACCTGTACCGTCGGTAAGAGTAACATAACCGTCACAAACGATATAATATGCTTTTTTATCGGGATTTGCAAAATCAAAGAGAGGTTCATATTCTTTGTATTCCAAATCTTTTCCGATATAGCTTTCAACAAGCTCATATTCTTCGTCTATAACAGAAGAAACAAGAGCTTCAGCTAAGATATATGTTTCTTTAGCTGTTTTTATTTTAACATAGGTTTCATCAGGGTTAACGCAGAGCGCAACATTGGAAGGAAGAGTCCAGGGGGTTGTTGTCCATGCAAGGAAATATTCATTTTCCTCACCCTTAACGCGGAATTTTGCTATTGCAGATTTTTCCTTAACATCTTTATAGCCCTGCGCAACCTCATGGCTGGAAAGCGGAGTTCCGCATCTGGGGCAATAGGGAACGATTTTGTGTCCCTTATAAAGGAGACCTTTTTCCCAAATCTGTTTTAATGCCCACCATTCTGATTCTATAAATTCGTTATGGTATGTAACATAAGGGTCGTCCATATCTGCCCAGAAACCAACTGTTCCCGAGAAATCTTCCCACATGCCCTTATATTTCCAAACACTTTCCTTACATTTTGTGATAAAGGGGTCAAGACCATATTTTTCTATCTGTTCCTTACCATCAAGACCTAAAAGCTTTTCAACCTCAAGCTCAACCGGGAGACCGTGGGTATCCCATCCTGCCTTACGGAGAACCTTGTAGCCTTTCATTGTGCGGTAACGGGGAATCATATCCTTAATAACACGGGTTAAAACATGACCTATATGGGGCTTACCATTTGCTGTTGGCGGACCATCATAGAAGGTGTATGTTTCTCCCTGTTTTCTTGCATCAATACTCTTTTGGAAAATATTATTTTCTTTCCAGAATTTTTCGGTTTGTTTTTCTCTCTCAACAAAGTTGAGATTAGAGTCAACCTTATTATACATAATAATGCCTCCTGACACTAATATTATCATCGTCGCAAAGCTATAATACACGCATTTTAACCATTTTATTATATAATAAGTTTATTTTTATGTCAATATTATTTTGGTCGTTTTTATCAATAAAAAGAACGAAAATGAAGCATATATACCAAAAAAACAGTTGGTGTATTGACTTTTTTCAAAATATAAAATACAATATACTATGATTGTGTGTAATATCTTATGGTAAAGGAGGGCTTATAGTTGATTTTCAATAAAGAATTGGCAAAATTTTATATATGCAGACGATGTCTCAACAAATATGCAAAATTCAGATTCAAAAACTATGAGCTCAAATATAAATACTACTATTACCACTTCAAATGCGTTAAATGCGGCGGCATGCATCATATTGTAAAGCATGTTAAGCCCCTGTATTCATGGAAGCTTTTATTTGTTAGAAAACCTGATGATATTGAAACTGTTATCGACAGAAATATTGAAAAAGCTTTAAAACGAAAAAGATTCAAAGAAAAAATAAAAGAGCATCTGCCCTGGTAACGCATAATCAGAGAAAAGATAAGAGATAAAAACTAAGAGAAAATGAAGAAGGGGCTGTCTCAATAATCGTATAAAGTGAATAATTATGCATTGTCAGGTTGTAGGGAATGGATTTATCCATTCCGCTTAAGCGCATAAATGCGTTCCCTACAATATTTGATACATAAATATTCATTAAATGTGATTATTGA
>JAZRGM010000001.1:0-10054 GCA_045644205.1 Clostridia bacterium | reverse complement strand
AACCATTATCAAAAAGCCTCCTCTGTGTAAAGGGAAGAGTTCTTTATAATGTAGGGAAGTGCCGCTTTAAAGTAATAGGTAATAAGGAATAGTGAATAAGTTAGGTTGATTTTCGCCAAAGGGCGAAAATCTTCCATACCTCTTCACTTTTCACTCTTCACTATTCACTGTATTGTTTACCGAACATCGAGTTCGGTAAACAATAATTTCTCGCTCAATTTGATAGCGGCGCGTATCAGTATGCCTTTTAAAATTTTGCTGTTTCGTTGCATTTTATCAAAATTTAATGCTTGTATTTGACAAAGTTATGTGTTACAATATAAAATTGGAGAAATAAGGGAAGATGGAAATTATATTATATTTTCACATCCCCCAAAATTATGTTTTGGAGAAAATTTTTAGAAAACATGAGGTAAAAAACATTGCTAAAAAAACTTAATTCACCTATCGACATGACTCAGGGAAAACCCTGGAAAAGCATACTGATGTTTACCCTGCCTATGCTTATCGGCAATATAGCTCAGCAGCTCTACAGCACCGTTGACAGCATTGTTGTGGGCAACTATGTGGGCGATAATGCCTTGGCGGCTGTTGGAAGCGTTATGCCTGTTCTTAATATGATACTTGTGCTTTTTGTTGGTATCTCGGCAGGAGCCAGCATTATGGTTTCTCAGTATTTCGGAGCAAAAGACAGAGAGTCTTTATCCTATACAATAGGCAACTGCATAACAGCAACCCTTATTGCTTGCATAGCTCTTGTTGCTGTGGCCCTTCCGGTATTGAGACCACTTTTAAAGGTTTTAAACACACCTGAGAGCATTTTTGAATGGTGTGTAGATTATCTTTCCATTTCCATTATAGGTGTGGCAGGTCTTGCTTATTATAACATTTTAAGCGGTATTATAAGAGGGCTTGGCGATTCTTTTTCGGCTCTTGTGTATCTTCTGGTGGCAACGGTTATAAACATTGTTCTTGATGTTTACTTTGTGGCATCTCTTGGTATGGAGGTTGCAGGTGTTGCTCTTGCCACAGTTATTGCTCAGTTTATATCCTCTGCACTTTGTATGCTTAAGCTTTCAAAAATGAAGGATTACTTTGATTTTGGTCTTGAATATATGAAGCCAAAAGCAAAATATATCAAAACAGTTGTCCGTCTCGGGCTTCCCTCCGGTCTTACCCAGGCGATATTTTCTTCCGCAATGATTGTTGTGCAGTCGCTGACAAATCAATTTGGCGAAGCATTTATTGCGGCAAATGTAATCATTATGAGAGTTGACGGATTTGCCATGATGCCCAATTTCTCCTTTGGTATGGCGCTTACAACCTATGCAGGGCAGAATGTTGGTGCAAATCTTTATGACAGAGTAAGAAAAGGTGCCAAGCAGGGAACATTTATGGCAGTTGGCTGTTCAACCCTTATAACGGTTGTGCTTTTATTCTTTGGAAAATATCTTATGATGCTCTTTACCGACACATCGTCTTTGGTGGATATGAGCAATAAGCTTATGAGAATTTTAGCTGTGGGCTACATTGCAATGGCAATAACCCAGAGCCTTTCGGGAATTATGCGTGGTGCCGGCGACACAACCACCCCTATGTGGATTTCTCTTATAACCTCGGTTGCTGTCCGCGTTCCTTTGGCATATGGAATTTCTTTTTTAACAAGAACACCTGAGCTTCCCAACGGAATGAAGGAATGTATTCAGATTTCCCTTCTTTGCACATGGGTAATGGGTGCAGTTCTCACCTTTATCTTCTATCGTATAGGTAAGTGGAAAACAAAAGCAATAAGATAGGTTTTACTGAAAGCAAGGCGAAAGAGCAAATGATAATTATAAAAAACAGCCTGAAAAACTCACTGAAATATATAAAAACCCTTGTGATGTGGCTTATAATATCCTCTCTTGTGGGGATAGTAGGCGGAATAATCGGAAGTGTTTTTCATTTAAGCATAGATTATGCAACTCTTTTAAGAGAAGAAAACCCCTCCCTTATCTATTTCCTTCCCCTGGGCGGAATTGTTATAGCCGGAATATACCACATATTTAAATCAAAAGGCACCCTCGATACAAACCGCGTGCTTGACGCGGCGGCAAAGGAGGAAAAGGTTCCTCTTATAATGGCACCACTTATCTTTATAAGCACCTGCATAACCCATCTTCTTGGCGGTTCTGCAGGCAGAGAAGGTGCGGCTTTGCAGCTTGGCGGAAGCATCGGCTATAATGCAGGAAAGCTTCTTGGCTTAAAAAAAGACAAAATGCATATTATCGTTATGTCGGGAATGAGTGCAGTTTTTGCCGCACTCTTTGGAACACCGCTTACTGCTGCATTTTTCTCTTTAGAGGTATGCTGCGTTGGCATTATGCACTATGCAGCCCTTGTGCCAAGCATAATGGCGGCTCTTGTGGCAGCATATATTGCAAAGCTTTTTGGTCTTCATGGAGTGCATTTTGAGGGGGTTATTCTTGAAAATATTTCTGCTTTAAATGTTTTAGAGATAATTGTGATAGCCATTCTTTGCGCCCTTGTGAGCATAGTTTTCTGCGCGGCAATAAAAAACTGCGAGCATATTTTTGAAAAGCTGATGCCTTCAAGATATGTGAGAGCTTTTGCGGGCGGAGGACTTATTGTTATTTTAACTCTTATCATTGGCACAACCGACTATAACGGTGCCGGAATGGGAGTTATAGAAAAGGCAATAGGCGGAAATGCCAATTATGAAGCTTTTATTTTAAAAATAATCTTTACAGCAATAACAATATCCGCAGGCTTTAAGGGCGGAGAAATTGTTCCTTCGTTTTTTATAGGCTCCACCTTTGGCTGTGCTATTGGAAATCTTATGGGTTTTGACCCCGGCTTTTCGGCAGCCCTTGGCTTTGTGGCGGTTTTTTGTGCTGTGGTCAATTGCCCTGTGGCATCGGTTATGCTTTCTATAGAGGTTTTCGGAAGCGAAAATGTTATTATCTTTGCACTGGTTTGCGCCATAAGCTATATGATGTCGGGTTATTCCGGATTATACAAAAGCCAGAGAATAGCCTATTCAAAGCTTGATGAAGAAAGAATAAACAGAAATACAATATAAAAAGGTGATAAAATGTCTGAGAAAAAATCAATCTTTCAAAATCCGTTTATTATAATGGTAACAGCGCTTTTATGCTGTGCGCTGTGGGGAAGTGCAACTCCTTTTATCAAAACAGGCTACGAGCTTATCCTTCCCTGGAGAGGAACACCCTCCACCATTCTTTTTGCCGGCTTAAGATTTACCCTTGCCGGAATAATAGCCGTTGCAATCTATAGTATTGGAAGAAAAAAATTCCTTTACCCCAAAAAAGAAAATGTGCCGGTTATAGGCTATGTTGCCTGCTTCCAGACTGTTCTTCAATACATATTCTTCTATATCGGCCTTGCCAACACCTCAGGTGTTAAGGGCACAATTGCAAGCGGCTCCAGCGCATTTTTTGCTCTTCTTGTTGCCGGAGTGATTTTCAAAATGGAAAAAATCACATTCAAAAAGCTTCTGGCGTGTGTTATAGGCTTTGCGGGAATTGTGCTTGTTAATCTTGACGGACTTGATTTAAAAATGAATTTCTTCGGCGATGGCTTTGTTATTTTTTCTGCCATAGCTTCTGCTACATCATCTGTTATAATTAAAAAATATTCTCATAGGGAAGACCCCGTTATAATAAGCGGCTACCAGTTTTTTATAGGCGGTCTTGTTATGATTGCAATAGGTCTTTTATCGGGCGGTCATGTTCAGCTCCCCGACCTTAAGGCTGCAGCTGTGCTTATATATCTTGCTTTTCTTTCTGCAATTGCATATTCTCTCTGGGGTGTGCTTTTAAAATATAACCCCGTTTCCAAGGTCAGCATCTATAGCTTTATGACTCCTGTTTTCGGCGTTATTCTTTCTAATATAATGCTGGATGAAGCAGGGCTTGTTGCCCCCTTAAACCTTGTGCTTGCAATGGCACTTGTTTCGCTTGGAATCTTTATGCTCAATTATAAAAAGGACTAATACCATGGGTTATTTATTTTTAATAATAAATTTATAGTAATCGGAATTTGTTATTTTGTGCAAAATTACCATTGACGATGAAAAATTTTAGTGATAATATGTTTTTACAGTTTCATATTAAATAAAGGCTGTGACGAAGACGGCCGGGATTTTGAGTTTTGAGAGAGTTGGCGGTTGCTGCGAGCCAATAACAAGATTTCCCAAGTGCCCATCACTTCCGAGCCGGAGCCCGAAAGCTTTTTGCAAGTAGGCGTTTCCCGTAGATGCTGCGTTAAAGCATAAGACTTGATAGAGTCTGTGAGTGGTGTTTAAAAGCACAATTTGAGTGGTACCGCGGATATAAGATTTATAGCCGTCTCAAAGTTTAACTTTGAGGCGGCTTTTTTGTTTCCTTAGGTATTCAAACACACCATAGCCTCTCCAAATTATAAGGAGGAATTAAAATGAACAATGAAACTCAGGTACAAACAGAATTAATGGAGGTTGCCAAAAGAATAAGAGACACTCGTGAGCTTCTTTCTTTATCTGCAGAGCAGATGGCAAAAAACACAGGCCTCAGCGTTGAAGACTACAACGCCTTTGAGAGCGGCACAAGGGATTTCAGCTTCACATTTATCTATAAATGTGCAAAGGCTTTTAATGTTGACCCAACCGACCTTTTAAAGGGAAGCAGTCCAACCCTTACAAGCTATGAGGTTTCCAGAGCCGGCGGCGGTCTTCCCATTACCCGTCACACAGGGTATCAGTATAAAAACCTCGCCTCTATGTTTAAAAATAAATATGCAGAGCCATATTGGGTTCACATTCCCTATAGCGAGGAAGATTTAAATAACCCCAAAACTGCTTTCCACCAGGGGCAGGAATTTGATATTGTTATAAAAGGACGCCTTAAAGCTATCATAGGCGGAAATGAAGAAATCTTAGAAGAAGGCGACAGCATCTACTACAACAGCTACATCCCCCACGCCCTCGTTGCCTTAGATGGAAATGATGTTGAAATCTATGCTGTTGTTATGAAGGATCAGAGCACAGAAGAAGGCGAATTTCAGCTTTATCCCGAAGATAAAGAGGCTCAGAAATGGATTGACCAGCCCAAAACTGCTGTTTATAAAAAATGGGTTAAAACCGAAAAAGACGAAAAGAAACGCCTTAAAAAGATTGAGTTCTTAAATGAAGATAAATTCAACTTTGCTTTTGACATCGTGGATGAGCTTGCTAAAAAATGTCCCGACAAAACAGCAATGCTCCATATTTCCAATACCAAAGAAGAAAAACGCTTTACCTTCTCGGATATCAGCAAGTATTCTTCCATGACAGCCAACTACTTTGAATCCCTTGGCATCAAAAAAGGCGACAGGGTAATGCTTGTTTTAAAAAGACACTATCAGTTCTGGTTCTCAATTCTTGCTCTCCACAAAATCGGAGCAATCGTTATCCCTGCCACAAATCTTCTTGTGGAACACGATTTTGATTATCGTTTTGAAGCCGCAGGAGTCAGCGCCATAGTCTGCACAGCTGATGGCGATGTTGCAAATCAGGTTGATTTGTCTGCTGCAAAATCAGATACTCTCAAAACCAAAATCCTCGTTGGCGCAAAGCGCGACGGATGGTATGATTTTAACACAGAAATGCCTCTTTGCAGTGATGTTTATGAAAGAAAAGCTGACAGCGCACAAGGAAACGACGATATGCTTATGTTCTTCACATCGGGCACAACAGGCTATCCTAAAATCGCAACCCATTCTCATAAATATCCCTTAGGTCACTTTATCACAGCTAAATACTGGCACAATGTTGACCCCGAAGGCATCCACCTCACCATCTCCGACACAGGCTGGGGCAAGGCTCTCTGGGGTAAGCTCTATGGTCAGTGGATGTGTGAAGCGGCGGTATTTGTTTATGACTTTGACAAATTCAACGCAGATGATATCCTTCCTATGTTTAAGAAATATAACATCACAACCTTCTGCGCACCTCCGACAATGTATCGCTTCTTTATAAAGGAAGACCTTTCAAAATATGACCTTTCTTCTCTTAAATATACCACAGTTGCAGGCGAAGCTTTAAACCCTGAGGTTTATGAACAGTGGAAAAAGGCAACGGGACTTAGCCTTATGGAGGGCTTCGGCCAGACAGAAACCACCCTTACAATTGCCAACCTTCGCGGCATGACACCAAAGCCCGGCTCAATGGGTAAACCCAGTCCTATGTATGATGTTGACATACTCCTTGACGACGGAACAAGCGCCGGAGTTGGCGAAACAGGTGAGATTGTTGTTAAAACATCCGACAAGGTTCCCTGCGGACTTTACAAAGGCTATTATAAAGACGAAGAACACACCAAAGAATCATGGCACGATGGCTATTACCACACAGGCGACCTTGCATGGAGAGATGAACATGGCTACTTCTGGTATGTTGGAAGAATAGACGATGTTATAAAATCCTCCGGCTACCGTATAGGGCCTTTTGAAATCGAAAGTGTTATCATGGAGCTTCCCTATGTTCTTGAATGTGCTGTAACTGCCGCACCCGACGAGGTGAGAGGTCAGGTTGTTAAGGCGACTATCGTTCTTACAAAAGGCACAGAAAAAACAGAAGAACTCAAAAAAGATGTTCAAACCTATGTTAAAACTCACACCGCTCCCTATAAATATCCGAGAATAGTTGAGTTTGTGGATGAACTTCCAAAGACAATCAGCGGAAAGATAAGAAGAGTTGAGTTAAGAGATAGCAACAAGAAATAATAAATAATAAATAATACACGGGGCTGTCTCAATAATCGTATAAAGTGAATAATTATGCATTGTCAGGTTGTAGGGAATGGATTTATCCATTCCGCGGAACGCATAAATGCGTTCCCTACAATATTTGATACATAAATATTCATTAAATGTGATTATTGAGACAGCCCCTTTTTGCTTGGGAAGAAATTATTGTTTAATGGCTCGATGCCATTAAACAATAACAGTGAAGAGAGAAAAGATAAGAGAGATTCGGAACAAAGCCGCCAGAGGCGGCTTTCAAGCATTTCTATTCACTATTCTCTATTCACTTTTATCTATTATTGTTTATCGCATCGAGCGATAAACAATAATTTAAAAACCTCTTGACAAACTTGGTCTATTGTGATAGACTAATTGTAGTTTATAATTATAGACCAAGAGGGTGAAAATATGAAACAGGTGAAATTATGCGAAAGCGACTATAGGTTTATGAGCGTTGTATGGGCAAATGAACCCCTTCAGTCAGGCGAGCTTGTTAAAATTTGCCTTAGTGACCTTGGATGGAAAAAATCCACAACCTATACTATGGTAAAAAAGCTTTCCGAAAAGGGCTATCTTAAAAATGAAAACAGCATAGTATCTTCGCTTATATCAAAAGATGAGGTGCAATCCTTTGAAAGCGGATATGTGGTTGATAATGCCTTTGATGGCTCACTTCCGTCTTTTATCGCTTCTTTTGTGAGAGAGAGAAATCTCAGCGATAAGGAGATTGAAGAAATCCGCAATATCATAGATAGGGTGAAATAAATGCTATACGATGTGTTTTGCTCCGTAATAAAAATGAGCGTGGCAGCCTGCATACCGGGAGCTATCATCCTTATTCTAAAGGCTGTGCTTCAAAAGATAGGATTTTCAAGAAGCCATCTTATGCTCTTGTATCTTCTTATTGCATTAAGGCTTCTTTGCCCGGCTTTGCCTGAAAGCAATTTAAGCATATTTAATATTGCAGAAAACCACAGAGGAGAAGCAAGCGTTGTTTATAACAAATCTTCTCAAAGCTTTGATTATTCATATGAAGCATCAGAAATCAAAAAAGATGATGGCTCTGTTTATCAAATGGTTCACTTGGCTTCGTCAAATGGAGATGCAAACAAAATGCTTCTTTCCTTTATATGGCTTGGTGGGTGCATAGCAATGGGTTTTTATATGCTCTTTTCCTGGGTGATGCTTAAAAGAAAGCTTCGTTTTGCTGTTAAATATGATGAGGGAATTTTCTATTCAGAAAATATTTTTTCTTCTTTTGTTTTTGGAATATTTAAACCAAAGATATACATTCCCTATGGTGTGAGCGAAGAAAACAGAGAAAACATAGTAGCCCACGAAAAAATGCATATAAAAAGGCTTGACCACATCACAAAGCTTGCAGCGTGGGCTATATTGTCGGTTCATTGGTTCAATCCCTTTGTGTGGCTTGTGCTTAGGTGTTTTTCATATGATATTGAGCTTGCCTGCGATGAAGCTGTTATAAAAAATAAAGGCGATATTGCCTCATATCTTAATTCTATGCTGGAGTTTTCCAAATTCGAAGATAAAAAAGAAGCAAATACCACAATATGCTCCTTTTCAAATCAGATTAGGCTAAGAGCAAAAAATCTTGCAGGATATAAAAGCAAACCCCTGTATATACAGCTTTTGTCAATTATTATCTGTGTTTTTCTGTTTCCGATTTTCGGAACCGATGCATATGTGGCAAAAATTCCGGCATCAAATAAGATTGGCGATTTAAAGGATGATAATTTTACCGCAAATCTAAGTTTCCCCAAGCTAAACCTTTCACCCGAAAAAACAGCTCCCCAAACGCCTGATGAAGCTCCGCAGGCTCTTCCGACAGTAAGGACGAAGCAGTTTGAATATAAAACAAATTTAACATCTGATGATTTGTATATGGGTTATGAGCTTTTAAGCTATGAAAAAATAAACATGGAAACCATAGAAAGCTCACTGAAAAATAATGGCATTGCTTTTTCCAACGGAAAAGCGGAGCTTGACAGAAGCTATACAAAAGGAAGCTACACATGGACAGATGGGGAGATTTGCAGTTCGGATATTAAGTGTGATGAAAATGGAAATATTTCATTGTATTTTGATTTGAACAGCGAAAGTCTTATGCAGGTTTCCATATTTGATAGCTCCACAGGACAAAAGGTTGACGAAGCTGTGGTTGTGGCAAATGGAAAAAATGTTTATTCGTTTTTAGGATATGATTCAAATCACACATATAACATAACTATTAAATCATCAACGGATAATGAATGGAAAATAAATGGACAATATATTATTTATTAGGAGGATCATTATGAAAAAAATACTTTCTTTATGTTTAATATTTATTATGCTGTTTGGCACAGCGTATGCACAAGATACCGCAGATATTCAAAGCCACACCCAAGACCTCAAAAAGCTTGGGATTATGGTTGGCGACGAAGATGGTAATCTTCGTCTTGGTGATAACATAACACGCGCCGAGGCTGCAAAAATGATTTGTGTTGCAGCCGGACTCAGCACACAGGCTGTTGATGGCGGCAATGTATTTGCGGATGTTCCCGATTCTCACTGGGGATATAAATACATATATGCTCTTAATGAAAAAGGAATTGTATGTGGTGATGAAAATGGAAATTTTAATCCTGAAAACAATATTACCAACGAAGAGATAATAAAAATGGTAGTTGGAATTCTGGGCTATTCTCCAATTGCAGAAGTGAGAGGCGGTTATCCGGCAGGCTTTAAAATGATTGCAAGTCAGCATGGTATAACAGAGGGTTTTTCGTTTGAAACAGACACTCCCGCAATAAGGGCAGATGTGGCGCTTATTATATATCGCGCTCTGGATATTCCGATTATGGAGGAATTTAAAAAACCTGATGCTGTGGAATATAAGATTTTAAACGGAGAAAATGGCACCATAAGAAAGACTTTAAGAGATGGTATCTCGGTAGAATAAACAATACTAAATAAAAATCCGGAACGCAAAAAGAACAATAACAAAGGGTTTAAATTAATTTCAACGAATTAATTTAAACCCTCTTTTACTGTATAGGAATTTGCGTTTTCTGAAAAAGTATGGTAAAATAAAAAGCAAGTCAAAAATGACATAACAAAAAGAGGTCGTGCAAACCTCAAAGAAAGTTATTAAATTTTTGATTATCCGTTAATTGAATTGGTTGTGTTTTTTGTTTGTGGTGAAATGAAAAATCATTAAGAAGAATTAACCAAATTCTTGTAATTTTCAAAAAACGGAGTGCCTTTAAGG